>JBJOII010000156.1:0-8553 GCA_046047235.1 Verrucomicrobiota bacterium | reverse complement strand
AGCTGACATGGAGGATGGGGAATGCGACGGCGGCGCGGGGGGGATTTGGACGGGCCTTGGGGGGGTGGTTGGAGGTATTGGATGCGAGGGCGTATCAGAGTCAGCAGGGGGTATCGCAAGTTTTGACGACGTTATTGGTGCTGAGCAACGGCTTGTTGGTGGGGTTTGTGGTGGTGGCGGTCTTTCAGCCATTGATCGCGGTGATTGAGGTGGCGGCGTTATGGTGACGAAGCGGGCATGTTTTGGGGGTAGGCGAGGCTACATCAACGCTGATGCGGTGGTGGGTTTATCTATTTTGGTTTTGGCGTTGATGCCGTTGACGTTGACTTTATTTCCTCAGCAGAAAGTGGCGTTGGCGGCGTATGAGCGGGCGGTGGTGATGGAGGTATTGGACGGTGAGCTGGAGGTTTTACGGGCTGGGGCGTGGAGGGAGTTTGGAGTGGGGGAGCATGTGTATCCTGTGCGGGCTGAGGCGGCGGCGAGTTTGCCGTCGGGGCGGTTTGTCCTTGAGGTGCGGGAGGGGGTATTGAGGTTGGAATGGAGGGCGGAGGCGACGCCTGTTCGGAAGAGGTTGCCGATTGCGAGGGAGGTGCGGTTATGAGGGCGGGGGTGAGGAGTGGTGGCGGAGGCAGGCGCGGCATCATGCTGATGGAGTGTCTGGCGTATTTAAGTTTATGGATGGTCGTGGTGGGGTTGGGGTTTGGTTTGTTTTACCGGGTGTATACGCAGTCGAAGCATTTGGAGCGGGCTACGGAGGATGTGGTTCAGGTATTGCGGTTAGGGGAGCGGTGGCGGTCGGAGGTGCGGGAGCGCGGGAAGATTGAGTTACGCGGGGGTGATGTGGGGGGGGTGGAGTTGATGCTGCGGGATGAGGGTGGAGGGGTGGGGTATCGGTTTGCGGGGACGAATGTATTTCGGATGGGGATAGGGGAGAAGGAATGGCGGCGGGTGCTTAGTGGGGTGGAGCGTTGTGTATTTCACCGCGATGAGGTGGGTGGGGTGGTGGCTTGGCGGTGGGAGTTGGAACTGAGCAAGCGATCGGTGCATGCGGCGGTGGTACCGCGGTTTACGTTTCAGGCGGTGCCTGGCGGCGGGGCTGCGGAGGAGGAGAGGCCATGAAGGTTTGTGCAGAGCATACTGCGCGGTCTGGTGAGCGGGGGTTGGTGACCGTGATCATGTTGGCATTGATCGTCCTGGTGGCGATCTACGTGCGACTGAACAGCGGTTCGATTGAGCGGATGAAGCAGGAGGTGGAGTTGATTAGTCGGACATCGGCGGTGTCCTCGCCGGTGGAGAGGGAGGCTGGGGATGAGTGAGCAGGGAGGGGGTGCGGGGTTGGAGCGGGTTCAGGCGATCAAGCGGTCGTTGCGTTGTTTTGTTTTTGGCGGGCTGTCTTTGTTGCCTTGGGTGGGGATTCCGTTTGTTGTTCTGGGTTGGTGGCAATCGGGTGCGGCGAGAAAGTTGGAGCGTCGGGTTTGGAATCCGGCGCGGGGCTATCGGTTGGCGGGTTTTGGGTTATCGCTTTTGGGTTGTCTGGTGAGTTTGGGTAGTTTTGCGCTGGCAGCGTTGGCCTATATTTCCTCGACGTATTGAGGGGGTGAGTCTGTTAGGCGAGGCAGAGGGCGGCGATCCAGAGGATGAAGAAAAGGGTGGTGCCGCTGATCGTTTTCCAGAGGGGTTCATCGGTTATGGGGAGGGAGGGGTATCTTGAATCGATTTCAGGACTGAGCGGGCGGATGCTGTGCACACCGCCGAGTGTGGTTTCCTTGGGGGAGTGGGTAGGGTGGAGGAGGTCGGGTTGGGTCCAGCTGAAGGTGTGGGTTGTATAAATCATGGGGGCATTATGCCAGAGGGGGTGGGACACAGGCTGTCCAAGGGTAGCGCGCCTGGGGCGCGCGGTAGCTGGGAGCTAGTAGCTGGGAGCTAGGGGAGAGGCGCTGCGCGCGAGAGGGGGTGGGAAAGGAAAGGCCCGCCTTTTTGGGGCGGGCCTTGGGGGTGTTTGTATAGGGTGTTTGTCAGGCTTGGTTTTTGACGACGAAGCCGTCGCGGTAGGTGGTTTTGAGGAACTGGTTGGCGCGGTCTGAGCCGGGGCCGGTGAATTGTTCCTTGGTCCGGTCGTAAGTGAGGTGAGCGCCGAGGGTGAAGCGGTCCTTGTTGAGGTCGACTTTGCAGTCGTTCATTTGGACGAGCATGTCTTCGAGGGTATTGAGGGCGTCCTCGTGTTGTTTCATGTTTTCGCGGATTTGGTCGATGCTGGCTTCGGCGCCGACGCGGTAGGCGATATTGGCCTGGTGGCAGACGGCGGTGCTGAGGTGGCCGACTTCGATTTCGGCGTTGAGTTCGCTGCGTTTGCGGCTGCGGACGGCGCTGATGAAGTTGGGGGCGTGATCGCCTCCGCCGTCGCCTTTGTATTGGTGGACAGGTTTGTTTTTATTGTCGAAGGCTTTGCCGCCGCCGCGGGAGATGCTGACGTAGCCATCTTCGCATTGGATGTAGTTGCCGCCGCGGGAGCGGAGGTAGACGGCGCCGTCATCTCCACCGCGTTCGGGGTCGGGGAGGTTACGGATATCGACTACGATGGGGGTGCCGTCGTAGTCGAAGAGGGCGAAGTGCATATTGGGGGTTTGGCCGTCGTCATTCCAGAGGACGCGGCCACCGGCGGCGACGACACGGGAGGGGATATCGTTCCAGCCCATGATATGGCGGAAGTCATCGATGTAATGGATGCCCCAGTTCCCCATTTCGCCGTCGCCCCAATTCCATTGCCAGTGCCAGTCGTAGTGGAATTGCTGGCGCATGACGGGGGTCATGGGTGCGGGGCCGGCCCAGAGGTTGTAGTTGATATTGCTGGGGACGGTAGTGGGTTGGGAGACTTTGCCGATGGTTTTGCGGGCGCCGAGTTTGGAGCAGTGGATCCATTTTACTTTGCCGTAGCGGCCGTTTTGGATATCGCGTGCGCATTCTTGTACTGCGGCGCAGGAGCGTTGCTGTGTGCCGGCTTGTACGATGCGGTTGTGCTTGCGGGCGGCGTTGACCATTTGTCGGCCTTCCCAGATGGAATGGCTGACCGGTTTTTCGACGTAGACGTCTTTACCGGCTTCGCAGCCCCAGATGGTGAGCAGGGAGTGCCAGTGGTTGGGGGTGGCGATGACGATGGCGTCGACGTCTTTCCGGTCGAGGAGGTGTCGGACGTCCTGGTGGCCTTGGATTTTATTGGCGCCCTGGAGGTTGTATTTGGAGTTCGTTTCCTGGACGCGGTTATTGAGGATTTCGCTATCGGCGTCGCACAGGGCGACGATTTGGACATCGGGGATGGCCTGGAAGTCTTTGATGTGGGCGTTACCGCGGCTACGGATCCCGATGACGCCGACGCGGACTTGGTTATTGGCGCTGCTATTTTGGGCGAGCAGGTGCGGGAAGTGGGAGAGGGCGGCTGCCGATCCTGCTGCGGCGAGGCTGCGGCTGAGGAAGGCACGACGGTTGAGAGTAGGTTTCATGTGTACTCGGGGGTTTTGTGTATGGGAAGGGGTTATCAGATTTGGGGCGGGCTGGCTACCGCTTATTGGGAGATGGGAGATGGGAGATGGCTGAGGGTTGAGGGCTGAGGGCTGAGGGGAGGTGGGACCTTCGGTCCGGCCGTTAGGAGCTAGTAGCTGGGAGTTAGGGGACAGGCGCTGGGCGCGAGAGGGAGGGCGGCGTGCTATTCTGTCCGGGGCGATAGGGATCCGGCACCTCTGGCGAGGAGAAGGGGCGGCTATTGTTAGGACATGACCTTAGTGTTTTAGGGTTTGGGGTGGGTGGCTTCCTGGATCATGGCGGCGATGGTATTGGGGGAATTGCCTTCGAGGCGGTTATTGACGAAGACGAAGGTTTTGCGGTTTGGGGTGGTTCGGCCATGTTGGATGAGTTGGGCGCCGGCCTGGCGGGCTTCGGGGAGGGGTTCGCGGGTTTGGTTATAGGGTTGGAAGGCTTGGACGGCTTGGGCGTATTTGCGTCCGGATTTGAGGAGGAAGCGTGCGGCGACGAGGTGGGGGTTGGGGATGGAGTCAGGGAGTTGGAGTTGTTCGTGGATGGGAGGCATGGCGTCCCAGGCGTTGTAGACGTGGGTGATGTGGTGTTTTTGGAGGCAGGCGAAGTAGTTGGGGACGAGCCAGTGGCGGTTACGGATTTCGATACCGTAGGGCCAGTTGGGCGGGAGTTGGGTGAGGAAGGCATCGAGATCGGCGAGGAAATCGCGTCCCTGGGCGTAGTCAGTGGGCCAGAAGCGGGAGAATTCGAAGATGATGAGGCCGATTTGGCTGCGGATTTGGGAGCAGGGTTCGAGGAAGCGCGTGGTGAAGAGGTCGGCGTTGAGGAAGTCGGGGTTGGGTTGGCCGGCGCGAGGGCCGAAGCGTTCGAGGTTGGGGAATTTGCGGATTGTGATGGCGTCGGTGACTTTGAGTCCGAACTGGAAGTGTGGGGGGACTTGTTCGGCGAGGTTGGTGAGGTATTGGGGTCTGGGGAAGTCGTAATAAGCGGCGTCGATACAGACTGTGGGGAAGGTTTCGGCATATTCCGTGAGGCAGTTTTTTTCGAAGCGGGTTTTGGAGTAGTTACCGCGGTAGACATAGCGGTCGCGGGTGTAGATTTGGTCGAGCCAGCCCTCGTATTTCCAGCTGGAGGTGCCGAGGTAGACGCCTTGTTGGGCGAGGGTGTGGAGTTGGGATTGGAGGAACTCGCGGGTGGGGGGCATGGGGTGGAGTTTCGGAGTTTCGGAGTTTCGTCAACATGAATGAAGCTGGTGTTAAGCGGGGTTCAGCATGAGCGGGATTGCTGGACAGGAGTGGGGGGAATTGGGAGGATGTGCGGGTTCACCATGAAGACGATACGACCTGCTGGAATGTTGTGGGCAAATTGCTCGCGGAGTTTGCGTGTGGTTTTGGGTTTGGGGTTGGTGGGGTTGGTGGGATTGGGGGCGGAGAACCAGGTACGGAATGGTTCGTTTGAGGTGATGGACGGGGTGAGGCCGCGGGGGTGGCGGGTGCAGACGTGGGCTGGGGCGGGTGAGGGGAGTGTGGTGGGTGAGGGGCGGAGTGGTGAGCGGAGCGTGTCATTGGAGTCGGGGGGAGGGGGGGATTTGGCGTGGACGACGCGGGTGGTGGTGGAGCCGTATGGGCGGTATCGGTTATCGGGGTGGGTGAAGACGGAGGGAGTGGAAGTGGATGGGGCGCGCGGGGCGTTATTGAGTTTGCATGACATGCAGGGGGTGGCGACTGAGGCGGTGGTGGGGACGCGGGGTTGGACGCAGGTTTCGGTGGAGTTTGGGGTGGAGGATATGTCGTCGGTGCAAGTGAATTGTTTACTGGGGGGGTGGGGGGTGGCGAAGGGGCGGGCGTGGTTTGACGATGTGGTGGTGGAGAAGATTGGGCAGGGTGAGGTGCCGGTTCCGCGGGTGGTGGTGCGGGCGGATGTATTGGGGCATCCGATGTCGGAGAACATTTACAGTCAGTTCATTGAGCATTTGGGGCGGTGCATTTACGGGGGCATTTGGGCAGAGATGCTGGAGGATCGGAAGTTTTATCATGCAATTACGGAGGTGTATCGTCCGTATACGCGGTTATTGGATTCGGAGTATCCGGTGGTGGTGGCCTCGCCGTGGGAGCGGCTGGGTGGGGGTGAGGTGCGGATGGAGCGGGAGGGTGCGTTTGTGGGTGAGCACACGCCGGTGGTGGGTGCGGGCAGTGGGATCGGGCAGCGTGATTTGGGGGTGACCGAGGGGAGGGAGTATGTGGGGTATGTGTGGTTGAGGGCGGTGGGTGGGGTGCGGTCGAGTGCGGAGGTGGAATTGCGTTGGGGTGAGGGGGATAGTGGGAGTGAGGTGGTGGATTTGGGGCGGGTGCGAGACCGGTATCGTCGGCATGCGTTCCGGTTTATTGCTGGGGGGACTACGGACGAGGCGAGGTTGGTGTTACGGGTTGAGGGGGGTGAGGTGGCGGTGGGGGCGATTTCGTTGATGCCGGCGGACAACGTGGAGGGGATGCGGGCGGACACCCTGGCGTTATTGAAGGAGTTGAGGGCGCCGATTTACCGGTGGCCGGGCGGGAATTTTGTGAGTGGATATGATTGGCGGGACGGGGTGGGGGATCGGGATCGTCGGCCTCCGCGGACGAATCCGGCGTGGACTGGAGTGGAGCACAATGATTTTGGGATGCACGAGTTCATTCGTTTTTGCGAGCTGGTGGGGACGGAGCCATGGATTACCGTGAACACCGGTTTTGGGGATGCGTATTCGGCGGCGGCGCAGTTGGAATATTGCAATGGGGCGAAGGACACCCTGTATGGGCGGCAGCGGGCGAAGAATGGATCGGCGAAGCCGTTTGGAGTGCGTTACTGGGGGGTGGGGAATGAGATGTGGGGTGAGTGGCAATTGGGGTTCATGCAATTGGACCACTACAAGATCAAGCAGAACTGGGTGGTGGACAAGATGCGGGAGGTGGATCCGGACATTATCTGCATTTCATCGGGGAATGCGGGGCCGTGGAGCATGGGGTTATTGAGGGATTGTTCCGGGCACATGGATTTTATTGCGGAGCATTTTTATTGTCAGGAGCGGTCGGGGTTGGTGGCGCATGTGCGCCAGATACCGGACAACATTCGCCGGAAGGCGGAGTTTTTGAAGCAGGCGCAGGGGGAGATTGCGGGTTTGAAGGAGAAGGGGATTCGGATTGCGATGACCGAGTGGAACTACTGGTATGGGCCGCATGTTTTTGGGGAGTTAGGGACGCGGTATTTCCTGAAGGACGGTCTGGGGATTGCGGCGGGGCTGCATGAGTTTGCGCGGCAGAGTGAGTTTATTGAGTCGGCGTTTTATGCGCAGACCGTGAACGTGATTGGAGCGATCAAGGTGAGTCGGCGGAATGCGGCCTTTGAGACGACGGGTTTGGTTTTGAAGATGTATCGGGATCATTTTGGTTTGCAGCCGGTGGAGACGGAGGTGCGAGGGTTGGTGGACGTGCAGGCGGCCTGGAATGCGGATCGTAGTCGGTTGACGCTGGGGGTGGTGAATCCGGGGATGGCGGAGGTGGTCTTGCCACTGGAGGTTGAGGGGGTGGAGTTGAGTGGGGAGGGGCAGTGGTGGCGTATTGGGGGGATGGATCCGCAGGCCTTTAACGATCCGGATGCGGGAATGGTAGTCGAGATCGAGGAGGGGAGCGTGGAGGGGGCGGGTAGCGGTTTGAGGGTGGCGCCCTGCAGTGCGACGGTGTTTGAGCTTGGGGTGCGGTGATTGGGGTTGGGGGGGGGCGATGGGTTGCCTTGAGTTGAAGGGGGTGGGCCGCCTGTCAATTCAGGCGGCCTGCTTTATTTTGTGCTTCGGGAGTTTTGTATTCCGCCGCGGTGACAATCCTGATTGAATTCGCGGTCCCATGAAATTGCTGGTGATTGGATCTGGTGGTCGTGAGCACGCTTTGGTGTGGAAGCTGGCGCAGTCGAGGCATGTGACGAGGATGTGGTGTGCTCCGGGGAATGCGGGGATTGGGGGTGAGCGGTTAGCTGGGAGTGGGGAGGTTGTGGAGTGTGTTTCTATTGGGGCGAAGGATTTGGATGGGTTATTGGCCTTTGCGGAGGTAGAGCGGCCGGATTTGACGGTGGTTGGGCCGGATGATCCTTTGGCGATGGGGGTGGTGGACCGGTTTCAGGCGGCGGGGTTCAAGGTCTGGGGGCCGAACCGGAAGGCGGCTCAATTTGAGGCTTCGAAGAGTTTTTCGCAGGAATTCATGGAGCGTCATGGGATTCCGACCATGCGGGCGGGTGTGTTTGAGGACAGGGCGGCGGCGTCGCGGTTTGCGGCGGAGTTGGGGGGGCGGTGTGCGGTGAAGGCGGACGGGTTGGCCTTGGGGAAGGGGGTTTTGATCTGCCGGGACATGGCGCAGGCGGATGCGGCAATTGAATCGATGTTGGTGGGGGGGCAGTTTGGGGAGGCGGGGAGGCGGGTGGTGATCCAGGAGTTATTGGAGGGGATGGAGGTATCGCTGCATGCGTTGAGTGACGGGAGGACCGTGCGGTTGTTTCCGACGTCGCAGGATCACAAGGCGGCGTATGATGGGGATGAGGGGCCGAACACCGGGGGGATGGGGACTTATAGTCCGGCGCCGTTTTTGGGGGAGGACGATTTGCGCCGGTTGGAGCGGAGCATTTTGCAGCCATGGTTACGCGGGTGTCAGGCGGAGGGGATTGATTTCCGGGGGATGCTGTATCCGGGGCTGATGTTGACGGAGGGGGGGGCGAAGGTATTGGAGTTTAATGCGCGTTTTGGGGATCCGGAGACGCAGGTGTATTTGCCGAGGTTGAAGAACGATTTGGTGGAGGTGTTGCTGGCTTGTGTGGAGGGGACCTTAGACCGGGTTGAGTTGGAGTGGTCGGAGGATGCGGCGGTGTGTGTGGTGATGGCATCGGGCGGGTATCCGGGCGGGTATGAGAAGGGGAAGGTGATTCGGGGTTTGGATAGGGTGGTGGGGATGCAGGGGGTGAAAGTGTTTCATGCGGGGACGGCGTTGGAGGATGGGGAGGTGGTGA
>JBJOII010000155.1:0-8703 GCA_046047235.1 Verrucomicrobiota bacterium | reverse complement strand
CTCCCACGGCACCAGGTCGACATAACCACCGCCAATGAACTCACCCACGCGCTCATCCTCGCCCACTCCACCCTCCTGACCTCCAACGCACTCTAACCCTCGAATCCCAAACCGCCCACCACACCCACCTCCCATCCTTCTGCCCTACCACGCTTTTGCCCCTCCTCCATTCGCGTCCGTTCGTGTCCATTCGCGGTGAAGCCCCTCCTTCGCGTCCAATCGGCGGTCCACTTTCAAAAAATGCCCCATTGACGTCTCAGCCCGCAACCGTATGCTCCCCCCTTTGTCGCCGCAGACAAGACCAAGGCTTCGGCTCCGGCTGAGTTCCCCGTAACATCGCCCTTCCGCGTGCCTCGGCTGCCCCACGGCGACCCCATTGCCATGCTGACTATCCGTGACCTCAAGCTAACTCTAGGCGGACGCGTCCTCTTCGACGACGCCGCCTTCCAAGTCAATTACGGCGAACGTACCGCTCTAGTCGGCCCCAACGGCGCCGGCAAAACCACTCTCTTCTCCATCATCCTTAAACAACTCGAAGCCGACGCCGGCACGGTGGAACGCGATGAATGGACCATCGTCGGCCACCTCCCTCAGGAAGCCGAAGCCGTCGGCGACGAAACCGTCCTCGACGTCGCCACCGGCCGCGTCGACGAATTGCCCAAGCTCGAGGTCAAACTCCGCGAACTTGAGAAAGCCGGCGACGTCGCCTCCCCCGATTACCTCGACGCCCACGCCCGCTACGACAAACTCAACGATCCCCAGGCCGAAACCAAAGCCAAACACCTCCTCCGCGGGCTCGGCTTCAAAGACTCCGACTTCACTCGCGAAGCCAAGGCCATGAGCGGTGGCTGGATCATGCGCGCACACCTCGCCCGACTCCTCGTCATCGAACCCGACCTCCTCCTCCTCGACGAACCCACCAACCACCTCGACCTCCTCTCCCTCCTCTGGCTCCAGGATTACCTCAAAAAATATCCCGGCTCCGTCCTCCTCATCTCCCACGACCGCCAGTTCATGGACGAAGTCGTCGACCAAATCCACGAAATCGAAGGCTGCAAAATCATCTCCTACACCGGCAACTACTCCAGTTACCTCATCCAAAAATCCGACCGCTACGACCAGCAGCTCGCCGCCTATAAAAACCAACAAAAGGAAATCGCCTCACTCCAGGCGTTTGTCGACCGCTTCCGCTCCGTCACCTCCAAGGCCTCCCAAGCCATGAGTAAGCTCAAACAAATCGAGCGCATGGAACTCATCGAAAAACCCATCCCCCCACGCAAACCCATCCGCTTCCAAATCCCCGACCCCCCTCGCGGCGGACAACGCGCCATCAGCCTCAACGATATCCATATGGCCTACGGCGACCACCAGGTCTACTCCGGCCTCGACCTCATCATCGAACGCGGTGAACGGATCGTACTCGTCGGCCCCAACGGCGCCGGTAAATCCACCCTCCTCAAAATCCTCGCCGGCGTCGTCGATTGCCAACAAGGTGATCGTGACCTCGGCCATAACGCCAAAATTGGCTACTTCAGCCAACACCGCGCAGCAACTCTCGACCCCGAGAACTCCGTCCTCGATGAAGTCCTCGCCAGCGCACCCGCCATGCGCGAAGACGAAGCCCGCGGTATCCTCGGCTCCTTCCTCTTCAAACGGGACGATATCCACAAAAAAACCCAGGTCCTCAGCGGCGGAGAAAAAACCCGGCTCAACCTCGTCAAGTTCCTCGTCGACCCACCCAATATCCTCCTCATGGACGAGCCCACAACCCACCTCGACATCCATACAGTCGAATCCCTCCAGCTCGCCCTCCAACGCTATAACGGAACCCTCGTCTTCATCTCCCACGACGTCCACTTCATCCGCAAAATCGCCACCAAGCTCCTCCACATCAACACCGGCCAAATCACCACCTACTCCGGCGGCTACGATTACTTCCTCGAAAAAACCAACGCCCTCGATAACGCTCGCGCCGCCCTCACCGCAGCGTAACCCCACACCACACCCCCATGCCCACCTCATCCTTTACCCTCAATCAAGGGTACGACTTCCAAGCCATCCGCGCCCTACTCCAAGGCGATAAATCACCGCCCAACTTCGCCATCCACCGCCAACAAACAATCCTCGCCCTCTGCATCGGCCTCCACTGGAACCCCCGCGCAGAACAAAACCCCGCCGAAGTCTGGGTCGGCAATAAACCCGAACTCCTCCCCTGGGGAACCAGACTCGCCGAAACCACCCACCCGCTCCCCGTCTTCGTCCGCCGCGAAACCGGCGGCCTCTGGTTCTATACCGGCATGCACCAGGTCTCCAACCACACCAAAGATCCCGAAGCCATCCGCGAAAGACTCCAACCCCCCGTCATCAACGCCATCTCCCACATCGTCTTCCTCAATAACCTCACCCCCATACCCTGACCCACCCCTTCCCCATGAACCCCCGGCATAAACCCCCTCCCCGCCCCCACCTCCACACCACCCCCACTCACCCACCCACGCCACAACCCGCACCTAACTTCACCGGAAAACGCCACCTCCTCACCCCAACCCGCGAAACTCCCTCAGGCCTCTACCTCGACGGCGGCCCCGCCGGCGAAATCCTCCTCCCCGGCCGCTATATCCCCAAAAACCTCCCCAGAAACTCCTCCATCGACGTCTTCGTCTACCGCGACTCCGAAGACCGCCTCGTCGCCACCACCGAACACCCCCTCGCCCAAGTCGGCGAATTCGCCTCACTCCAAGTCGTCAGTATCAACCCAAACGCCGGCGCCTTCCTCAACTGGGGACTCCCCAAAGACCTGCTCCTCCCCTTCCGCGAACAAAATCGCCCCCTCCGCGTCGGCCATTACGTCGTCGTCTGCGTCTGCCTCGACCCCAAAACCGACCGCATCATCGCCAGCACCCGACTCCACCAACACCTCCCTAAACAAAAACCCCTCCGTAAACCCGGCGACGCCGTCAGCTTCCTCATCACCTCATGCTCCCCCCTCGGCTTCGCCGCCATCGTCGAACACAATACCCAAGGCCTCCTCTACCACGATAACCTCACCTCCCCACCCCAAATCGGCCAAACTCTCAAAGGCTTCGTCCGCAATGTCCGCCCCGATGGACTCCTCGACCTCAGCCTCGATGCCGCCGGCTACCAACGCGTCAAACCCCTCACCACACAAATCCTGGAAGCCCTAAACAGGAATAAAGGCACTCTCAGCCTCGACGATGACAGCCCGCCCGACACCATCCGCAAAACCTTCGGCGTCAGTAAAAAAGCCTTCAAACAAGCCCTCGGCAACCTCTACCGACAACGCCAGATCACCTTCCTCAAGCCAGGCATCCAATTGCTCACAGCCCCGAATAAATCATCTGAAGACCAGGGCGGTTGAAGAAACTGTGTGACCGGAAGGGCCCCGCAAATAGAGTCCGGACAAGGAAAGTGGAGCATTCATAGCTGAGCCAATCTCGACGGAGCCCAACGCCGGCCAGACTCCATGCAGTGGAGAAAACGGCCGCAGAAGTTCTTAAACCGTTCTAAGCCCCCCCCCATTCAAATCTTCCCCGCCTGAAGCCACCGAAATAACGTCCAGGCATTCACGCCCAACTCTGTCGGCAACACCCCCCCTTGACTCAAGTCAAGCTCCCCCCAAACCCTCCCGCTTTTCCTCTCAGGTGACCGGCATACTCGTCCGTTTACTCCCCTAAGGCCGTGCCCCGGATGCCGGAACAACCCGCCACCAATACGACCGAACGCAAACGCCAAACCAGGCCATGTCATTATCCATCAAAGCCAAACTGTGGGGCATCGCCACCCTGTTCCTCCTGGTCGCAGCTCTCAACTTCACCGCAACCTCCCTCTACCTCAATGGCATGAGCGCCGACGGCCGCGTCGTCAATTTCAGCGGCATCGTCCGCGGCGCCACCCAGCGCCTCGTCAAACTCGAACTCTCCTCCCAACCCGCCGATAAACTCATCACGAAGGTCAACGGCATCCTCGCCGGACTCCTCAACGGCAGCTCCGAACTCCAACTCCCCAAAGCCACCGACCCCGAATTCATCTCCTGCCTCAACCAACTCCAAACCTCCTGGACCAGCCTCAAACAAAATATCCAAACCGCCCGCCAAAACCCATCCACCCACCCAACCCTCCTCGCGGCCAGCGAAGACTTCTTTAAACTCGCCGATCAAACCGTCTCCGCCGCTGAACAGTTCTCCACCGGTAAAGTCGCCCAACTCAAAACCCTCCAAGCCACTCTCCTCGGCACCAATGCCATCATCGCCGCCATCGTCGCCTTCAGCCTCACGCTCAGTATCAGCCGTCGCCTCACAAAAACCGTCTCCCAACTCGAACAAAGTGCCGAACAAACCTCCGGCGTGTCCCTCCAACTCAGCCGCTCCAGCCAGTCCATCGCCGAAGGTGCCAGCTCCCAAGCCGCCTCCCTCGAGGAAACCAGTGCCTCCCTCGAACAAATGGCCAGCATGACCCAACGCAACGCCGAAAACGCCCGCCAAGTCAAAGACCTCGGATCCCAAGCCAATGCCGCCGGCGATACCGCAGTCAAGGATATGCAGGCCATGCAAAACGCCATGCAGGCCATCCAAACCTCCAGCGGCGATATCGCCAAAATTATCCAAACCATCGACGAAATCGCCTTCCAAACCAACCTCCTCGCCCTCAACGCCGCCGTCGAAGCAGCCCGCGCCGGTGAAGCCGGAGCAGGCTTCGCCGTGGTCGCCGATGAAGTCCGTAACCTCGCCCAACGCTGCGCCCAAGCCGCCCGCGAAACCACCAGCCAAATCCAGACCGCCATCGACAAAACCCGGCAAGGCGCCGAAATCAGCTCCAACGTCGCCCAAGGCCTCAACGCTATCGTCGAAAAAGTCCGCCTCGTCGACCAGCTCGCCGCCGAAGTCGCCACCGCCTCCCTCGAACAAAGCCAGGGCATCCAACAGGTCAATACCGCCGTCACCCAAATGGACCAGGTCACCCAAGCCAATGCCGCCGCCTCCGAACAATCCGCCAGCGTCGCCGAAGAACTCAAATCCCAAGCCCAAACCCTCCAGTCCACCCTCGCCGACCTCGCAACACTCGTCCACGGCTCCCACCAATCCCCCAAACCTCAAGCCGCCCACAAAACCCACCCATCCCCACCCGCCTCCCATAAGTCCACCCCCGCCAAATCCACACGCAATCCACTCCCCTCACCCACAGCACGCCAAACCTCCCCTGCAACGGAACCCACTTTCGCAGACTGGTAACACCCCACCCCAACACACAATGCAAAGCACCCCGCCCAACCAGGCGCGGGGTGCCACCAACCAACCACCTGCAAAACTACTCCACCACCAGATCCGCCAAATGCGCCAAAAACGCCACCAGATGACGGGCCGATCCCTCTAACAGGTTCCCATATACCTGCTGTAAATCCGGATTGTCCGTCGCAGCCACCGCCTCCGACAAATCCGTGATGTCCGTCTCCTCAATAAAGACCCCCGCCTCCAATGCCCCAATCACCGAAGCCGATCCCGACTCCACCAGCGCATCATAAATGGGCTGTAACCCGGACGACTCGGTAAACTCACCCACCCCCTTCCCCTCCGCCGGATCTTCCAACCCATACTTCTCCAGCATCCTCAAAACCGCATCCATGTGCGACTGCTCCGATGCCGCAACATTGCTAAAAACCGGCATCCCCCAAACCCCATACAACGTGAGATACGTGTCCCGCGCCAATTTCTCCTCCTCCCGCGTGTAGATCAACGCCGCCACCTCTCCCTCATCTAAACTCCCCACCCCAAGCTCCACCACCGTCGCACTCACCGCCTTCCCGTCACCCCTCACCGGATTCACCCCCAAGAACACCACCACCATCAACCCACACAGTAGAACTCGACTCGCCGTCTTCATCTTCTCCTGACCTTTCTCTTTCCCCGCGGTGAACCTACCTTCCCCCATCGACACTCACCTCGGTTCTTACACCCCCCCGCGCACAACCCGTGCCACCCACCCCCATCGCACTCCATCTCACTCATACTTCCTCAGTCCCAATTGAACAAATCCCCGACTCAGGAATGCAGAGCACAAACCCAGTGTGCCGTCCTGTTGGGACCATGCACCCAAACCCGAACCCCTCCCTCGGGAACCTACCCCAGTCTCCCCCAACCCTTCGCCCATGCGGATCCTCGAAAAACCTCCAAACACCCACAAAACCATCCACACCCCAAACTGGTAACCTTTATGCTCATCCAACTTCTGTGCATCGTTCATTACCAAGCGTAGCCGCTGGCTGGAACCCGTAAGGGTCGACTGCGCTGGCCTCACGAACGATGCCATCAGTACACCTCCGACAGGTCTTCCCCCGCTCCTCCACCCTGTCGGAGGTCCTCCCATCTCCCATCTCCCATCTCCCATCTCCCATCTGCGATATCCCACATCCCACATCCGATATCCCACATCCGATATCCCGTATCCCAGATCCCGTATCCCGTATCCCATATCCCACATCCGATATCCCATATCCCATTTCCCATATCCCATTTCCACCACTCGCCGTCACACCGCCCTACTCCCCGGGTAATACACCACCCGGAAGAACACCCTGTCCCTGAAACAAGGCGGAGGAGCCCCGCTCGCGACAAAGGATAACCCGCGGGATGCTCCATGCAGACAAGAGAACGACAATGCATACCTACCTCTACGCATTAGCTCGCAGCCACGCCAGGTCTCGCCTCCCGCCCCTGACCATCAGCCTCAGCCTGCTGATCTCGCTCCTAGCGCTCCGCGCCGCAGGCGCCCCTCGGTGGCGATGGCGGAAGCGACAAGGGACGCAGGAAAGAATCATTCCCCCCAAAACTCGGCCTCCTACCGCAGGCTGGCTCTAGGAGCCCGAGTAACATTGAGCCCGCGCTGACCATGGCCAGCGCGGGCTCAACACAACCATAAATCCAACCCCGGAAAGCCCCCCCTCAGCCAACCCTCAACAAAATGCCGCCCCCAACTCCCGCAACTCCGCCTCTACATCCCAGCCCCCAGCCAACTCCTCCAGCAAGGCCCGACGCAACTCCCGCCGCACCCGCCGCCGCGCCCGGCATGCCGCAGCGCGCATCGCCCCACGCGAGCATCGCCGCAGCATGGCGTGTGGTCCGGACGCCGCCAAACACCCCTTCCCCACCTCACCCACCAAAAGTCTATACCCAGCCCACCCTCCACCACGCCCCAGCGCTCGCAGGATAACCTCCCTCGCGGAAACCCTCTCCAGCTCGCGCTCAGGTGTCGTCTCCTCCATCAAAACGGAATCCATCGTCTCCCCGCCCCCTGCCTCATCCAAATATACCCACTCAACCCTCCCGCCCCGCTTCCAACAACGCATCCTCCGCTCCTCCTTGGCCGCATACCGGGAAAACAACATGTGCACATAGGTCGCCACTCCACCCAAACTGGAATCATACCCCCCAAGCACCCCCCCACGATGCAGCTCCAGAAAAAAATCCTGCACCAAATCACACCCATCCTCATGCCCGTGCCCCCGACTTCTCGCCCGACTATACAACGCCCGCCAATGCTCCTCGTAAACCTCCACTAAGCACAACCCACCCCCACAGGGCACGCCATCGCCAACCTCGCCCCCAGCCAACCCATGCCCGTCACACCACCCCTTCACGTCGGCTTCATCTACAGATTCAACCACACCACCACACGTAGTACCCAACATGTCAGTGAATGCGTCGAACCCACCCCAAAAGGGCAAACCACTACCTCCTTAACCCCACCCCAACAACCTACCCACCCCTGACAACTCGAAACCAGGCCGGCCACGCCCCCCGTAACCGCTCCACCCTCTCAGCCCACGCCCCCGAACCCAGCAACTCTCCCCGCTCCCCCCCCAACCCAGAAAGAACCTCACCCGCCAACCCTGCCTCCTCACGCGAAACCCCATCGCCCCATCCCTCACCATCCCCCATCTCCCAAACCCAACCCCGTACACCCGCCACCACCAGGAGGTTACCACCCCAATCCACCAGCTCAGCAGATGCCCCCAGCTCCAACCCACCCCAATCCGGAGATAAAAGAAAACCATGCTCAGTACTCCAAACCCTCACCACCCCGGCACGACTCAACGTCGCAACCCAAGTGCCATCCCCGCCAAAAACGAAATTCACCACCTCCTCGCCATGCACCAAAGGCGGACATACCAGTTCACCCCTCCGCCAATCCCATACCAACATCCGACCATCATGCCCCGCCGTCGCCACCCACACCCCATCCTCGCTGAAAGCATGCCTCAATATCCCTCCAGCATGCTTCAAATCCGCCCCCAAACTCCGCCCGTCCTTCAGCCCACAAACCCGTGCTACATCACCAGCCTCCACCACCAAACACACATCCTCCACCGGAGACATGCTAACCTGCCGCCCACCTCCCCCTCCCCAACCCCAACAACTCATCCCCGTCCCCAACTCAAAAACCCCAGCCAACTCCCGCCCCCGCCAACCCACCACCGCACCCCCCCCCAGGCCGTCCTGCCACTCCTTGTCAGGTGGTGCAGGGAGCTTGCAGTGCCGCAGGTCCATGCGTACGTTGGCCCCCTGCAACGGAGTCACCGTGCGGTGTCAGCGCGCGCACACACACCACGCGCAGTCTGCCCATGCACCACCGCACACCGACAACACGCCGAACAACGTGCACACAAAAAGATAAGAAATGAAAAAAGTC
>JBJOII010000154.1:0-12668 GCA_046047235.1 Verrucomicrobiota bacterium | reverse complement strand
AGGTAATGCTGGACAACTGGGGCGGCGCTTGGGTGATCAAGGACAACGTCTTCGACCGCTGTGCCGTGCTAGATTGGTGCCTGGTCGCGCCGACACATGGATACAATGCCTACGTCAACACGGCCGGTCGGATTAGTGCTTCGCCGCAGACTGGAGATGTTACGCTAAGCAGCCTTTCCTACTACGAGCGGGATCTCGGTCGATTCTACCAGCACTCAAACAGCAGCCTCAAAGATGCGGGCAGTCGTTCGGTGGGGAATGCAGGGCTCACGCACTACACCTCGTCGCAGGACTACGCCAAGGACACCGGCAACGTGGCGATTGGGTTGCATTACGTCGCGACCGGTTCAGCGGCGCCCATCGATACCGATGGCGATGGTTTGCCAGACTATATCGAGGATGCCGACGGGGACGGCATCAAGGATGGCAATGAGACGGATGTTGGCGACATTGACACTGACGGCGATGGTTTGTCGGACGGAGCGGAGGTTCTCGCCTCGGTTACTGATCCTCTCAATCCAGATGAGAATCAAGATGGCGACGACGACGGTGTTCAGGTCGAGGCCCAATGGGAGGCGTCTCCGCATGACTATTCCTCTGTCACGGCCCGTACTGACGTGGACGCCGAGCAAGTCAAGAGAGTCCACCTCGTTGTACCGCGATGGATAGACGCTGTCATGGTGCGAGTAGACATTAGCACAAGCATTCCTCCAAACGCTCAAGACACGGTTAACGACATGTTTGCCTACCGTATTGAAGGACCGGCAGGACAACTTCCGATCATGGGTTCGCATCATCTCTCTGGGGCGGACTATTGGAATGGCTCTCTTACCATCCGTTTACCAAGGATGCTGCTTCATATCTGACCATCGACGTGCGCGCCTTACGTCGCAATTCACTCCCTCCAGGACAATGGACAAAGCTTATCGTGTCCTTTGCGGGGGTCGGAGTAAACATGATGACGGTAGGATTCATCGACGAAGTCTCACCGCCTCCTGGGAGCGGCGAACCTGGTAACGAACATCCCATCTCCTACCACGGAACTCCTCCCGCAGAGGGAGCCGAATGGCTCGAAGGAATGGAAATCCAAGATCCCGTGTGGATGCTCGGTCGCGCTTTCGGTGAGGCGAGTAAGAACGAGCCTGTCTGCTACACGCGTTCAACTGCTCAAGTGCCCTCACACATGCGGACCGAACTTTTTCTGCAGACTTGGGGCGGGCCGTTTACCTTTGACCTCATCGGAAATGAGGGCGAAACAGAGTACTTTCGCAAGAACGGGATTACGGCGGGCCCCATAACAACAGACGTTGATGTAACCGCGCAACCGGAGTTGCCTCAAACACTCGAGAAGCTCTCCAAAGAGTTCCTTTGGAGAGCTGACTTGACCGTTCTGGGAACGCCTCTGACATTCGAAGTGGGGCACACGACGCACACAGTGTACACCGTCTTTGACGCACCGATTCGGACGGTTGAAGGTGAAAGCAACAACCCTACGCAGAATAGGCTGGACTTCTGTCTTGAAGGTGGAGCGGAGCACAAATCAGATAAAGTGGAGATATGCGGGTCTATCGCCGCCGAGGTAGATAGTAGGCTCAGCGACGCCTCTAGCTATGGCGCCGTGCCGTCACCGCGCTGGTTGATTTACGCTGAAGAATATCCGCCCTTGGACTGCAACCATGCCGCCGCATGCGCAGCTAGTGCCTTTGGGATAGTTGGTATCCAAGGATACGTTCACCAAGTCTATGGCACTTGCGTAGATCCGCAGGAATATCCCAGATGTGAAGAGAATTCGACCGTCAATGACTATGTGGATCAGTACATGTCGTCAACTGTCCTGAAGTTCGAGCAAGAAGCGCTTGGCGGGCCACGCCTGAGACTAGTATTCGAACAGAACAACTTTGAGGGGTGCGTACGTGTGACCGATGGGTCCACCGATGATGGATCCGCGTGGTGGACGATTTACCCGCTTCGCGCCTTTAGCACTTCTAAACTACTATTTACTTGGTATGGAACAGAGGGTGCGCCACCCCAACAGTGGGTGGATAACACTACGTTGCTTAAAGACAGAGATGAACCACTTCCACTTGGACTTCTAGGGAACCGTCCTTCTTCGCTGGGTGGAGGGCCTTAGAATATACGAAAGGAGCGAGAGATGAATGCAGATCACACACAAGTTAGATCGTGGGTCTTGTTGTGCGCGGTGGGTGCGTTAGCCTTAACAGGCGGGGCAGAAGCGAATGACGGCGGTGTTAGCGTGGAGACCGAGAACGTGCCGATACACCATCCGGTCAATACAAAGGTGCCTGATTTGACGGATCACGAATGGCATACTAGCTGGTTTCCCTCAGAGCATGAGCTTTCCTCTCGGAAAGCTATTGTCGATCGGAGCAGACATAGCCCGACAGCTGAATCCAGCGTTGATCCTTCCGCAAAGTGCTCTCCCGAACAAGCACGTAGGCAAGCTGCCTACTGGATTAGGAGACTGTTTAGAGAAGAAGTCCTCCCGAGAGAGCCTATCCAGGGGCAAATACTCGTGCAACGAGACCGTGCCGAAGAGTCCGTTGTTTGTTACTGCTTCAGGACTCGTGAGACCAAAGTATGGGTCTCCCAATCATTTACGGCAATGTGGGTTATTCTTCAACCAGACGGTGCCAAAGGAAGTAGTGATGTAAAGGTCGTTGCTCGGGGGCTCATGCGGCAGGTCTTCCTAGACGGTGAAAGGATGGCAATCTTGCGGGCTGATGACGTCCTCAATGAGGATGGAATCCAGGCTTTTTCTTCTTGCGGTGCACCTCCGCTGCAACTGTGGTCGTGGAGAGCGTGGTATACCGACGGCAAGTCCTTTGCCGTGCTATTTCGCAAGGGCGGCGATATCGCCCCTATCGTGCGCCCTACCGATCCTTGGTTTTGAGTAGCGCGGGTGAAGGAACAGGGAAGCTCTCAGTGGTCTTTCGAAGGTACGCGGTTAAGGGGCGACCCCATTGAGTTTCAAACGATCGGGGTTAGACTGATGGGTCCACCGGAGCTGGAGGAGGTCTCAGGCCGCGGCGTATTGGAGGGAGCCCCCGAGGGCCGCTTTCAGCTTGAGCGTCGTCAGTTAATCGGTTCGCACGCTGAGGCTGCTCACGCCGCACCCTTCACCACCCCCACCTCGACCAGCGCCCCCCGCAGGGCGTGGATCAGCCACCATCCCTTTAGCTGCATCACTCTCCAGACCTTGCCCAGTGCCCCCCAAAGCGTATATTCCCCTCATCTCACTCGACGATGCATGCCACGCGATCAGTGTGCTGGAAGAGGGGCTGGGGGAAAGTCTCCCCAGCCTTTAAGGCCGCTCGGAACTCTTCGTCTGGGCGCTGCTCAAGAGCGAGCATGCGGATTCGTAAGGACTACACAGCCCCGAACGGTTACTGGGTCCTCAGTGACGAAACCCGCTACGTGTATGACGGGATGCTGGTCGTCCAGGAGCGCTACAGCAGCGGGGTTCCGCGCTTCGCCTACTCTCGAGGCCAGGATCTAAGCGGATCGCTGCAGGGCGCGGGCGGTATCGGCGGGATGCTGGCTCGGTCCTCGGGCTACTCGAGTTCCACCGGCGGCTGGGGCTACAACTACACATACCATGCCGATGGCGGCGGCAACATCACCTACGCCGTGGCTTCCAACGGAACGAAGATGGCCGAGTATCGTTACGATTCCTTCGGACGAACCCTCTCGGTCTACGAACAGCGAGCCTTCACGGGAAACCGCTACCGCTTCAGCTCCAAAGAAGTCCATCTAAGAAGCGGGATGTACCATTACGGGTACAGATTCTACAACCCCTCCACAGGGAGGTGGATCAACAGGGATCCGATCGGTGAGCGAGGGGGGATCAACTTGTATGGCTTTGTCGGGAATGAGCCGCTGGCGGCCGTAGATCCCTTTGGGAAGCTAAAGTACGTGCCCGAAACGTCTTTCGACGAATGTGTCCATAACTGTCGCGTTGATTACCTACAAGAAGATCTCGCGATTGCGTCGAGAGTCGGCAAGGTTGTCGTGCTCCGACTCGGGAAGGGGACGATCCTCTGTGGCGTCGGGTTGGGCGTTGCGCGGTGGTTCCCAGGGTATGGCAAAGGCTTGGGGACGTTGATCGGGCTGACCGGAGCCTATAGCTACTATTCGGTGGGGAAAGCGATGGAGCAGGCAGACCGGAAGTATTTCCTAAACCTCGGCGCTTACGCCGGGTGTCTGAACAACTGTCGGTTCAAGTATCCCGGGCATGATGAGGACGCAATAAACGAATGGGAATGACCGCATGGCAAACACCCCATGAAAAGACTCAGCGCCTTCCGCCTCAGTGAGATCGGAGTGGACGTCGGCTTGTTCTTCGCGATCGTCTTTCCGATCGGCATCATCATTACACTCCATTCCGTCTATCTGTCGGGGATCAGTGAGGCACGTATGAGTTCGCAGGCGGATGCGGCCTTCGTGGCCGAGGTACACCGGATGGCGCAGAGGTCGGTCTTGTATGGATCTGCAGCAGGCGCTCTGTTGGCGTCGGGGATTTGGGGAGTCGTCATCCGCTTTGCCAAACGGAAGCGTCGGGGGAACGGGCGCGTACACCCGGGGCCTGGACCTGAGCGGGAGCCGGGAGGGGGCCGGCGGCGAAGTTATTCACCGTCGGCTGCGCCGAGCTCATCCTCCAGGCTCACCGCCCCGCCGGATGAATAACTCCGGATCTCCTATATTGGGTCGTTAGGCATCACGACGCGCACCATGTTTTCCAGCGCCTCCAAGACAGCACGCAGCGGCACGCCGGATTATCCGACGCCCCGAGTTCTTGTTGAGCGCATGGTCGCCGAGTTGGTCAGTCCGCGGCGGTGGAGTTGGGTCACGTTTGAGACGAAGCCCATGAAGCATTTCGTGGAGGTTGCTCTTGAGGGTGAGGACGAGTTGGTTATCAACGTCGCCTACCGGTTTTCCGAGGACTATCAGAGTTTGTTCGCGCGACAGAGCATCACGATTCCTGACGACTGGCGGATGAGCCAGTTCAAGAAGAAGGGTTGGCTTGGAGCAGGCACGATGCTCCTGACCACCGGCATTCGCGACGTTGATCGGATTGCCGAGTTTGTTGTGCACTTATTCCCGGCTCTTTATGATGAGCCGCAGGATTTCCAGTTGAGCTGTTACGGCCTGCAGTGCCGTCGTAGAAAGTGCCGTTATTGGGCGGAAGTGGTGTCGTCAATCAAGGAGAAGTTGCGATGTCAGCGCGGTGGAAGTGCCGTCAGTGCCGTCCTCCCCCTTTCCCTTGACCCCTCTGAACTGAGTCTCGCCGCAAAAGTGCCGTCAAAAAAAGCTGGACCAACCGTTCTGATTGCGGCAGCAACACCGCCCATGTCCCAAGCTCCATTGCGTTTTGTCCGCGATTGCGAAGCGTTGAACCAACAGCTTTTTCCCTCAAACAGCAGCGCTGCCAACGCTGCGAGCGTGTCGGCTTCCTGAACCGGCACAGCTTTCTGTACGGCAACGATCCGTCCGACCCCTCCGGGCAATCGCTACGCGGCCAGCGCGTGTTTTGCTCCGATCGCGGCCACCGCGCCGGTTGCGGCCATACCTTCTCCATTTTCCTGGCCGACACGCTTCCACGCCACACTGTGACCGCCACGCTCCTGGGCAGGCTCCTGATTGCGTTGCTGGCCGGCGCTTCACTCAAGAGCACCGCCGATTCCCTGGGCCTGCCCCTGGCTTTGGAAACTCTCTACCACCTGCGCCAGCGCTTGCGCCGCCGCCTGGATGCACTGCGCAGCCGGCTTTGCGAACGTCAATCGCCGCCCGACAGTTCGCACTCCGATCCCCTCCTGCAAACCGTTGAGCATCTCCAATCCCTCTTCCTCGGCACCGCTCCCTTGATCGCATTTCAACTCGCCTTCCAACAGCCGTTTCTGGGTTGAAGAAACACCGAGCCACAGGCCGCCGGCCAACCAAACATCACCGCGCTCCCGCGTCCATCGCGTTTGCGCCGGACTCTTCCAACGCTCGACAACACCAAAAGGCCATCCCTCATCCTCGCCGGCCCGCCTTACCGTCGCCTCCGTTACGAAGAACGGCGGCAAACGAGCGCTGCCGGCAAAGCATCGAATCCCAACAGAAAGGAAATCCTTTATGCGCAATCCAACCGCTTATCTCAAAATGCGCGTCCTGGGCGCTATCGACATGGCTCCCGGCCACTGCATCGCCGCGCGCATCAAGGCCGCCAGCCAGACGGTCTTCACCGACGAGGATGGCCACCGGCGCCAGTTCACCTGGCGCACCATCCAGACCTGGTACTCCCGCTTTCAGAAACACGGCGTCACCGTCATGGAAAACAAGGCCCGCTCCGACAAAGGCAAAACCCGCAAGGTCGTTCTGGAAGACGTTCACGACGCGGTGCGCAAAGTCCTTCCCAAGACCCGTGGCAAGACGCCCACCGGCGCGCTCCTCTACCGCCTCTGCATCGAGGAGGGATTGCTCACGCGAACTCAAATCGCTCCCAACACCTTCCGCCGCCTGGTCAAACAATACGAAATGCTCAAGAGCGACTCCGAGGCCTCCCACAAAATCCGTCTGGCGTTCGCCAAAGCTCATGCCAACGAGATGTGGCAGGCCGACACCCTCTTTGGCCCATACATCCAGCACCGCGGTTCGCCGGCGCAGACCCGCCTCATCGCTTTCCTCGATGACGCCAGCCGGGCCTGTTGTCACGGTCAGTTCTTCCTCGCCGAGAACGTGGATACGCTCATCGAGGCCCTTCGCGCCGCCTTCTACAAACGTGGCGTTCCCCAATCCCTCTACGTCGATAACGGCTCCATCTACACCTCCAAAGAAATCATCCAGATCTGCGCCCGCGTCGGCTGCTTGCTCCATCACACCCCCGTGCGCGACGGCGCGGCCAAGGGAAAAATCGAACGCTTCTTCCGCACCGTCCGCGACCAGTTCCTCTCCCGCTCGCTGGACCTCGGTTCGCTCGAAGCCCTCAACCGTCAGTTCACCCACTGGGTCGAGGAACACTACAACGCACAAAAGCATTCCGTTCTGGAAATGACACCTTTGGACCGTTTCGCACTGGATCGCCCCCGAGTCCGTTACCTCCCGCCCAATGAAGCCAACGATGAACTCTTCTTCGTCGAGGAAGAACGCCATGTCCGCGCCGATAACACATTCTCCTTCAAATCCATTCGCTGGGAGGCTCCGCGTCACCTGCCGGACCGCACCATCCAAATCCGCTTTCAGCGCTCACGCCCCACCGATCGCCTCATCGTGTACTACAAAGGCGAGCGCATGGGAGAATCCAAACCCCTCAACCCAATCGCCAATGATCGCAAACCCCAAACCTCAAACGCTCAACCCTGACACGTTGACCTATGATCCGCTCCCACTTCGGCATTCAGCGCAATCCCTTCGACACCGAATCCATTCACCTGCTCTCCCATCAGCAGGAAATCTTCGATATCCTCAAAGTCCACGCCCAGCAAGGCGGCCTCTGCCTGGTGCTCGGCGAACCCGGCACCGGCAAAAGCGTGCTCAAACAAACGCTCCTGACCCACGACCCCAAACGCATCATCACACCCGTCGTCAATCGCACCCTCCACACCTACCACAACACCCTGCGCATCCTTTGCGAGGCCTTTCAAATCGAGTTCGAAGGCCGGGACCACCATTGCGAACGCCTCCTGGTCCAGGAAGCCTTCAAAATCCATCGCTCCGGCAAAATGCTCGTCCCCATCATCGACGACGCCCACCTCATGCCGACCGAATGCCTGCGCAAACTGCGTCTGCTTTGCGAAGACTTCCCGCACTCGCACAACCTGGTCCTCATCGGCCAGCCGCCGCTCCTGCAATCCCTGGCGCTGTCCATCAACGAAGAGATCCGCTCCCGCGTCACGTACTCGGTCGTGCTCCCGAGTTTGAGTCCCGAAGTGATGGAACAGTTCATCCTTACCCAACTCGACCGTGCCGGCCTGGGCCACAACACCTTCACCCAGGAAGCCTTGGCCCTGATCGTCCGCTCCGGCGAAGGACTCCTGCGCCGAACCCGCAATCTCTGTCTGGGTTCCTTGATCGAAGCCGTCCGCGACCAAACCCGAACCGTCGATCTCAAACAGGTCAACCGCGTCCTCATCCAACCCCATTGGAGAAAAGACTGTGAGAGCCCCATCGCCTAATCGACATCGCACCGGCAGCCAGGCGCATGACGGCCGTCCGCCTGGTGGCCGTCCGCCAGGACCCCGCTGGAGCCGCGACCAAATCCGTGCCGCCCGCATCGCGCTCCTGGTTCCGCTCCTGCAAAAACGCGGACTCCAGCTCATCGCCAGGGAGGCGGGCAACTTCGAACTGCCCGCACATCCCGGCGTCATCATCAAAGACAGCTACTGGCGCTGGCCGCAACGAGAGCTGGCAGGCAACACCATCGACTTCTTTGTCCAGGTCCTTGGCCTGACCTTCCACAACGCCATGCGCGAAATCACCGCGGCGTAATCAGGGCGACGGGAAGACAATGGCCGCAACTTTCCGTGCAGTAAAATATCCGATGCGCACGATAGCAACGCAGCCATAGCTGACAGCGGGGGGCGCCTTACGATGCCAATGCGCAAAGTATGCGATACCAATTCGGCCAAAACTGCGACCTCAATTTGGCCTGGCCAACCCCATCGTACGGGTACGATCCAAGCGCGGTTATTCGGCTACAAAACACGACGCCAGTCCGGCCACCCGGCCGAAATCCCTCCGACGCCAATGTGGGGAAAAGTACGATCAGACTCCGTTGAAGCGGAGGAGAGTGACGCAATCACACTGAGACGATCCAGGAAGTCATAAGTTCGGGTCGTGGTCATGGCATCCGTCCCCTGCGCGAACGCAATCTCACGTATGAGCCTGGACTTTTCAAGGTACTGATACTGGGCCGTGTTGCCTCCGCTGGTTACCGTCTGGAGGCGGCCATCGTCTCCGTAGCCGAACGTTGTGCTCAGCGCCGAAGACGTATTGAGCCCGAGGCTTTGGAGCCGGAGGTAGCTGTCGAATGCACGGGAAACCACCAGGCCGCTGAGGATGCCCTGGCTGTAGCTCTCCGAAAGCACCTGGTTGGCATCATTGTAGGCAAGGGTGGTTTGGATCCCTGCGCACTCAATCAGTTCTGGGCGACCCTGCCGGTCATAGGTGTATTCGACATCCGGCGTGGTGTCTGAGTAATCCACCTGCTCCAGATCCCCCGCCTCGGTGTAGGCGTAGGTGGTTGTCACTCCTCGCTCCCAGATCCGCTTATGCAGCCGACCGGCCAACGTATACTCATAGTCGTCGGTGGTGTCTGATTCCCCGGCAAACTGCTTTTTGATAAGCGCCCCCCTGGTCGGGCTGTATTCCCAAGTGGTCACCCGTTCTCCTGTCCCTTCCCCGAGGGGGTCGAATGTCGTCCAATTGGTCATGGAGGTCATCCGTCCTTGCAGATCATACCCGTAGCCCACCGGATAAACCCCACTTCCGTAAGTTCGGGCCAACTGTCCGCTCTGGTGGTAGTCGTAGAACTTCTGCGACCCGTCTGGCTCGGTGGTGCTTTCGACCTGCAACATCGGGTTGTATTCGATCTGGCGAACCTGACCCGCTTCCCCGTTTCCCGGGGGGAGCCCCTCCTACCCTCTTCTCCCTGCTCCGCACAGACACAAAGGGAGCAATCCGCACCTCGGACGCAGTCATGGTCGTCGTTCACTCACCAGCAACCGAAACACCGAACACCCCCCAAGAAGCCAGAACTCTGACACGCCACCCGGCATGCCAATTCGCCCACCCAGTCAACCGCCAGACTGGCTACATCCCATCACGCCGACACTCAATCTGCCGATGAACCGGCACTAGCTGATTCTCCCGCACTCTCCTTCGTGCCGCCATTCGCAGTCGCTCCACCCGCAAACTCTGCGAGTGCCTTCTTGATCATCTCCCCCTGCGGCCCGTTGATATTCGCCGCCATCTTCAACACCTTCCCCAAAGGCAAGCTCCCGACAATATTCGCGACGATGACGTCCCCTCCATCGGCAATCAATACCGCCAAACCCGCCATCTTCCCGCCGTCCGCGCTCCCCATCGCATAAATGCCAATCCCGTCATCCGGAATCGTCACCACGGAGATCCACTTGCTCGACAAATCCTTGCGCAGCGCAGCCACAGCTCCGTCAACATGCTTACGGTTCGCATCCGTCGCCTCAATAATCATAACCCGCACAAGTTTAATATCCTCCAAGACCTCCTTGATCTGGATCCCCGCAGCCGCAAACGGATCCTCACGGGTGCCATCAAATTCCCCCAATGCATTCATCAGTAGAAAACGCGGCAGGTTCACGTTCACCTCCGGCTTCGCAATCTCCAGATCGAAAACCTCATCGATCCTCAGGTAAGCCGGGTCGCTCTTCAGGTTATCCTGAGCCATCGCCATCATCGGCAAGGCCAGGCACAGTCCGCACACAGCTGTCACAATTCGTCTCTTCATGGTTTGTTTTCTTTCTTGATGACTTGTTGGGTTTTCTCCAGTCCCTGCCGCAACAGCGGCAAGGTCTGCTGCAAAATGATCGTCCCGCTCCGCGTCCCCGCCTCCTCCAAGGCCATGCCAATCGACGCCAATGAGGCATACACCTCATGCACCGAAGCCTCCTGTTGGATTTCCCCTGAATCGGATTCCACTAAAACCTCTTCGGGCGAGGACCTCGGCGCCAAAAGCACACTTACAGCACACACCAAAGCAACCAGCGCACACACCCCTGCCACCAGGCGCATACGAACCAACGAGTGGTCCCGCGCAGGCATGGCATCAATCTCACTCCGCACACTCCCGAGCACACGCTTCGGACAACGCTCCCCGCGCATCTCACGCACAACACGCTTCATGGAGTCATCCATAACTTCTCCTTTCGCAACAATTCCTGCAGCCGCTTGCGCGCCCGCAGAAGATGCACCTTGACGCTGTTGATCGGAATGTCGAGATGCTCAGCAATCTCCCGGTAACGCAGCCCGTTCACCTCGTACAAAACGAAAACGCTCCTGAGGTTGTGTGGAAGCGCCTGAAGCGCCGCGTCCATCCGTCGCCTCAAAGAATCCGCATCAACGGCCAAATCCGGCTCGCCACAACCACCGTCCGCCAACGCCTCCATCTCCCCGCCGCCAATCATAACCACAGCCTCAACACGTGCACGCCGACGTAACACGTCCAGACAGTGATTCCGCGTCGTCCGATAAAGCCAGGCACGCGCCTTCGACGACCGCACCTCCCCCAGATGATGCCAGAGCCGCAACAACACCTCCTGGACCGCATCCTCCGCGTCAGCCGCATGGCCCAGAATCGACCGCGCATACCTGTAGATCTCGTCACAGTGCCGACGGCAAATCAGGGTGAATCTCAGGTTGCGAATCATGCTTCCGGCTGAATAACGCTCGGCACATGACTTTTGTTACAACTTTGCAGTGAAGCGCCCCGTCATGCCCCCCAGATAGCAGTGCTCAAGCTACACCCACCAACCGCTCCATTTCCCGTTCCAACAACACAACCAAACCCACCCCCCTCGCGCTCCCCGGCCGCACCAGATCGGTAATACTCTTGTCGAGACCCTTACACCCCACGCATCCTCACCACCGCACATGATCCTCCCCCTCCTCACCGCACTCGCTGTCAGCGCCACCCCGCTCACGCCGCCCAACCTCTACACCCCACCCCCACCCGTCATCATCCCCACCAAAGGCATCCACTGGCCCGCAGGCCAAGCGATCCCAACTTTCGCCCGCCCCGCCACCACGCTCGACACTATCGATGTCCGGACGCTCACCCGCGATGAACAACTGACCTTCTCCGCACTCCAAGGCCTGATCAACCGGTCCCAACCGAGAATCTACCTCATCGACTCGCGCACGGACGAAGGCCGCGATACCTGGGCCAACACCCCCACGGTCAACCTCACCTCGCAACACCTCTTCACCCACGAAACCAAATTTCAGTTGCTCGCAAAATACCTCGGCGAAACCGAAGGTGTCATCCTCTACGACCCGTCCATCAGCCCTCACTACCGCAACCTCGCCGGCACCATCGCCGGACTAAAGAACGCACTACCCGTCACCGCCGCACCGACCTCACCACACTCACCCTCCAGACCCCCACCGAAATCTACTCCCACCTCTACGATCACTACTGGCCCGACTGCACCAAACGCCTCATCGTGAGCGCACGCCCCACCGACCGCGGAGGCGATTACCATCACACCCGCGACATGGCCGCCGCCACCAGGGCAGCCATCCTTTGGCTCGATGGCCGGATTCCCGAAGAACGCACCCTGATGAGAAAGTTCTTCGGCGACATGAAAGCCGGCGAGGCCATCGCTCTCGGATGGTACTCCACCGAACGCTCCGGTATCACCACCGCAACCGAATTCGGCATCGGGACCATGCCCGCCGACCACTTCATCAGCTCGACCATCTACGCCACCACGGGCCCGCAAATTGCCATCCCGCCCGTCCCCAAAATGCCCCCGCTCGAAAACAAGGTCTACGTCGCCATCTTCATCAGCGACGGCGACAATATCCAATACACCCAGCGCGCCATGCG
Source organism: Verrucomicrobiota bacterium (assembly GCA_046047235.1). GTDB lineage: Bacteria > Verrucomicrobiota > Verrucomicrobiia > Limisphaerales > JAHDYP01 > JBMTVN01. Next base: position 82 of record JBJOII010000154.1, on the reverse strand, counting down.
CAAACTCTGGGACGCCACCGCAAACACCCGCGGCCTCATGCCCCTCACCTGGACTATCGCCCCCGGCCTCGTCGATATCGGC
>JBJOII010000153.1:0-8984 GCA_046047235.1 Verrucomicrobiota bacterium | reverse complement strand
CGAGGTGCGAAGCGGGAAGCGTAGAGCGTAAAGTGTAAAGCGGTAGGTGCTGCCTGTCCTTCGAAGCTCAAAGAGCGAAGGAGGAAGGGCTGAGGGCTGAGGGCTGAGGGTAGTGCCGCGTGGCTGGCACAGGAGCTGGGGGGGCAGGCGCTGCGTGCGAGGTGCGAAGCGGGAAGCGTAGAGCGTAAAGTGCAGAGCGGTAGGTGCTGCCTGTCCTTCGAAGCTCAAAGAGCGAAGGAGGAAGGGCGGAGGGCTGCGGGCGGAGATGATCCGTCAGATCTGACGAATCAGACTGATCGGTCTGAATGGGGACGGGTGTGCTAGGGGGTCTGCTGCCCGCTGTAAACCGTCTACTGTTCACTCGGGGCGGTTGGGTTTTGTTTTTCGGTATAGATCCGGCTGACCACGGCAAAGAAGAACCCTGTGGACCATCCGCACATCAGGATGCCGGTGAGGGCTTCGACGGCTCCTATGATGCGTCGGCCTGGTGGGAGAATGAGGTCGCCGTAGCCGGTGGTGGTATAGGTGACTGCGCTGAAGTAGATGGCATCGGCCAGGTTGGGTATGGCGTTTTGGATCTTGTAGAGCGTGGCCCAGAGTCCGATTTCAATCAGGTGGCAGAGGACCATGCCGGCGGCCACGGTGATGAACAGGAGGCACAGGTTGATGAAGCCGTCGAGCCGTCTGTGTGGTTGACGAAGCCAGCGGATGGCGAGGGTGACCCCTATTGCGTGGATGATGACGCAGAGGGACATGAGGGGTGCGCTGATGAGGAGTTGGTCGAGCATGGCGTGAGGTGGAAGGGGGACAAAAAAACCCGCCGGGGTTGCCGGCGGGTTTGGTGAGTAATTTGCAGGATTATTGCGGGACCAGATTGCCGGCCTTGCGCTGGGTGCGCTGGGCGTACCAGATCACGTCCTGATCAGCAGCGGTGGCCTGAGGGGCAACGAATCCGGAGACACGAATGGGGTTCCGCTGTTGGGAGTTCGAGGAGATCCACTTGTGGATTTCGGAGTGGCCATCGGCGAAGGCAAGACCACCAGCGCCGTTGTGATAGTTGGCCGGGGTATCGATCCAGGGGTTGCCGCGCTCGAGCTCCGTGGTGAAACAGCCTGCATCGTTGATGCTGTCCGGATGTTCATCGGCATATACCCAGGTTTGGGAGGGGCCCGGATCATTCAAGCCGGACATTTTCTTGGTGTAATCCGGGTAGTCGCGGCAGGCCCAGGCGTTGGAGTCATCACCGAGGCGGATGTTACCGGAGATGGAGCGGGCGCGCTCGGTCCAGCCACGGGACCGTTGCTGCGAGCTGACCTTCATGTCCGAGGGGCATTTGAAGATGTTCTTGGTATTGGAGAAGTAGGCGGCGAGGTTGGAGTATTTGGGATCCAGCAGAAACACCGTGTTGGTATTATGGGAGCTGGTGGTCCAATCGAGCCAGCCTGTGACCCAGGCACCTTCGGCGACACCGCTGCCGTGGCGGGCGGTGGGGAAGCTGTCCTCGTTGTCGCCGAGATACATATGGCAGGCGAGCATGAGCTGTTTGGAATTGTTCATGCAGAGGACGCCTTTGGCCTTTTCTTTGGCTTTGGCAAGGGCGGGCAGCAGCATGCCTGCGAGGATCGCGATGATAGCGATAACCACGAGCAGCTCGATCAGAGTAAAGCCACGGCGTGGCTTCATATTGAGGGTGCTGATTTTCATGACTTTGACACTGTTGACAGTTCTTTTGGACACCGGTCTGGGTTTGGAGGAACCTAGGAGCGACTCGGATTATTGACAAGATTTTATTGTGTTATGGAGGGTGTGTTTAGGTGGGCACAGGGGGGGTGGGTGAATAAGACGGAGGATTGATTTGCCTGTCCGCGGGTTTGCGGACATCCTTTCTAATCCATTAAGTTACTGAACGTGTCTTTTTAGCTCACATGAAGAACTACGAGTATTTGTTGTCTCTGGCGGGGGCGGTCATCCTGTCTTATGGCTGTATTGGCGGCGAGGTTCCCGGGGGGGTCTGGGTGAGGGAGGGTTATCGTTTGCAGGTTGCGTTGGATACGTTGCAGGCACCGAGGTTTTTGGAAGTGGGGCCGGGGAATGTGATGTATGTGAGTGTGCCCAGGGAGGGCAAGATTTATGCCTGCAAAGACGGCAACGGCGATGGGGAATTTGAGAGCCAGACCGTCTTCATCGAAGGCAAGGACCCGAAGCAAATTGTGCAGGCGATGCAGTGGCATGAGGGGTGGTTGTGGTTTGCGGGGTTGAACTCGGTGTCGAAGGCGCGCGATACCGACGGTGACGGCGTGGCTGATGAGGAGGAGGTGGTGCTGGGTGAGGACAAGCTGCCGACGGCGCCTCAGAGCGGCCATATGTGGCGAGCCTTGTTGATTCACCAAGGCAGGATTTACACGCACGTTGGTGATCAGACGAATGCCACGGATGAACCGATTGAGGCATCGGACCGGAAAAAGCTGATCAGCTTTGCGATGGACGGCAGTGACAAGAAGGTCTTTGCCAGTGGAATTCGGAACACGGAGCGTTTCGTGGTTCGTCCGGGATCGGACGAGATCTGGGGGGTGGATCACGACATCGACATGCTAGGCTGGGAGATGGAGGGCGACCGTAAGGATGGGCAGCCCATTACCGATCACAATCCCCCGGCCGAGATGAACCACTATCAGGAAGGGCACTTTTACGGTCATCCTTGGATTGTGGGGAAGAACATGCCGAACCTGATGTTCATCAATCACCCGAAGCTATTGGATTACGCGCGGATGAACACGATTCCTGAATGGTTGATGCCCTCGCATTGTTCGGCCAATTCCATGTTGTTTTATCGCGGTGACGGGATTCCGGGAGCTCATGGGGATGCCTTTGTTGCCCAGAAGGGTGGATGGAATGCCACAGAGAAAGTCGGGTATCGGCTTTCACGCGTCTATTTTGAAGACGGTCATCCTTGGGGAGAGTTGAAGGTTGTTGATTTCCTGAAGGATGGAACGGAGGTCCTTGGCCGTCCGACGGACTGCGTGCAGGCAGCGGATGGTTCAATCCTTTTCAGTGATGATACGGGCAACAAGGTCTACCGCTTGAGCTACGTCGGGAAGCGTTGAAGCCAGGCAATCTTCGAGGAGGCCGCAGGTTAGCCTGCGGCCTCTTTTGTTTCTGGACCGCGAATTTCGGGTGGATGGGGATGTTCAACCGCGAATGGACGCGAATGGACGCGAAGGGGATGTTCTTTACCGCGAATGGACGCGAATGGACGCGAATAGGGTATTGAGACCGCGAATGGACGCGAATGGACGCGAATAGCACTGGGTAGGTGCGGGGGGGCTTGGCGCTGAAACACCAAAAGAATGAAGAGCCGTCCGGTGGGGCGAGGGGTTGATGACTGCTGGCTCCTGACTCCCGACTCCCGACTCCCGTTCTTAACCGCGAATGGACGCCAATGGACGCGAATAGCACTGGGTAGGTGCGGGGGGGCTTGGCGCTGAAACACCCAAAGAATGAAGAGCCGTCCGGTGGGGCGAGGGGTTGATGACTGCTGGCTCCTGACTCCTGACTCCTGTGCTTGACCGCGAATGGACGCTAATGGACGCGAATAGCACTGGCTGGGTGCGGGTGGGCTTGGCCTGCTGAATTACCGAAACTCTGAAACACCGAAACACTGGCAAAGGGGCCCGGGGGGGGCGGGGATCAGCTTGGCTGTAGGCCGCGGAAGGTTCCGGTGGAGGAGGCGAACTGGTCGGTCTCGATTCCGAGCCGTTGAAGCATGGAGACGAATAGGTTGGGGAGAGGGTAATTGCGGTCGGTATCGAAGGCGAGGTGCTGTCCGTGCTGGAACCCACCGCCGGCGAGGAGGATGGGGAGGTTGGTGGTGACGTGGGTATTGGCGTTTCCGAGGTTGGATCCGTAGAGGATCATGGTGCGGTCGAGAAGGGGGGTGTCGTCTTCACGGGCTTCTTTCAGTTGGGTGAAGAGATTGTTGAGGAGGCGCATGTGCCATTGGTCAATGGCTTTGAGTTGGGAGAGTTTTTCGTCGGAGCGTCCGTGGTGGGAGAGGTTGTGGTAGCCGTCGTTGGTTTTGACGTCACCGAACTCGATGGCCGGCGAGTTAACACTATCGAGCAGGAGGGCGATGGAGCGGGTGGAGTCGGTTTCGAAGGCGAGTTTGGCGATATCGTACATGAGCTCGACCTTGTCCATATAGGCCTTGGGGCTTTCCGGGTCGAGGGGTGTGGGGGCGTCGACTTGGGGTTTGGGGAGGTGTTCCCATTCCTTCGACATGGCCATGCGCTGCTCGAGGTCGCGGACGCTGGTGAAGTATTGGTCGAGCCGGTCGCGGTCCTGGCTGCCGAGGTTGTTTTGGAGTGACTTGGCCTGGCCGGCTACGGCGTCGAGGATGCTTTCACCGAGTTCCAGTTTGCGGACTTGGACTTGGACGTCTGCCTCAGAGCCATTGATGAAGAGTCGGCGGAAGACATCGGAGGCTTTTTCCTCGCAGGGGATGAGGACGCCGGAGCTGGTCCAGGCGAGGCTGCGTTGGCCTTGATGGACATTGACGCCGAGGTTGAGGGAGGGGAAGCGGGTCAGGTGGCCGATGCGTTCGGCGATGTATTGGTCGAGGGAGATTGTATTACGGAAACTGCCGCGGCCGGGATGAGGTGCGGCGGTGAGAAAGCAATTATCGGCGGGGTGGCCGCCATCGACATCGGGGTGGGAGACGCCACTGAAGACCGTGAAGTTGTTGCGGTGGGTGGCGAGCGTTTCGAGGTAGGGGGACAGTGGGTAATTGGGGCCGGCGGCCTGGGGGAAGAACTGGTCGGGGAGGAGGCCCAGGTTATTGCAGATTGCGAGCATGCGTCTTGGGGTGGAGGAGGCTGCTGAGGGGTTGGGTGTTGTGGGGTGCAGCCGGGCGAATGCGGGAGACATGGCATCGAGTAGGGGCAGGGCGAGGGCGATGCCTGTGCCGCGGAGGAAAGTGCGGCGGGAGAGGGGCTGGCGGGTTGCGATGTGGGGGGCGGCGGGTTGGGGGTGTTTAGGCCTGCTCATGGTGTGAATGAGGTCATTTGTAGCGAAAGAGCTGGCTTTGCACCAGCTTTTGAATGAGGGAACGGGTGCCGTAATGGGATGCACGGCAGTCTGCAAGGATTTGCTGGAGGGCGGGTTGGTCTGAGAATCGGATGGGGGCTCCGGTGGCATAGACCGTGAGCTGCTGCAGGAGGTTCCGGGCGATTTGTTCTTCGTCAGAGAGGAGGAGATTTTTGAGGTCGCGAACGTCAGTGAAGGTGCGGTTATCCCAGAGTATGCCCGAGCAATCGACGGGTTGGCTGAGGCTGAAGTTATAGTCATTTCCGTTGTGACCGATGCCTTGGACCGGGTCGCCCTGGCCGACGGAGCGGTAGCGTTCCCGGTACCCGCCCATGACATCGAAGGACTCGAGGGCGAAGCCCGCGGGGTCGATTTTTTGGTGGCAGGCGTTGCAGGATTCCTGGCTGCGGTGGAGGGCGAGTTGCTGGCGGATGGTTGTTGCGCCGCGGATATCGGGTTCCACGGCCGGGACGCTGGCGGGTGGTGGGGGAGGTGGCATTCCGAGGATGCGGGACATGATCCAGGCGCCGCGTTTGACGGGGGAGGTTGTGGTGCCGTTGGAGGTGACCTTGAGGACGCTGGCTTGCGTGAGGAGGCCGCCACGGATGGAGTTCGCGGGCAGGGGGTATTTGCGGACCGTGACGCCGTCGATCCCGGTGATGTTGTAGTGGGTGGCGAGGCGTTCATTGAGCATGGCGAAGTCGGACTGGACGAGGTTCCGGGTGGGGAGGTTGGACTGGATGAGTTCCCGGAAGAAGAGCTGGGTTTCTTCCGTCATGGATTCTGCGAGGTGATCATCGAGCTGGTAGTCGGGGTAGAGTTGTTCATCGGGGGCGGTGCCACTGATGAGGCGCAGGTCGAGCCAGTAATCGAGGAAAGCGTTGATGAAGTTGCGGGCGCGGGGGTGGTTGAGGAGGCGGTCCGTTTGCGCCTCAAGGATTTCGGGGTTGTGCAGCTGGTTGTCCCGGGCGAGCTGGAGCAGTTCGGTGTCGGGGCGGGAGTTCCAGAGGAAGTAGGAGAGTCGGGCGGCGAGGGCTATATCGTCGAGTGGTCCGGGTTGTTCTTCGAGGTAGAGGAAGGAGGGCGAGGCCAGGACGGCGGTGTAGGTGGCGATGAGGGCTTCGGGGAAGGTGGATCCTGTGGCAAGCGCTTTTTGGGTGACTTGGAGGAAGCGGTTGAGGTCCTCGGGGGAGTGGGGACGGAGGTAGGCCTGGTTGAGGAAGGCTTCGAGGAGGGGGCGTGCGTGCTGGGGTGCGGGGGGGCGGGGTGTGCGGGGAGGGGGTCTGTGCCGAGGAGAGTGATATGGCTGGCGGGTGGCCATTCCGTGATGAGGGGGCCTTGGACTTCCATCCACTGGAAGGCGACGCCGGGCATGCCATTGGGGGTGGCCAGGGGGTTTTTGTGATGGGGTGGCCGGGAGCGGAAGAGGCGTGCGGCGTCGGGCCGGATGGTTTCCCCTTTGAGGAGCCAGACATCCATTTCGGCTTTGGTGGGGGAGGGGTGGAGATCGAAGCTGCCGAGTTTGCGCAGGCTTCTGGGAGGGGTTTCGGCGTAGATGGTAACCGGTTCGGATCTTTTGGCTTCTGAGACGCTTTTGAAGTCGGCGGCCATGTGGATGCTATAGCCTGAGAAGCTGAGGCGGTAGCGGCCGGAGGTGGGGGCACGGAAGCTGCCGAAGCGGATTTCTGTAGGTTCGTAGGTGCTGACCACGACGGCCATGGCTTCCTGGTCGCGCCGCACGGGGTCTTGGGTATGGGGCATTTTGCGGTTGGTATCGGCCATGACATCCGTCTGGAGGTCGAGCTGGATGAGGGGGAAGGTTCGTCGGTTGAGGGGGCCTGCGAGGTCGATAGCTCCGAAGAACGAGTATTCTTCCCAGGTATAGAAACGTTGGGTCGTGGTTTGAGGGGGGTGGGTTGCGGGGTTGTAGGCGGAGCGGAGGGCAAAGTCGGCTGCGGCGAGGTAGCGGGCTATCTGGACGTGGGAGACGTCGAGGGCGGAGCCGATTTTATTGTAACCATGGGCTTCGCGATCTTCGGGGAGGAAGGCTTTGACTTCGAGGTAGGGGAGGTGGAGGAGGTCGCGCAGGGTTTCCTCGTATTCGTGGCGGTTGAGGCGGCGTTGGGTGCCGCGTCCGTGGAGGGCGACCTCTTGCTGGTCCGCTTGGAGCAGGTGGCCGTGGAGGGAGGTGAGGAAGTTGGCTTTGGATTGTTCGGGAGGCTGGGGTTTGTCGGGCGGGGGCATTTCGCCCGAGGACACCCTTTGATAGATTTTCAGCCAGGTATCGAAGTCGGGTCCGGGTTCGAAGGAGGGGGGAAGAGTTTCGAGGTTGAGCCCCGCCTTGGAGGTGAGGCTGTCGTGGCATTCCAGGCAGTGGTCTGCCACGAAGCGGGACGGAGAGTCGGCGGGTTGTGCGTGGGCTGGCGAGAGGGCCAGGAGCCCTGTCGCCAGCAGCTGGAGCAGGCGGATGGAAGTGGCCTTGGCCATGCGTGGCTGAGGTCGGCCGATTCGGGCTAGTGTTGGGCGGGCTTGAGGTAGTCGTTGTTCAGTTTATCGCAGGCCCAGAGGAGTCCACGGGTGACGAGGTCGAGGTAGCGGGGGTCGTTTACCGTTTCGTTGTTATGTCCGATGGTGGTGCTGAACACGCGGGTATTGCCGTAGGTATTGATCCAGGTGACGACCGTTTCGACGGTGCGTTCCTGGCCGTCGCGGTTGCGGATTTTCTGGGTTCCGGTGGCGAGGGGGTGGGCGGTGTCGAAGATTTTGATATTGTTGTAGAGTTCCTCGTTGATGGTGGTCCAGTTCTCGAGAGTTTGGGTGATGGGGTGGGAGGTATCGATGTGTTTGATCTCGATGGGTTGCTGGGGGCCGTGGCCGGAGGACTGGATACCGACGAAGGAGAACCAGTCCTCGGTGCCGGTGCGGTAGCAATGCATGGCGCAGTGGAGGTTGACGGCGGGGACGGTTTTGTGGGCGTTGAGGATATTTTGGACGTAGGGCATGTCCTTTACGTCGGCGGAGCATTCGTCGTGGATGACCACATCGTATTTGGTGGCCCAGTCGGCTTTTTCGTAGATGTCGAAGCGGGCGGTAGTGCTGCGGTCATCGGTATAGATGACATCGACCTTGAGATTGGCGCGGGCTTCGAGGCCTTCCTTGAGGAGGCCTTTTTGGGCGGCGTAATCGTGGCAGCATCCACCGGTGATGAGGAGTGCCCGGAGCGGTTGGGCGGCATGGGATGCCACCTGGATGGTGAGCGTGCTGGCGAGGGCGAGGATGAGGGTAAGGCTTGGGCGTGTTGTGCTGACAGTGGATTGCATGGGGTGTGTTGTGCTGAATGTTGGCGTTGGGCGCAATACTGGATTTGGTTTTCGTCTCGCGAAGTGGGGGCATTGGGGCGTGGATGATGGATGTGAAAGCCCTTTTGCTGCGAAGGTCGGGGGGACGGTTCCTTGGACGTCCTGCCGGGGGTGAGGGGGGTGGTACGGATTCGCGATCCGTGTTTTGTGGAATGGTCATGATTTCCTGGTTGAATTCGGGGGTGGCATACGGAAAGGTTTTCGCCCCCGGCAATGGGGGCTATGAGGGCGTGGGGGGGCGAAGATGTGCTCGAATGGAGCCTGGCTTGGGCGGGTGATGCGGCTCCACCAGCCTGCGAAGAGGCTGAAAGAACGATGGCAGTGCATGCGCCGATTACAGATGGTTCAGTCGGCCTGGCGGGGATTGTTTTAAGTTCAAATGTACGAAACCTACGATCGCGAAATTCTCGACATTGTCCCCCCGGCCCGAGTCGCATCGGCTGTCAACCCGCGCCTTGGCATTGTGGGTGGCGGGCAGTTGGCCAAAATGACCGCCTTGGCCGGGCTTCAGCTAGGTTGCGACGTGGTGGTGCTGGAGCGCAA
>JBJOII010000152.1:0-11994 GCA_046047235.1 Verrucomicrobiota bacterium | reverse complement strand
GGAACTTGGTGGGGGGGGCGTTGTTGCCGTGTCAGGCGTTTGGGCCGGGGATGGTGGAGCGGAAGCGGGGCAGCATTATCAACATAGCGAGTGTGGCGGCGCACATAGCGATGAGCAGGACGATTGCGTATTCGGCGGCGAAGGCGGCGGTGTTGAGTTTGACGCAGTTCTTATCACGGGAATGGGCGATGGCCGGGGTTCGGGTGAACAGCATTACGCCGGGTTTTTATCCCGCTCAGCAGAATCGTCGGGCTTTATTTGAGGAGGACGGGTCTTTGACGCCGCGGGGGAAGCAGGCGATTGCGCACACGCCGATGGGACGTTTTGGTGAGCCGAGGGAGTTACAGGGGGCGGCGGTATTTCTGGCGAGTTCGAAGGCCAGTGGTTTTGTGACGGGGACAGACATCCGGGTGGACGGCGGCTTTTTGTCGACGACTATCTGATGCTGGGATTGGAGCGTGTTGCTATGAGTGAGAGCGTGTGGAGCGCGGTGGCGGCTGGGGGTGGGGTGGTATCGGAGCGCGAGGTGGCGGGAGTGATTTCGCGTGCGTTGCCGGCGGGTGGGTTAGCGGGGAGGAAGGTTTTGCTGGTGATTCCGGATGCGACGCGGACGGCACCGGTGGGGATGGTGTTCAAGCTGATTCATGAGCAACTGGCGGCTTGTGTGGGTGGGTTGGATATTTTGGTGGCATTGGGGACTCACCAACCGATGAGCGAGGAGGCGATTTGTCGTCGGTTGGAGATTTCGATGGAGGATCGGCGGGGCAGGTATGCGGGTGTGGGTTTTTTCAACCATGCGTGGGATGATGCGCGGGAGTTGCGTCGAGTGGGGGAGATTTCTGCGGGGGAGATTGAGGAGTTGAGTGGGGGTTTGTTTTCGCAGGATGTGGTAGTAGAGGTGAACCGTCGGGTTTTCGAGTATGATCTTGTGGTGTTACTGGGGCCGGTATTTCCGCATGAGGTGGTGGGTTTTTCAGGTGGGAACAAGTATTTATTTCCCGGGGTATCTGGTCCGGAGGTCTTGAATTTCTTTCATTGGCTTGGGGCGGTGGTGACGACGCCGAGAATTATTGGGAATCAGTGGACGCCGGTGAGGCGGGTGATTGACCGTGCCGCTTCGATGGTGGGGGTGGAGAAGGTGGGGCTATCGATGGTAGTGGATCCAGGTCGTGGTTTGGGTGGTTTTTTTGGGGGTGGGGTGGAGGAGGCTTGGGAGGGAGCGGTGGAGGTATCGCGTCGATTGCACATTACGGTGAAGGATCGTTCCTATCATACGATTTTGTCGTGTGCGCCTGAGATGTATGACGAGTTATGGACGGGCGGGAAGTGCATGTACAAGTTGGAGCCGGTGTTGGCGGACGGTGGGGAGCTGATTATTTACGCGCCGCACATTAGCGAGGTGTCTGTGACGCATGGGCGGTGGTTAGACGAGGTGGGGTATCATTGTCGGGATTATTTTGTGAAGCAATGGGAACGGTTTAAGGGATATCCGTGGGGGGTATTGGCGCACAGTGTACATGTGCATGGGTTGGGGACGTATGAGGGCGGGGTGGAGCGGGCGCGGGCGCGGGTGATTTTGGCTACGGGTATTTCGGAGGAGCGGTGTCGTCGGTTGAATTTGGGGTATCGGGATCCGGCGACGATTGATCCGTTGTCGTTTGCGGGGCGGGAGGATGAGGGGGTGTTACACGTGCCGAAGGCGGGGGAGATGTTGTATCAGTTGAGGCGGGCACCGGAGTGGGCGGTTTGTTAGTGGGGTTAAGGCGGTGGTTATCGAGGAAGTTCCCGCAGTTGCTGGAGAGTTTTGGCGAGTTTTTGTCTGACGGCTTCGTGGGTGATGCCGGACATTTTACCGATGGCGGCGAGAGTGTGGGGTTTATGGCCTTGGAGGCCGTAGCGGAGGTGGAGGAGGCGTTGTTCCTGAGGGGTGAGTTGGTGCAGGTAGTAGTCGAGTTCCGGGGGGGTGTGGTTTGGGGATGAATTGGCGGGTTGGATTGGGAGGGAGTCGATGGGTAGTGGGGCGCGTTGATCTTCGATGATATTTTGGAGGGTTTCGTTTTCTGCGGGTTGCGGGTGGGTGAGGCAGGTTTGGCTGGAGCGGTGTTTTCGGAGTTGGTAGTCGGGAACGCGGACGATGCGATTGATGCGGTGGATAGCTTGGATCATGGCGCCGCGGACCCTGGGGTAGGCATAGGTGGCGAGGCGGGCGTTGCTTTTGGCTTGGAAGCTTTCGATGGAATGGATCAGGGCGAGATTTCCCTCGGCGATGAGTTCGAGGAGGTGCGTTGAGTGGGATTTGAAGGTTTGGGCTATGGCGACGACCCATTTGAGGTGGGAGAGGATGAGAGTATTGCGGGCCTGGTCGTTTCCATGGTGGTAGCTGGCGAGGAGTCTTTTTTCTTCGGCTGGGGTGGGGCGCGACCAGGGTTTAATTTCGTGGAGGTAGAGCTTGAGGCTGCTGTAGTTGGTGGAGGCGGGTGTGGTGGCGTTGGGTTCGGAGAGTTCTTTGATCATGCAAACAGCCTAGCGGCCTTATGCGGATCAGAAAGATGGGTGATGGATGATGCTTGTGTGCGGGTATTTTCTGTGGTCGTGAGGGGTGATTACCTGACAGCTTTGGTGGGGGTTACCAGAGCCACACATGGAGGATACTGGCGGGGATACTGGTGATCGCGCAGGCGAAGAGCAGGATCATGACGGCGGAGTCGACACGGTCATCCAGAGTGACGGAGGAGAGAGAGAGGGGTTGAGTATTCATGGCGTTGTGGTGTTTGGGGTTTGGGCGGAGGTCAGAAGGTGCAGGGGGTTGGGCGCGCGGTTTTGCTTCGGACCGTGGGTTGGACGAGGAGGAAGCCTTCGGCTTTGGCGCGGGCTTCATATTGCCGAGCCCATTGGAGGGCTTGGGCTTGTACCCAGGGGGGGACGTCGCCCTGGATCACGCGGACGGGGTTGAGGCCGATGACGAGTTCGGTATTTCCGTAGAAGGCGTGGAGTCGGGTTCCGAAAGTGCGGTCGAACAGCATCCGTATGACGATTCCATTGAACTTGCTGAGCACTGGCATGGTGTTTCCTCGGTTATCTTCTGTCTGGAGGAAGCACACATGGGGTGGGGATTTTGTTTCAGTTTTCGGTGAAGTGTTAGGGGGTTTGGAGGAACTTAGCGTTATCAGGGTAGGGTGGAGCTCACGCTGCAACCGGCTGTGCTGGTGGCAGTTTTCAGGAGTGTGGAGATTGGAGAGGTGATGGTAGGGAGGTTCTACCAGGCCAGGTTTTTGAGTCGGTCCGCGACCTTCTGGACATTTTCGCGGGAGTTGAAGGCGGAGATTCGGATGAAGCCTTCGCCCATGCGGCCGAAGCCGCTACCTGGGGTGATGACGACGTGGGCTTTATTGAGGACGTGGTCGAAGGCCTGCCAGCTGGTGATGCCTTGGGGGAGTTCGACCCAGATATAGGGGGCATTGATGCCACCGTGGACACTGAGGCCGGCGGAGGTGAGGCTTTCGCGGAGGATGGAGGCATTACCGAGGTAGAACTCGACGAGTTCTTTGACTTGGGTCTGCCCTTCGGGGGAGTAGAGGGATTCGGCGGCGCGTTGGACGATATAGCTGACGCCGTTGAATTTGGTGGTCATGCGCCGTGCCCAGAGCGGGTGGAGGGGAGTGCGGGTGCCATCGGGTTTATCGGCCATGAGATCTTTAGGGACAACTGTGAAGGCGCAGCGGGTTCCGGTGAATCCGCCATTTTTGGAGAAGCTACGGAATTCGATGGCGCATTCGCGTGCTCCGTCGATTTCAAAGATGGAGTGGGGGACATCGGGTTCGGTGATATAGGCTTCGTAGGCTGCGTCGTAGAGGATGATGGCGCGGTGTTTGCGGGCATAATCGACCCAGGCAGCCAGTTGTTCGCGGGTCGCGGTGGTGCCGGTGGGGTTATTGGGGTAGCAGAGGTAGATGAGGTCGACGGGTTCGGTGGGGATGGCTGGGACGAAGCCGTTTTTGGCGGTGCAGGGGAGGTAGACCAGTCCGGCGTAGGTGCCTGAGTTATCGGCGGGGCCGGTGTGTCCGGCCATGACGTTGGTATCCACGTAGACGGGGTAGACGGGGTCCATGACCGCGATTCGGTTGGAGTGACCGAAGATATCGAGGATATTGCCGGCGTCGCATTTGGAGCCGTCGGACACGAAGATTTCGTCATCGGCGATCTGCATGCCGTGGTTACGGTAATCGTTTTGGGCGATGGCTGTGCGGAGGAACTCGTAACCTTGTTCGGGGCCATAGCCACGGAAGGAGGCGCGCTGGCCCATTTCGTCGGTAGCTTTATGCAGCGCGTTGACGGTGGCTTGGGGCAGGGGTTCTGTGACGTCGCCGATCCCGCAGCGGATGAGTTCACTGGCGGCGTTGGGGTTGGTTTCGGTGAATGCTTTGACGCGCCGGGCGATTTCGGGGAAGAGGTAGCCGGCTTTGAGTTTCAGGTAGTTATCGTTGATTTGTGCCATAAAGAGAATTGGGTAATAGGTCACTGATTGTTGCAGTGACCATGGGCTTTTAGCTGCGGGGACGGAAACCGGGGGGCAGGTGTTGGGGCGGCGGTTCTGGTAGGGCTGGCTCGGAGGTTTCTGCTTCCGGTTCCCGGTCTTGTTCGGTTTCCGTTTCCTCCGCGGAATCAGATTCTTCGGCTTTATGCTCTGGCAAGGGGGGGATGATACCTTCGTCGACAAGTTGCTCGAGTCGGGCGCGGGCTTTCTTCCCGGCTTTGGTATCGTGGTATTCGGATTCGATCCGGAGGAGGAGGTCGATGGCTTTTTGGGATTGGTGGAGCGGGCCTGAATAGAGGTTGCAGAGATGGATGGCGAGCCAGCCCCAGCGTTCGCGGGGGATTTTATGGGTGAGGACCTGTTCGTATTCGAGGGCGGCGGCGAGCGGGGTATGGAGTTCTTTCTCGTAGATCTCGGCGATACGAATCGCAGCGTGGACCTTGGTCGGGTTGGCTTTGAAGTATTCTCGAAGTAGTTCGATGGCTTCGACGAAATCACCTCGATTACACGCGTCTTCGGCGGCTTCGTAATCAGGGTCAGCGGGGCCGGTTTGGGTCTCGTCGAAGTAGGCGCGGCTGGCGCGGGTTCCAAAGTAATGTCCTACCTCCAGTGCGGCGAGTCCAGCGAGGCCCAAGATCGAGACGACGAGGCCTCCGATCCAGACCCCGAGCGATTCGTTCTGTTTTGGGGTGGCTTCCTCGGTGTCGTCCGGTGTGAGGTTGGCGTTTGGGTTTGCGAGATCCGAGTCCGCCACCGTGGTTTGGTTCGCTGAGGCACGATCGTATCGGCTCTTGAACTGATACCCGAACAAGGCAGTAGAAACCGCCAGGAGTATTATCAGGATGATGCGGACGGGCCTGCTCATGCGACAAAGGCGGAAGTTTATGGATGGGCTGGTCGGGGTCGACAAAAAACTCTGGAGCGCGAGTTGGGACTGAATGCTGCTTCGGTCCCCTTGGCCCGATGTTATCGAGCGGGGTCGCGTCTCTTGACCGCTTTCGTTTTTGGAGGAGGACCATTTTGGCGGTGTAAAAGGGTCCGGAGAGCTCTGTGCAGCTGACTTTTCCTATGGAAGGCAAAACGAGGCAAAAAAGCGGCCCATAGGGGCTCTTTTTGGGGGTTAAGAGGACCTAACGCGCTTATTTGCAGAGAGTTGCTGTGGTCCGACCACGATATGCGATGGCGGCGGTGGAGGCGGCGGATTGGAGGAGGGGTTTGGGTTTTTGGAGGGCTTGTTGGAGTGGGGCGATATTGGGGGTGAGGGGGTAGATGGCGGTGAAGTGATTTTGGAGGGCTTTGGGTTGGAGTATGGAGCCTGCAATGGCGATGCAGGGGAGGTTACGTTGTTGGGTTTGGCGGGCGATTGCGCCGACTCCTTTACCCATGAGGGAGGAGGCGTCGATGCGGCCTTCGCCGGTGATGACGAGGTCGGCCCAGTCGAGGTGTTGGGGGAGGTTGGCGTAGTGGGAATAGATGTCGGTACCGGGTTGGATGGAGGCGTTAGCGAAGGCGAGGAGGCCGAAGCCGAGTCCGCCTGCGGCGCCGGCGCCGGGGGTGTTGGCGAGGTTTTGGCCGAGGTGTTTGGACAGGATGCGGCTGAGTTGCTGGAGAGCCTGGTTGGCGGGTTGGACGTCCTGGGGTTGGATACCTTTTTGGGGGCCGTAGATTCGGGTGGCGCCGAGGCGGCCGAGGAGGGGGTTTTGGACATCGGTGGCGATGATGATGCGGGTTGATTGGGGGAGGGGGGGGGTGTGGGGTGGGATGATGGTGTGGAGGTGGGTGAGGTCAGGCCAGCGGGTGATGGGTTGGTTGTGTTGGTTCAGGAATTGCCAGCCGAGACCGGTGGCGAGTCCGAAGCCGCCGTCGTTGGTGGCGCTGCCGCCGATGCCGACGAGGCAGGTTTTGGGTTTGTGTCGGGTAGCGGAGAGGAGGAGTTTTGCGAGGCCTTGGGTATCCAATTGGAACGGGTGGTGTTGGTTGGGGGGGAGCATGGCGAGGCCGATGCACCGGGCTGATTCGATGACGACCGTTTGGTGATCGGGGCTGATCCACCAGGGGGAGCGGCAGGGTTGGTGGGCGGCATTGATGGTTTGGCAGGAGCGTTGTCGGGCTTGGAGCAGAGTGCGGAGGCAATCCCCGAAGCCATCTCCTCCGTCGGTGAGGGGGAGGATGCGGATGGTATCGGTGGGGCGGGCTTTTTTCCAACCGGAGGCGATGGCTTTGGCTGCTTGGAGGGAGGTGAGGGAGCCTTTGAATTTATCGGGGATGATGAGGACTTTGAGTGGGCGGGTGGAGGGGTGTGGCATGGGGTATTAGGGTTGGGTGAAAGGGGTTGGGGATCCAACAAAAAACCAAAATGGGGTGAATGGTCGGGCTTGCGGGCTGGATTTACTGTGGCATCTTAGCGGCTGACATTTTGATTATGAGCACGCCTAAGATTATTGCGTATTTGAAACCGACCTGTGGATGGAGCAACGGTGTTCGCGCCATTCTGAACAAGTATGAGTTGCAGTATGAGGACCGGGATATCATCAACGACCCGATGCAACGTCGGGAGATGGAGGAGAAGAGCGGTCAGCATTTGAGTCCTTGTGTGGAGGTGGACGGGAAGATGTTGCCGGACATCAGCGGGGCTGAGCTGGAGGCCTACATGTTGCAGAACGGGGTGGTTCAGCCGACGGATCGTGAGGCTGAGGCACCGACGCATCAGTGTTGCGGCCGGTAATAGGGGTTCAAACCCAAGAGTTTTCAGGGCTCATCGGCTGACGCCGATGGGCCTTTTTCTGTTTCAGAGGTCTTGCCGGGCTTCGCTGCGTGGGGGTGGATTGACGAGGTCTTGTCCGGGGTTTGCGAGCATAGGTTGGCCGTTCCAGGTGGCGGTTTGCCCGAGTTGCAGGGCGATGAGGCCGAGGCTGATGCGTTGGCTGGGAGGGGTCTGACTATCACGTCCGATGGCTGAGGCGGGGAGGATGAGTGGTGCGACCACGGAGGCGGAGGTGGCCAGAAACTGGGTGTGGGTGGTTTGCTTTGGGTGTGGGGGCATTGATTTCATCTTTGATTCGTTCGGGAGGGGGGGTGTAGTTACAGCCTTCCGGGTGGGGAGAGAAACCAAAAACCGCGGTTGATCGGGAGGGGAGTGGTTTTGTGGTGCGGCGGTCTGGTTCAGGAGGAGATATGCGCTTGCCAGCGCGGTTGGGACGGCTGACGGTGGTGCGGTGCGATGGATTACAAAGGCGAAGGGCATGCAGGCGTTGGCGTTGCGTTGGCGGCGCGGGGGTGTGCGCATTGGTTTTGTGCCGACGATGGGTTATTTGCATGAGGGGCACATGAGTTTGGTGCGGCGGGCGAGGCGGGTGGTTGGGGAATCGGGTATGGTGGTGGTGAGTGTTTATGTGAACCCGACGCAATTTGCGGCGAACGAGGATTTGTCCAGGTATCCGCGGGATTTGGGGCGGGATCGCCGGTTATGTCGTGCCGAGGGTGTGGATGTGATGTTTGTGCCGGACGATGGGGAGATGTATTGGCGGGGCGATGTGGGGGGTGAGGCATCGACTTATGTTGTGGAGGAGCTGTTGGTGAGGGGGATGGAGGGGGTATCGAGGCCGACTCATTTTCGTGGGGTGACGACCGTGGTGGCGAAGTTATTTCATCTGGTGTGTCCGGATGTGGCGGTTTTTGGGGCTAAGGACTATCAGCAGGCGGCGGTGGTGAAGCGGATGGTGCGGGATTTATTCATGCCGGTGAGAGTGGTGGTGGCGCCGACCGTGCGGGAGGCGGATGGTTTGGCGATGAGTTCGCGGAATGCGTATTTGAGTGTGGAGCAGCGGGAGCAGGCGGTGGTATTGCATGAGGCGATTGGGGTGGTGCGGCGTCGGGTGAGGGGGGTGAAGCGTCCGGTTTTGGCGGAGCGATTGCGTGGGGAGGTGGAGCGGTTGGTCGGGGGTTGTTCGTTGGGGCGGCTGGACTATGTTGCCTTTGTGGATGCGCAGACCTTGGAACCCTTGGAGAGGGTGGGGCGTGGTGCGCAGATGGCATTGGCGGTTTGGTTTGGGAGGACGCGGTTGATCGACAACGGTCGGTTGTGAGGTTTTAGGAAGGAGAAGCAGACGATGTCAGCCAGGTATTATGACGTGCTGGTGTTGGGGAGTGGGATAGCGGGGTTGAGTTTTGCGCTGAAGGCGGCGGTTTTGGGGCGGGTGGCGATTGTGACGAAGAAGACCAGTGCGGAATCGAACACGAATTATGCGCAGGGGGGGATTGCTGCGGTATTGGGCAGTGACGATTCGTTGGAGTTGCATGTGGCGGACACTTTGGAGGCGGGGGCGGGTTTATGTCATGAGGATGTGGTGAGGCAGGTGGTGGCGGAGGGGCCGGCGCGGATTCAGGATTTAATTGATTACGGGATGCAGTTTACGGCGGGGGAGGTTGCATTCACGTCGGCGGATTGTGCATTCGCGGGACATGACGGGGAGGGAGGCTGAGCGGGTGTTGTTGGCGGCGGCGGAGTCGAATCCGTCGATCGAGTTTTTTGAGGATCATCTTGCGGTTGATTTGATTACTACGGGGAAGCTGGGGCGGGGAGGGGGGAACCGGTGTGTGGGGGCGTATGTCTTGAACGGTCGGACGGGGCAGGTGGAGACTTTTGGTGCGCGGGTGACGATGTTGGCGACGGGCGGGTGCGGGAAGGTGTATTTGTATACGACGAATCCGGATATTGCGACGGGGGACGGGGTAGCTATGGCGTATCGGGCGGGAGCTTCGGTGGTGAACATGGAGTTCATTCAGTTTCATCCGACCTGTTTGTTTCACCCGAAGGCGAAGTCCTTTTTGATCAGCGAGGCTGTTCGTGGAGAGGGGGGCATATTACGGACAATGGATGGCCAGGCGTTTATGGAGCAGCATCATCCGATGAAGGATTTGGCTCCGCGGGACATTGTGGCGAGGGCGATTGACAGTGAGATGAAGCAGAGCGGGTCGGAGCATGTGTGGTTGGACATCACGCATCGTCCGGCGCCGTTCACGATGGAGCGGTTTCCGAACATCTACCAGACGTGTTTGGGTTATGGGATAGACATGACGAAGGAGTATTTGCCGGTGGTTCCGGCGGCGCACTATCAGTGTGGCGGGGTGCGGACGAATTTGGATGGTGAGACGGACATTGCGGGTTTGTTGGCGGTGGGGGAGGCGGCGTGGACGGGGTTGCATGGGGCGAACCGGTTGGCGAGCAACTCCTTGCTGGAGGCGTTGGTGGGGGCGCATCGGGCGGCGGCGAAGTTGGGGCAGGGGGCATTGGGAGACTGGGAGCAGGGTTTGCCTGAGTGGGAATCCGGTAAGGCGACCAATGCGGATGAGCTGGTGGTGGTATCGCACAACTGGGATGAGATCCGGAGGTTGATGTGGGATTATGTGGGGATTGTGCGGACGACCAAGCGGCTGCGCAGGGCTTTGAAGCGGGTGACGAACATTTTGGAGGAGATCGACGAGTATTACTGGGATTTTTTAGTGACCAGCGATTTGTTGGAGCTCCGGAACATTGCGACTGTGGCGGATTTGATTATCAGGTCGGCGTTGCAGCGACCGGAGAGTCGGGGGTTGCACTACACCTTGGATTATCCGGAGAAGAGTGTGGAATGGGAGAGGCGGGACACGGTTTTGCAGCGGCAGCCATAGAGACAGAATCTTGAAATTCCCTTGTGGGGTTTTGGTGGGGTCGGGTACGGTTCGAGCCAGGATTTAGAATATGGATTTGGCGCAAGCAACAGAGGTGGTGAAGAGTCATTTGACCCGGATGGACGGCTTGTATGGGTCGGTGATTTTTGATGAGTGGGCGGTGGTGAGTGTCTTTGACCGCAAGGCGCGGTTATTGCATTACAGCGGGCCGAGGCGGGAGGAGGTCTTGGAGAGCTTTGCGAGGGATGTGCGTCATTTTCTGGGGGATTTAGTCTCGGGTGAGCATCACGTGGGGTACTTTGATTTTTCGCGGGATGCGACCGGGGCGGCGTATGACGCGTACATGGTGTTAGGGGAGGGGTGTTTTCTGGTATGCAACAACCTTGGGGCTTCGATGGATGAGATTACGAGGGACGAGCGTTGGTTGCGGGCTCAGGTTCCGTTTGCGGAGCTGAGTGATGTTTTTGGGAGTGATCCGCTGATTTATTTTGGCTGAGGGCGGTCGCGCGATCGCGCGATACGGGGATAGAGGAGGTAGGACAGAGGGTGGGGTGTGGATTCTGGGGTGGTTTCCGGACGCATCCAGAGTCGGCATCGACATGGTTTGTCATTCACCAGGCTGGTCTGTTTGCATGGACGGAGCGGCGTTTTGACGCGCGCTGGGCGCGTTCGATCCTGATCCCGATAGCGATTTGGATGCTGAGGCAGGTGCGATGATTTTGGGGGCTCTCGGAGGTCGCGCCTCCGGTTGCACTAATGCTTCAAGGGCGCTGGGGGGGTGAGCTTGTGGGGATATTTTCCGGGGTGAGGCTGAGGAGGTAATTCCAGATGGCGTCGAACTGTTTGGTGGCGTTGCCTTGGAGGGTGGTGGTGACGGGTGTTGTGCCGTCGGGGTTGATGAAGCTGGGCATCATGGTTCCGGGGCGGAGCAGCTGGGGGTTACGGAGGTATTGCCAGTAGTATTCGGGGAGGAGGCGGTCGGTGATGTAGTGGAAATTGATCGTGGCGGTATCGGTGCCGGCGAGGGCCTTTTGGTTGCCGACATTGTGGCAGGCGACGCAGCCGAAGCCTGATCCTACGAGAGTGAGTTGTTGTCCGATGGGGACGAGTTGGGTGTTGGGTTGGGGGAGGGGCTGGGAGGTGGGGGGCAGGCCGTGTTCTTGGGCGATGCCGGAGGCGAGGCGGTAGCCTTGGGCGGCGAAGCCGGGCATTTTGGCGGGGTCATTGGCGCGGGGTTTGTAGTCCAGGGTTCCGGAGATGAAGCGTTGCATCCAACTGGCGCGGAGTTTATTGCCGGCGTGGGTGAGGGCGGGGCGGCCGAGGTGGACACTTCCTGCGGATGCATTGAGGAGGGCGAGTTCTTCTTCGTCGAGATCCTGGGAGGTGTTTGGGTTTGGGGTTTCGAGGGTGGACCATGCATCGGTTTCGTGATCGCGGGCGTGGCAGGCTTGGCAGCGGAGTTCTTTGAACTGGCGTTGGGCGAATTCGGGGGCGTTATCCTGGGTGAGCAGGGTTTCTGGGGTTGGGAGGAGAGGGCTGTTAAGGGCGGTGAGGAATGACTGCAGCGCTTGGGTTTCCGTGGTGGAGAGGTGGTAGGCTGGCTGGTTGGGGTTGGGGGTATTGGTCGAGAGGCAGCCATTGGCGAGGGATGTTTCGGCGAGCGTTTTGAGGGGAGGGGGTAGGGTGGTGGTTTTGAGGTTGGGATGGGTGTGGCAGTTGAGGCAGCCGAGCGAGGTGAGCAGTTGTTGACCTTGGTTGGCTTTCCCGGTTTTCCAGTTGTTGGCGGGTGG
>JBJOII010000151.1:0-9010 GCA_046047235.1 Verrucomicrobiota bacterium | reverse complement strand
CTTCGGCGGGTTTGCCATCGGCGGTCCAGAGCAGCCAGCTTTGGGGGGCGATGAATGTGAGGTGGGGGATGTGGGTATTGGTTTGAGTGCTGATGGAGGGGTTATCGGAGAGGAACATGTCGCTGAGGTTGGCGGGAAGAGTTGCGGGGTTAAACAACTCGAACCAGTCGCTGCCGGTGAGCGGGGCGGCCATCCACTCGTTGATCTTGAGGGTCGTTATGTTGGCGGTTGCGGCTACGGGGGCGTTGGGGGAGCCGGGGGTGGGGTAGGCGAGGAGAGTCCACTGTCCGCTCTGGATGCCGATGGAAGCATTTGCGATTTGGGGGCCGAACTGGACCGAGTCCAGGACTTGTCCCTGGGGCGAGAGCAGTTCGACCGTTGCGTAGGAGCCATTGAGATTGAACCCGGTATTCCAGTCCGGTTGGGATTGCGAGGTTGGCGGGGTGGAGTTATCGCACCAGATTGTTTTGAATTCGCCGGGTGCGAGAGTGCTGTTGGGAGGGAACGTCCATGTGGTCGTGGTGGTGTCGGAGCTGCGGAGTTGCATGTCGGCGAGACTGAGGGGGAAGGTGTAGGGGTTATAGAGTTCGATCCAGTCACTGGCATGGCCCCATGGATTGGCGACCGTGTTTCTGTTGCGGGCCATGATTTCATTGATCACGGGACTGTTGAGGGGGGTGAGGTAGTTGCTTGCGCCGGGGCTTATCGTGAGCGTGAACGTTTGGATGGAGCCTGAGCCATCGGGGAGTCTGCCTTGGGAGGTGGCTTCCGTTTGGGGGCCGTAGGCGAGTTCGTCGAGGATTTGGCCTGAGAGAGCGATCAGTTGCAGGACTGAGCCTTCGGCGGGGATTTTGAGTTCGAGGTGGTTGGGGCCGGGCTGTTCATCGGCGAGGAGTTGGAGGAAGCCTTGGGGAGGGATGAACGAGATGGACTGGATGGGGGCGTATTGGGTGGTGGTGTTGAGCGTGAGGCCCTGGATATTTGCGGGCAGTGTTGGGGAATCGTTGAAGAGTTCGACCCAATCGGATTCGCCTGCGGCGGCGTTGGCGAGCCATTCATTGATATGGAGTGAGGTGGCGGGGGTTGTAGGTGTGGGGGTGTTGGGTTCTCCTGGGGTGGGAGTGTTCAGGGTCCAGGCGTTATCCGTGCCGGTTCGGCCGAGCGAGAGGTCTGGGAGTTGATTTCCGAAAGTGAGGCCGTCGATGCGGAGGCCGACGGCATCATGCAGGAGGATGGAGTCGCCTTTGCGGCTGAGGGCGAAGCCGGTGTGGAGGCCGGGGGTGTTGGCTGTGTCGCACCAGACCACGAGGAAACCATTGGCGGGGAGGACCGAACCTGGTGGGAACGTGAATTTCCAGGGGTTGCTGTCATCGGAGAGGCCCCAGCCATCGAGGGGGACATCCTGGTCGGTGCGATTGGCGAGTTCGATCCAATCGGGGTGGGTATTGGCGTGAGGGACGGCGGTCAGGTTTTCGGCCATGATTTCATTGAGGACGATCCGGGGGAGTGGGGGGGCGGACTGGGGGATGCCGGGGGAGCCGCCGTTGATTGGGCTGGCTTGCCAGTTGGCGGGTGCGTTGGGGTCGCCGAACGGGTCGATGATTTGGAGCGAAGGGCCGTTTCCATCGGGGTCGGTAGGCCAGCCGTTTTCGTCATCGTAATGCACGGCGGTAATTGTGCGGCCATTGCGGTCGATGAGGGCGAGGCGTTCGCCGGCGTTATCGAGGCTTCCGTTGAACCAGGCGGTGACGAGAGTCGTAGGGTAGCAATCAGCGAAGGCGGAGGGGGTGGAGGAGGAGGCGAGGACCCATACTGCGCCCGGGGGCATGGTGGTATTGGCGGGCAGGACGAGATCGACGCCTTGGAAGCTGGCGTGGGAGAGGTCTACGGGGATGGGGCCGAGGTTATGGATTTCGAAGTATTCGCAGCCTTCGCTGGTGGGGTGATGGTACATGATTTCCGTTATCCGGACTGTTGGGAGGATATGGCCGATGGTGAAGCTGGCTGAGTTGAGGGCACTCCAGGTGGAGCCGCTTTTGGTGCGGGCTTTGACGAGGGCGGACTGGGAGAGCGGGATGGGGTTGGAGTAGGGGATGGCTTGGGGGGAGATGGCACCTGTGCCGTAGGTGCGGGGGTCGCTGCCATCGAGAGTGTAGTAGACCGTGCCTGATGGGGCTGAGATGGAGAGGTTGTAGCCTGCGGCGACGGTGCCGCCGTGTTGGCTGAAGGTGGGGGCATTGAGGGTGGGGTAGAGCCCGGCGGTGCGGAACTGCTGGAGGACGATATCGCTACGGTTGAGGAAGTAGGATTGGGTCATGCGGTTGTTTTCGGCGATCCACTGGTCTTCGCGGGTATAGAGTTCGTAGGAGCCGTTTGAGTAGGGGTGGACATCGCGGCGGTAGTCGCCCCAGCGGCAGGATTCTGCGACGATGGGGTTGTTCATGATATCGGTCCATTTCTGCCAGCGGGCAATATTGGCTTCCGGGGTGAGGGCGCCGTTGGGGGCGATCATGTGGTGGAAGACGCGGTCGGCGAAGTCGAGGCGGTATTGTTCGTTATCGTCGAGCTTGGTGTGGAGGCCGCTGGGGACGTCGGTGCTTCCGCCGCCGTTGGGGACGCGGTTGATGTTTTCCTCGAGGAGGATGCATTCCTGGTCCCAGGGGAGGTAGCGGAACGTGCCGTTGGCACCGGGGACGCGGGGGCGGATGGCGTACCAGTTCTTGTTATTACCCCAGTCCTGGTGGCCGATGTAGAAGTGCATGAGCATGTAGTCGATGAACTCCGTGACATCGAGGAACTGTTTGGCTTGTTCGTAATTGGCGTTGTCTTCGAGGTTGGAGAGGGCGAGCAGGCGGTTATAGGCGGTGCTGGTTCCGTCGCGGAGTCCGCCCTGGTCGTAGACATCGTAGCCGTCCTCGGAGGGGCCGAAGGAGGCTTCGGCGAATTGTTCTGTGGGTTGTTCGCCGAAGTCGTAGGTGCCCCAGTAGAGGCCGTTGATGTAGAGGTGGAAGAACAGCGTATGCGGGGAGCTGTGTCCCATATCGCGGAACGTATCCTGTCCCCAGGCGTAGCGGGTGCGGGTTGCGCGGGTGCGTTGGTAGGCGCCGGTGCCGTTGCTGGCGACGTCGGACCAATGGCGCCAGCTGGAGTTGAAGTCGGCCCGGAGGATCAGGTCATCGAACTCGGTGATGGCGGAGTCAGGGAAGAGCGGGTAGTTGAGTTTAGTGGGGCCGAAGTCTTTTTTGAACGTGAGTTTGAAGCCGTGTTTTGGGTTCTTGAGCGGGTTGCGGCTGGCGTTGCCGTGGAGGTCGATGCCGGCAGTGATGGCGAAAGCCGTGGATCCGTCGGGCAGGATCATCTCCACTGAACAGGGTTTTTCATTGGGGGTTTTATTGCCATCGGAGGCAGAGGGGTAGAGTCCGCCGGGGCCGAACATATCGTCCTGGTTGAGGACGACCGAGACTGTGGGGATTTCGAGGAGGCCTTGTTGGAGGCGGGTGAGTTTGGCGGGGTCGATTTGGGAGCCGGGGTTGGAGGGGTTGGTGCGGAGCGGGTCGTGGTCCATTTCGTAATCTGCGGGGATGAGTCCGCCGGGGAAGCCGGAGTTGGAGCCCCAGGAGGAGGGGAAGTCTGGAGGGGTGGGGGATTGTTGGACCACGTCCTGGATTTGGATATAGGTGCAAGTTAGGGGTTGGGAGGGGATGGAGTTGGGGGCGAACGTGATGGCGCGGAGTGTGGTGGTCTGGGTGATGGGGATGGGGTTTGTGGCCGGTGGGCTGGAGGGGGTTGGGAGGCTGCCGTCGGTGGTATAGCGGATTTCCGCGTTGGGTAGGGGGGAGGAGAGGGAGACTTGGAAGGGGGCATTGAAGATGCCGCGAGGGACTGTGGTGTGGGGGATGGGAGCGATGGTGGTGAGTGTGCTGGAGGGGTTGGGGGCTCCGGGGGTGGGTGTGTTGTAGTAGGCCCATTGCTCATCGGGGGTCAGGCCGTAGGTGAGGTTGGGGCGTTGTTCCGGGAGTTCATCCGGGAAGTGGGAGGCGGGCAGTTTGGGGAGGTCCGGGGGGAAGAGTCCGAGGTATTCGCCAAAGGCGCTGAGTTTGAAATTGGTATGGAGGAGTCGGCCGGGGGCTGGGTTGGGTCGGTCTTTACCTGAGGCGAAGACGACGAGGTAGGCGTTGGGGTTCAGCGTTTGGCTGGGGAAGGTCCATTTGTCGGGTTCATTGGGGTCGTCGGAGAGGGACCAGCCGATGAGGTTGACCGGGGTGGGGCCGTTGTTATGGAGCTCGATCCAGTCGGAGGTTTCGAGGTCTTCATCGAGGAGGGTGGTGGTTCCGGCGGTGGAGATTTCGGTGATGTGGATAGAGCCGGGGGAGAAGTCGGGGTTGAGAGTGATTTGGGAGGAGGCAGGGATGAAGGGGTTGGGGGGGGTGGCGTTATCCGTGATGGCGTGGTTGGCGGCCCACTGGAGCTGGACCGTGCCGGGGGCGGGTGAGGCGAAGGTGAACTGGTAGGGGCCGGCATCGGAGCCGGTGAGGGCGGTGGCGGGTGATCCGGCGATGAGGAGGTCCTGGGCTTTGAGGCTGGTGACGGGTTCCGTGAACGTGATTTCGATCTGGTCGAGTCGGGTAACGATGGAATTGGCTGCGGGGGTTTGTTTCAGGATTTCCGGGGGGCTGGAGTCGAGGAGCGTGTAGCTCCAGGAGGCGGCGGGGTCTTCAGTGTCGAAGAGGTTGCCGTCGGCGTCGGTGAGCTGGGTATTTTCGTTCCAGGCGATGTGGACAGTTCCGTGGGGTGGTTGGTTGAACGTGAAGGTGAAGGTATTGCCGAGGTCATCGGGGATGGCGGAGAGGGAGGGGATATCATTGATGAGGAGGTGTTGGGGCTGGAGGCCGACGACGGGTTCATTGAAGCTGATGGTGATTTGCTGGAGTGAGCTGACCGGGCCTGGGGCGGGGGATTGCTGGGCGATGAAGGGAGCGGTATCGACGGCTTGGACGGCGCGCAGGGAGGCATCGATGCGGAAGTCACTACTACCGGAGAGGCTGACGTTGAAGGCTTGGATGGCGAGGACGTTTTCGCCGGTGGTGAGGTAGGCGGAGGCGGATCCAGCGAGGACGAAGGAGACGGGGGAGCCGCCTTCATGGGAGCCGGAGGCGACGTCGTCGAAGGCGGGATCGCCGGAGACGTTATGGCGGGCGATTTCGGTTCCATTGAGCCAGGCGACGAAGCCGTCATCGTAGTCGACGACGAGTTCCAATTCGCCGAGGGCTGCGGGGGATTGGATGGTGAAGGGGTGGCGGAGGAAGACGCAGCTGTAGGAGCCGCGCATGTCGGTGAGTTCCTGGCCGGAGGTGAGGTTATCGCCGTAATGGAGTGGGAGTGGGCTGGTGTACCAGCGGATGGCTTGGAATTCCTGGTTGCGCCATTCGGAGGTTGGGTTGGAGGCTTCGGTGGTGCCTTTGGCGTAGTACCAGATTGCGCCTGGAGGGATGAGGTTGATTTGGCCTTGGAGGTGGAGGATGGGGGCCAGGGCGAGGGTGCAGAGAGAGAGCCTGCGGATGAGAGGGTGGATGAGTTGTGGCATGGGTGGGGTGGGCGGTCGGGCCTTGCTCCGACGGGGGTGTTGCGATGCCTGATATTCGCTGAGGGGGTCATGTTTTTCAACGCAGGATCGAGGAAATCCCCGGAGTGTTCGAGGTGCGTTGATGGGGATGGCAGGGTTGACATTAAGGGGGTCGTGTGTCGATATCGCTGGCCTTAGCCCAGCTCCGAACCGCTCGATTCTTCTTGGGGTGAGGGGAGGGGTAGCAACCGTGATGTAATACCATGTTAAAGAGACGAGAGCAGAGCGATGTGTTGCGGGGTTTTACCCTCATTGAGCTTTTGGTGGTGATTGCGATCATTGCGATTTTAGCAGGCATGTTACTGCCGGCACTGAGTCGGGCGAAGGAGACCAGTCGGCGGGCGAAGTGCATGAGCAATCTGCGTCAGATAGGGTTGGGGATGACCGTCTACACGATGGACAACGAGGACCGGTATTTGGAGGCGCGGTTTAACTCTGTGCAGATTGCGATTAATCCTCCGGAGCGGGATGCGGCCGCAACGGTGGGTTTGGTTATCTCGAGCAACGTTCCCGGTATATGGACGTGTCCTAACCGGCCGTCTTTTCCGCAGTTTGAGGACAATCTGGATCAGTGGCTGATTGGGTTTCAGTATTTTGGGGGCATCACGAACTGGAACAATCCGGCGGGGAGTTTCAAGGCGAGGAGTCCGATCAAGAACGGGCAATCGCAGCCGGGCTGGGTATTGGCGGCTGATGCGGTGATGAAGATTGATGGCGAGTGGGGTGGCGGGCGTGACGTTGCTTTCAAGGGGATGCCTCCGCACAAGTCTTCTTCGACCCGGCTGCCTGAAGGGGGAAACCAGCTGCGAGTGGATGGGTCGGTGGGTTGGCAGAAATTCCAGCAGATGCTCTTCATTCACAGCTGGAACACCGGGGGGAGCCGGGACGCTTATTTTTATCAGGAAGATCTGGGGGATGAGCTGGAGGCTAAGATTGAGCAGATCCGGGCGAAGTATTGAGTCTGGCGGTGGGGTGGGATCGATGGGGGCGCTGGTTGATAGATGTGGCCAGCTAATCATCTTTTTAGCCTAGGTAATTATTGACGGGGTGATGGGCCCGTCTAGTGTCGTAGGGTATGCGCCTGACACGATGGCTGAGCACTTCTGTGAGATCCCTTCCCTCGCTTCTCCGAATCACTTGTATTGCCTGGATGTGTTGGGGCGGGTGTGGGTTGGTGCGGGTAGGGGCGCAGCCGGCGATTGTGTCTTATCAGCTGGACCCGGGGCTGGGGTTTCAAGTGGGCGTCTCTGCAGCGGTGGAGAAGTATTACATTCTCTACCGAGGGAACACCCTGACGCAGATTGTTTTGCCGACGGCGTTGGATTTGGGGACGGCGGGAGAGGTGGGGTTGACGGATGGTTTGGGGTGGCAGGAGGCGGCGCAGTTTTATCGCGTGCGGGAGGTGCCGGTGACACAGCCGTTGGATGTGGACGGGGACGGGATTGATGATGTGTACGAGCTGGGGATGCGGCCGTTATTGGATCCGATGGATGCGAGTGATGCGGTCTTGGATCCGGACGGAGATGGGGCGGTGACCTTGCAGGAGTATTTGGAGGGGACTGATCCGTTTGTTCCGAATGCGACCGTGATTCGTTTGGCGTCGAGTTCACCGGAGCAGTTGGAGACGGGGGTGAGTGTGACTCGGGAGAGCATTTTCACCTTTAGCGGGCCGGTGACGGCCGGGGGGGTGGTGGACCAGTCGACCGTGTATGCAGAGGCGGCGGGGCGTCGTTTATTGACGCGGGCAGAGTTGAGCAGTGATGGGCGCAAGCTGACCGTTTTCTATTTGGAGCCGTTGCCGGGCGGGGCGCGGGTGCGGGTGACCTTGGTGGGGGACAACTTGTCGGGTCAGCAGGGGCAGTCGGTGGATGTGGATGGGGATGGGGCGCCGGGCGGGGTGGGTTTCCTGGAGTTTGAGACCTTTGGGAACGTGGCCTCGGCGACGACGGCGGTGGTCGGTCAGGTTTTTGCTTCTGAGGTGGGGGAGGGGGCTGGGGATGTGCCTTTGAGCGGGGTGATTGTGACTGTGGATGGTGCGGAGCAGACCTTGCGGGCGGTGACTGATGCAGAGGGGAGGTTTGTATTACAACCGGCGCCGGTCGGACGGTTTTTTGTGCATATTGACGGGAGGCAAGCGGAGGGGAGCAGTTGGCCGAACGGGGATTATTATCCCGTGGTGGGGAAGGCATGGGAGGCGGTTCCCGGTCGGTTGGACAATCTGGCGGGGGGGACGGGCTTGGTTTATTTGCCGAAGGTGCGGGAGGGGAGCTTACAGGTGACCAGCGCGGCAGAGGAGACTGTGGTGACCTTTCCGGAAACCGTTCTGGCCGAGAATCCGCAATTGGCGGGAGTGGAGGTCCGGGTGCCGGCGAACGCGTTGTTCAACGACGAGGGGGTGCGCGGGGGGAGGCTGGGTATTGCGCCGGTGGCGCCGGATCGGATTCCGTCTCCGTTGCCGCCGGGGTTGGCTTTACCGTTGGTGATTACCGTGCAGACAGACGGGCCGCAAAACTTTGATCGTCCTGTGCCGGTGCGTTTTCCGAACCTGCCGGATCCGGAGACGGGCGAGTTGTTGGGGCCGGGTGAGAAGAGTGCGTTGTGGAGCTTTAACCACGATACGGGGCGGTGGGAATTGATGGGCTCGATGACTGTGACGGCCGATGGATTATTTGTGGAGACCGATCCCGGCGTGGGGTTGCGTCAACCGGGTTGGCATGGGACCCAGCCGGGCGTGAGTGGGTCTGGTGGTCCTTTGGTTGGACCTTGTGGTGGGGGCGGGGGTGGTCCGGGTTTGGACTGTCATCAGAACCCGGATTTTCGTCCGGACGATCCGGCGAACTACAACGGGTGTGGTCCGGACGGGTGGGATTATGTGGTGCCGGACAATCCGAACGGGTTGTTGTTTCCCTGCGCGACGTTCTATGACGCGTGCCGGACGCATGACATTGGTTACAACACCTGTGGCAAGCCGCAGAGGGAGACTGACGACCAGTTTTTGCAGGACATGTTAAGGGCATGCGATTGTTTGGACGGGCTGAAGCGGGATGAGTGCCGGGCGTTGGCGGTGTTGTATCATCGTGCGGTGACGGGTGGTGGGGAGGATGCTTATAACGATGCGCAGGCGCAGGCGTGTGAGTGTGAGGAGCCGCCTCCGGGGTGTGGGGATTCGTCGCCGGGCGGGCCGAACCTGCAAAACACCCTGGGTGCGCTGGCGTTGGCGGGGGCGATTGACCGTCATGGACCGGTGCGTTCTGACGGTGGAGTGTTGGTGGAAAACCTCGTTCCGCAACTGGGTCCGCATCGGTTTGCGGTGGTGGATTTGACCACGGGCGATGTTGTTCAGCGCGGGGTGGCGGGGACTGCGGGGATGGCCTTTGCGGAGCTGAT
>JBJOII010000150.1:0-9329 GCA_046047235.1 Verrucomicrobiota bacterium | reverse complement strand
TTCCGCCTCGGCGTCCTCGCCGTAGCGGCGAATGAGCTCCTCCAGTTCGCCGGGGAGGGTGTCATCCTCGTCCGGTTCGATCACGCCCTCCCCCACCAGGCGCCCCAAAAGCCCCGCCAACACGGCCTCCTGTACCGCTCCGAGGGTCGGCGGGTTGGGGTGGGAGGTTCGGGCGGGGGGATATGGGAGGCGGGGTCGGGTGAGGGGATGGTGCAGTTAGTGGCGGCGAGCCGGCAGGCCAGGTATGGGGGGATGGATTTGTGGTTGGGGTATGCGCCGGTGGTGGAGGGTGGGGATTTGATGGTTCACCGGGTGGATTTGCAGAAGAACATCATGCCATTGGTATTGCGGGAGTCGGGCGGGGCGGGTGGTGGGTTGGGGACAGTATTGATTGATCCTGGTCACGGGGGTGGGAATGAGGGGACCCGGCACATTTTGGATGGGAGTTTGGAGAAGCGATACACACTGGACTGGGGTTTAAGGTTGGCACCTTTATTGAAGCGGCAGGGGTGGCGGGTATTTATGACGCGGACGAACGACGTGGATCTATCGTTAACGGACCGGGTTCGGATGGCGGATGCGGTGCAGGCGGATTTGTTTTTGAGTTTACATTTTAATTCTGCGGCGCCGAGTCGGGCGCAGGTGGGGGTGGAGACCTTCTGTCTGACGCCGGCGGGTTTACCTTCGACGTTGGTTCGGGGGGGGGAGGATGATGCGGGTGTGGTGTATGCGAACAACCGGCATGACGAGGAGAATTTGCGATGGGCGGTTAAGGTACACGGGGCGGTGGTGCGGGTGACGGGTGCGGTGGATCGTGGGGTGAGGCGGGCGCGATTCATGACTGTGATCCGTGAGCAGGACCGGCCGGCGGTGCTGGTGGAGGGAGGGTTTTTGTCGAATCCGGAGGAGGCGAGGAAGATTGCGGATGCGGGATATCGTCAGTTATTGGCTGAGGCAGTGGCTTCGGCTTTACGGCCGGACTTACCGATGCCGGGCAATGCGGGGTGGAGTTCCCGTCAGTTAGCGCCATGAGATTTGTAGTGACTGGAGGGGCGGGATTTATTGGGTCGCATTTAGTGGAGCGGCTTTTGGCTGAGGGCCACTGGGTGCAGGTGGTGGATGATTTATCCACGGGTTCCCTGGACAATTTGGCTGGGTGTGCGGGGGATCCCCGGTTGGAGGTTGAGGTGGCTACCGTTTCGGGTTCTGAGTCGTTAGTGCGCTGGGTTGGGGAGGCGGATGGGGTGTATCATTTGGCGGCTGCGGTGGGGGTGGAGCTGGTGGTGAAGCATCCGATTCGGACGATTGAGACGAATTTGGACGAGACGGAGGTCGTTTTGAAGGCGGCGAGGCGGGGGCGGGGGCGTGTGCTGGTGACGTCCACGTCGGAGGTTTATGGGAAGAGTCCGCGTCCGGCATTTTCTGAGGAGGATGATTTGATCATTGGGTCACCGCAGTTGGCGCGGTGGAGTTATGCGTGTTCCAAGCTGATGGACGAATTTTTGGCGATGGCGTATGCGCGGGAGCATGGGTTAGCGGTGACGGTGGTGCGTTTATTTAACACGGTGGGGCCGCGTCAGACTGGGAGGTATGGGATGGTGGTTCCGCGTTTTGTGGAGGCTGCCTTGGCTGGGGTGCCGTTGAGGGTTTACGGGGATGGGTTGCAGACGCGGTGTTTTTGTGATGTGCGGGATACCGTGGAGGCGTTGTATCGGCTGCTGGGGTGTGGTGCTGCTGTCGGTGAGGTGGTGAATGTGGGCACGGATTGGGAAGTATCGATTGAGGGGTTGGCGCGGGAGGTGATTTCGTTGTTGGGATCTTCATCGAAGATTGAGCGGGTGCCGTATGATGTGGCTTATGCGCCCGGGTTTGAGGACATGCTGCGGCGGCGTCCGGTGATTGAGAAATGTGAGCGGCTGACGGGGTTTCGGCCGGGTACGGGTTTGGAGGAGATTATTTTGAGGGTGGCGGATTGGGTAAGGGGGCGGAGCGCTGAGCGGTAAGGGCTGAGGGCTGTTGCGGCGCGTGGTGTCGCGCCGCAGGTAGAGGGGAGAGGGGAGAGAGGAGAGGGTAGGCGTGGTGCGTGGAACGCCCTGCATCGGGTGACGCGCAGTGCGGGGTGTTTGGAGGTGGGTTGTTGACTCGTGTAACCGCCACTTCAAGTGGGGTTGGGGTGTAGAAAAGCGAAGGGCGCCCAGAGGGCGCCCTTCGGTTTTAGAGTTACTGTCGACCGGGTTTACTAGTCACCGATACCGACGTCGTTGTAGGAGTCGCCGGAGTCGCGCAGCTGCTGACGCAGGCGGGAGGTGGTGACTTGTTGGACGGAACCGTCGCCGAGGCAGAGGTTACCGGCGCTGTTGTGGGTATCCTTGGAGTAACCGGCGCCGGCGGCGTTAGCAGCGGCGGCGTGGTTAGTTCCGAGGCGGGCATAGACACCACCGCGCGGGAAGGCAGCCGGATCGACACCGGTGCTCACGCGGCCGCCGGGGGCGTTGGTGATGTTACGGTCACCCGAGAGGATCATCTGGGGGAAGGTTTCCTGGGCATCGAAGCCGATGATATAGCTGACGGCTTTGTTGCCTGGGGCGGTGCGGCCGGTGCCGACCATCTGCACCCAGTTACTCGCGTTGATGCGGGCGTTGACGTAGTTATCGCTCGGGCAGATCACGACTTTGGGCGTGCTCAGCTCGTTGGACATCACGACCAAGTGCATGTAGTTGAAGGTCGCTACGTCGCCGGGGCGCGCGGGGCGATATTCGGCGGAGCCACCTTGGTTGGTGGAGACGGACATCGGCACCTGGTCTTGGTTGTCCGTCGCGAAGATACGGAAGGACAGGCCGACCTGCTTGAGGTTATTCACGCAGGCGATACGCTGGGCCTTGGCTTTGGCTTTGGCCAGTGCCGGCAGGAGCATACCCGCCAGGATGGCAATGATCGCGATCACGACGAGCAGCTCGATCAACGTGAACGCCCTAGATTGGGTCCATTTAAAGAGTCTTTTCATGCTACTTGCTGGGTTGTTGGGTTGACAGTTCGCGCACTCTAGTCAAGACGACTGAAGTGTCAATTGAAATTCATGTGAGCACAGCTGATGCCACGGGGTGAAATGGTGCGGAAAATGCGGTTTCTCGGGCTTTTTTGGGTCTACACGACACGCGGGGTGGAGAATTCTCACGCTGGAGTGCGTGGATTTCACG
Source organism: Verrucomicrobiota bacterium (assembly GCA_046047235.1). Classification (GTDB taxonomy): domain Bacteria; phylum Verrucomicrobiota; class Verrucomicrobiia; order Limisphaerales; family JAHDYP01; genus JBMTVN01. Next base: position 6,132 of record JBJOII010000150.1, on the reverse strand, counting down.
CTTGGGTTTGTGGGTGCGGGATGATTTTTGGGGTTCGGCAGGCAACTTCTTATTGACATGTGGGGCGCGGCCGCGAATATCAGCGCCCTGTTTTTGGGGGAAGCCTCAATGAGCAACGGTTGCGCACGTGGCGGAATTGGCAGACGCGCTAGATTCAGGTTCTAGTGGGTAAAACCGTGCAGGTTCAAGTCCTGCCGTGCGCACCAATTCTTCTTTCTTCTTTCAATTCCACACTTCACGGACGCGGTTTCTTTGAGCGTGGTTTTTCGCGCAGAACCTGGTGAGTGCCGGCGCCCTATTGGCGTGAGGTTGTTGCGAGGGTTTGGAGGGCTTGCGCCGCTGAGTTTCTGCAGGCGAGGGCGCGCGGGACGGCGGGACCGGCTTATTTCAGTCGGGTCTTCGCCCAGAGAGTGGCTTGTCCCTTGGGGGGGGTTAGAGCCGACTGGTGAGGTAGAGGACCACGCCGAAGGCAGCGGAAACGATGGTGCCGACGATGACGCTGGCGATGAGGAACTGCCGGTGTTTCCGTCGGTTGGAGCGTCCCATGCCGGGGAGCAGGTAGTACCTGTGTTCTTCTTTATTACGTCGCGAGAACAACATGCGCTTACTGGGTTAGTGGAGGTTCGTATCAGAGGTGGGGATCTTTGGCAACAGTTGGGTTTTGGGGTGGGGTCGACAAAGTGGATGAGCGGGTTATGGTTGCGGGCATGTGCACTGGACATGGCGGGCGAGATTTTGGGGTGTTGGTTTTGGCGGGATGTTTGGCGGGGTGGGTTGGGTTGGGTGCGGCGACGGTGGAGTTGGGGGCGGTGGCGGATACGGGGTTAATGGAGTTGGAGCCTGATTTTAACCTTGGGGCGCAGGAGGACGTGCCGGTGGGGGGATTGGGGGCGTTGGCGGCGAACACGGTGAGTCGGATGCTGATCCGGTTTGATTTATCGGGGCTTCCGGCGGGTGCGGTTGTTCAGTCGGCGCGATTGCGGTGTGAGGTGGTGAAGGAGCCTGCGGGGGCGGTGGATTCGACATTTGCGTTGCATCGGGTTTTGGTGCCGTGGGAGGAGGGGGTTGGGGTGGGGCCGATTCCCGGGGGTGTATGGGGTGAGGCCGGGGAGGTCACGTGGGGGGAGCGGAGTGTGGGGGCTGGGGGGTGGGGTGAGCCTGGGGGGAAGATGGGCGTAGACTACAGCGGTGTGGTATCGGCGACTGAGCAAGTTACGGGCTTGGGGGTGTATGAGATTGAGCTACGGTTGGCGGGGCTGGGGGATTTGCAGGATTGGCTGCAGGATCCCGGGGTGAATTTTGGTTGGGTGATGGTGAGTGAGGCCGAGGAGTTGCCGAAGACGGCTCGGCGGTTTGCGACGCGGGAGTCTGGTGCTGGGGCGCCGAAGTTGCTGGTGGACTACGCCGTGGAGGAGGTGGGGCTGCGGGTGGAGGGGGTGAGGTTGGAGGTGGGGGAGTTTCGATGCGAGTTTTTGGGGGAGGCCGGGTTGGGGTATGTGTGGGAGCGTGGGGTGGATGTGGGTAGTGGGGTGTGGGAGGAGGTGGAACGGGTTCCGGTGCAGTCGGTTGCGGGCTGGGTGCAGTTTACCAATGCTATGTCAGCAGTTGGGTCCCATTTCTATCGGGTGCGGGTGTTGGAATGAGTCAGTGGGGATACGACGATGTCCGTAAACGGGTCTGGCATGGGCAGGGACTGACGTGCTGGGGCGGGTGATTCTGCGGCTGTTCAGGCGCTTTTCTACTTTGGAGTATTAGGTTTCAGACTCTTGGCTTGATTCCTGCTGACGGTCTCGGCGGTTTCATGAAAGCGATGAACTCTATTTGTAACGTTTTGTTGTGTGTAGGGGTGGCTTTGGGTTCCGGGGTTTTAGCTGGGGAGAAGCCGGTAATTCAATCCGTGACGCGGGATGGGGAGCAGATAGTGGTTCGGGTGGGTTTGCCGTCGGGGTTTCGTCACGTGGTTTTGGAGGCTAGCGGGAATGTGATTGAGCCTGCTTCGATTTCGCTAGTGGCTGGGGCCTTGGATGGGAGTGAGGCTGTGGCGATTTTTCAGGTGCCGGTGGAGACTGATGCGCGGTTTTTGAGTTTGAGGGTTGGGGAGCAGGAGGATGTTCCGGGGTCGGTGTATAGCGGGCCGGGGTATTTGGCGGTGACTTCATTGAGTGACGTGGGGCTGAGTGATGCGGAGGCGGTGGGGCATGTCTTGAACCGGGTGGGGTATGGGCCTGGGGCTGGCGATCGGTTATGGGCGGAGACTTTGGGTGCGGGGGGGTATGTGCTGGCGCAGCTGGATCCTGGTGGGATTGATGAGAGCGACAATGCGGCGTGGTTGGATCGGGAGGCGGCATTATTTGATGTTTATGAGCCGCACTTGGATGTGCCGTTAGTGGCGAAGGGGGATATATGGAAGTATGCGAAGGGAGATGTGGCGCCGCCTGTGGGGTGGGCTGGTGTGGGATTTGATGATGCGGGGTGGTTGGAGGGGCCGTCTGGTTTTGGTTATGGGGACAATGACGATGCGACGGTATTGGAGGACATGCGGCAGACGGACACCCAGCCGGGGTACTACAGTGTATTTATCAGGAAGAGGTTTTCCGTGCCGAGCGGGGTGGGGATTGAGCAATTGGTATTGCGGGTGGTGTATGACGATGGGTTTGTGGCGTATTTGAACGGGGTGGAAGTGGCGCGGGAGAATCTGGAGGGGGTTCCGCCGTTGTATAGTGCGGGGGCGGTGGAGGCGATTGAGCCGACGGGGCCTAACGAGTATGTGCTGGATCCGGGCTTATTGGTGGCGGGGGAGAACGTGATAGCGGTGCAGGCGCACAATGCGAATTTGAGCAGTAGCGATTTGAGCATGATTCCGGAGCTGGTGATGCGGTCGGTGTTACCGGAGCCGGCGGAGCGGCGGATTCGGGGGATTGAGGAGTTGCAGCAGTTGTTGCATGTGCGGGGGGTGTATTCGCGTCGTCAGTTGAAGGCAGTATTGGGGGAATTTTGGGAGAATCATTTCACGACGGACTACGACAAGCTGGCGGATTTTTTTGATGATCTGCGGAATTCGGATGCGCGGGATGCGATGACGATGGATCAGGCGGCGAGGGAGGCGGCGCAGGCGGAGTATAGCGAGTATCAGTTTTTTTATGAGAATGCTTTGGGGAATTTTGGGGACTTGTTGCTCTACAGCGCCACGAGTCCGGCGATGTTGGTTTATTTGGACGGGGTGTTGAACATGAACGGGGAGCCGAACGAGAACTATGCGCGTGAGATTCTGGAGCTGTTTGCGTTTGGGGTGGACAACCGTTACACGCAGCGTGACATCGAGGAATTGGCCCGGTGTTTTACTGGTTGGACTGTGCGCAAGGTTTGGCCGAGTGCGGAGCTGGCGTTTCCGGTTTCTGCGCGGGAGCCGCTGACTGAGGAGAGCGTGCGGTTTGAGGATGTGGACGTGGTGGGGGTGGGTGCGGCCTGGAAGTATTTCAAGGGTTTATCTGAGCCTGCGGGGGCGGGGGATGGGTCGCCGACGACCGCATGGGCTGAGGTGGGTTACGATGATTCCGGGTGGTTGGATGGGAGCACTGGGATTGGGTATGGGGATGGGGACGATGCGACGGTGCTGGGCGACATGCGGAACACGTATGGGTCGGTGTATTTGCGTCGGGAGTTTACCCTGAACGGGCCGGGGGATTTGGAGAATCTGCTCTTGGGCGTGAAGTATGATGATGGGTTTGTGGCGTATGTGAACGGGGTGGAGGTGGGGCGCAGTCGGACGATGAACGGGGCGGGTGAGCCGCCGGCTTTTGATGCTTTGGCGCTGGGTGGGCATGAGGCTTCGTTGCAGGAGGAGGTATTTGGGTTGGAGGCGGTGCGGGACGTGATTCGATTTGCGCCGGAGGTGAATGTGTTGGCGATCCAGGTGCACAACATCACCTTGAACAGTTCGGATTTGTCGATGATACCGCGATTGATTCAGCGGAATCCGCTGCCGGGGAGTATTGAGAACGGGGATCCGAACGGGCATTGGGTGTTCCGCTTTAATCCGGAGGAGCACGATACTGGGGCGAAGGTGTTGTTTGAGGGGACGGAGTATCAGATGAACATTCCTGCCGGGCGTGTGGGGGTGGACGGGGTGAACGATGCGATTGAGGTGATTGACGCGATGGTTTCGCATCCTTCGACGCGGGAGTTCATTTGCATGAAGTTGATCCACCGTTTCGTGAGTGACGACATTGATTTGATTTCCTACCGGAACGGGACGGCACCGGCGGGGTTGCGTCAGTTGATGGACGATGCGTTGGCGGCGTGGATGTCGACGAGTCCGGCCGGGAACATTGAGGCTGTGTTGCGGGCGATTTTGAGGCCGGGTACGCGGGACGGGTATTTTTGGAGTCAGAGTGCGTATCGGGCGAAAGTGAAGACCCCGGTAGAGTTTGTGAACAGCACGTTGCGGGCGGTGGGGGCGGAGGTATCGGGGGTGACGTTGCCGGAGGTGAACGACCGGTTGGGGATGCATTTATTTACGCGGGACGATCCTGATGGCTGGTCGGAGCTGGGTTTTGACTGGATGGACACGGGGACGTTGTTGGCGCGGGTGCAGTGGGCGCAGTTGCTGGGGGGTAATTTGGACAACAGCGTGGTGTGGGATACTGAGGCGTGGTTGGCGTCGCTTACGGACAGTTCCCTGGATGGGATGCTGGACTATTTTGACTGGCTGTTATTTGACGGTCACATGACTGAGGCGCAGCGGGCGGTGTTGGTTCGGTTTGCCAGCACGAATGATTTGGGTGTGGAGGTTCCGTTGGATCCGGGGCAACGCGATTATTTATCGCGGGTGAGGGATTTGGTGGCGTTGGTGTTGGCGATGCCGCAGGTGCATCAGCAGTAGGTCGAGGTTTTTAGAGAGGAAGGAATGTTATGAAGTTATCCCGACGTGATTTTTTGCGTGCCACTTCGCTTTTGGCGGGGGGTTTAGGTATGGCGGGTTTGCCTGGAGTATTTCAGCGTCGGTTGCTGGCGCAGGGGATACCATCGAACAAGAAGTTGTTGTTCATATTCCAGACGGGAGGGAATGACGGCATCAACACGGTCATTCCGAGGGGGGATGCGGACTACAGCGTGGACAACCGGCCCAGCCTGTTTCTGCCTGAGTCGTTGGCGATTGATTCGGGGAATGGTTTTGCGCAGTTCCATCCGCGGTTACAGCCGATGATGGAGATTTACAACAATTCCGGGTTGAACGGTCAGGATGGTCCGGGGAATTTGGCGGTCTTGCATCGGATTGGTTATGCGGGGCAGTCGAGGTCGCATTTTGACAGCCAGCAATTCTGGCAGAATGGAGTGCCGGGGGATCCGCGTTTGGAGGAGGGCATGTTTTACCGGTATTTGGAGGAGTCACAGGCTTTGGGGGCGGACGACGGTTCACTGGTGGCGGCGGCGATTTCGAGTTCACAGATTTTGGCGTTGAAGGGGGATGCGCCGGTACCGAATTTCAGTCGGGCTTCGCAGTTCAACGTGATTGGGTCGCGGACTCGGGCGGGCAAGTTTTTGGGGTATGGACCATCGCACGCGGGCGGTGGTGATGGGGAGGGGTTGCTGGGTTTGTATGGGCTATCGCCGGATTCTGTTTCACGTCCATATCGGAGTTTGGTGCATCGGACGGGGGATGCCTTGGGGGCGACGATCAACACTTTGCAGGCGGCGGTGCAGCAGGGGGCGTATACGCCTGAGAACGGGGCCGTTTATCCTGACGGGAGTTTGGGGACGAAGCTGCAGGAGGCGGCGATGTTATTTAAGCGGACTCCGGTGCGGATTGTGGGGATGAACGTTGGGGGGTGGGACACGCACACGGGGCAGGGTCAGGTGAATGGCAGTCATGGGGATTTACTGGAGACGCTGGCGCAGGGTTTTCAGGCGATTTACCGGGATTTGCAGAGTCAGTGGGATGATCTGTTGATTGTGACGATGACAGAGTTTGGCCGTACTTCGATTGAGAACGGCAGTGGGGGGACTGATCATGCGGAGTCGGGGGTGATGTTTGTGGCAGGGGGTGGGGTGAAGGGGGGGAGGTTAGGTCACACAAAACAAGCTTCACACGTCACACGTCACACGTCACACGTCACACGTCACACGTCACGC
>JBJOII010000149.1:0-9338 GCA_046047235.1 Verrucomicrobiota bacterium | reverse complement strand
GGGCGTGTGGGGGGTGTGGGCGGAGTTTTGAGCCATTGGATCCGAAGCATTTCAGTTACAACTCATCGGTGGGGTGGTGTGGTCGGTGTCGTGGGTTTGGGGAGTTATTTTATTTGCCGGATGTGGAGCGTGGGGCGCGGGCGGATGCGATTGAGGAGTCGTGGTATGGGTGGCAGGAGGGGGAGCGGGAGGTTTGTCCGGAGTGTATGGGGATGCGGTTGAATCCGGTCGCGCGTTCGGTTCGTTTGATGGGGGTGGGTGGGGTTTATGGTGAGGAGGGGGTAACGATGGACACGTTGGCGCGGTGGTCGGTGGCGGAGGCGGCGGAGTATTTTGCGGGGCTGAGTTTTTCCGGGGTAGCGGGGGAGGTTTCGCGGGACATTTTACCGGAGATAAGGGAGCGGTTGCGTTTTTTGGGGGAGGTAGGTTTGGGGTATTTGCAGTTGGGTCGGGGTGTGCCGACGTTATCGGGTGGGGAGGCGCAGCGGATTCGGCTGGCGGCCCAGCTGGGGTCGAATTTGAGTGGGGTATTATATGTATTGGACGAGCCGACGATTGGTTTACATGCGCGGGACAACGAGCAGTTATTGAATGCGTTGGAGATGTTGCGTGGGCGGGGGAATTCGTTGCTGGTGGTGGAGCATGATGAGGCGACGATGCGGCGTGCGGATCACGTGATTGACCTGGGGCCGGGGGCTGGTGTGGAGGGGGGTGAGGTGGTAGCGGCGGGAACGCTGGCGCAACTGAAGCGGAACCGGCATTCCTTGACCGGGAGGTGTTTGAGTGAGTCGCGGAGTTATCCGGCGCGTGGTGAGCGACGGGAGGTAGGGGGTGAGGTGGGTTGGTTGGAGTTGGCGGGGGCGGGGCGGAATAATCTGCGGGATATTAGGCTGAGGTTGCCGCTGGGGAGGTTCAGCGTCGTGACGGGGGTGAGTGGTTCCGGGAAGAGCACATTGTTGCGCGAGTGTTTGTTGCCGGTGTTAACGGCTGGGTTGAAGGGGTTGCGTTTGAAGGGGGAGGAGGGGAGTGGGCGTGGGAGGTTGGTATCGGGTGGGAAGGAACTGGGTGCGGTGTATGAGGTGGATCAGGCGCCGATTGGGCGTACTCCGCGATCTGTTCCTGCGACTTACGTGGGATTTTTTGATGATATTCGGGCGTTGTATGCGCAGGTGCCGGAGGCGCGGTTGCGGGGGTATGGTGCGGGGCGATTTTCATTTAACAGTGCGCAGGGGCGGTGTGAGGGGTGTGAGGGGGCAGGGGAGGTGAAGTTGGAGATGAACTTTTTACCGCCGGCGTTTACGCGTTGTGAGGCTTGTGGTGGGAGGCGTTTCAAGCCGGAGACATTGGATGTGGAGTTGGGGGGGAAGAGTATTGCCGAGGTGCTGGACATGAGCGTGAAGGAGGCGTTGGAGTTTTTTGAGGCTCATCCGCGCATCAGGCGTCCGTTGGAGGTATTGGCGGACACGGGTTTGGGGTATTTGAAGTTGGGGCAGCCGAGTCCGACGTTGAGTGGTGGTGAGGCGCAGCGAGTGAAGCTGGTGGCGCATTTGCTCTCGGGCATTCGGGATGCGGGTGTGCGAGGGGGGCGCAGGTCGATGCGGCCGAGTTTCTTTTTATTGGAGGAGCCGACGATTGGGCTGCACATGGCGGACGTGCGGTTATTGGTGAACGTACTGCAGAGGTTGGTGGATGCGGGGCACACTGTGGTGGTGATTGAGCACAATTTGGATTTGATTGCGGAGGCGGACTGGGTGGTGGATTTGGGGCCGGAGGGCGGGGGAGGTGGTGGTCGGATTATTGCTGAGGGCACGCCGGAGCAGGTTGCGTGCGTTGGGGAGTCGCACACGGGTCGATTCTTGAAGGAGATGTTTGGAGGTTGAGCCTGGCTATCCACGGTTTCCATGGTGCACTACGAAGAGATCATTGACGGTTTGCCGATGTTGCGGTCGGTGGGGTCGGAGCGTCATGAGTTGTTGTGCCGGCGGTTGCATGAGGGAGTGGCGGGGTGTTTGGGTCTGGGGGGTGCGGCGCGGTTGTTGGGGGTGCGGGATGCGGTGGAGGTTGGGAGCGAGACCGTATTGCGTCCGGATCTGGCGGTGGTGATGGAGGCGAACGGCAAGCTATGGTTGGCGGTTGAGGTGATTCAATCGGGGGATCATCAGGCGGACACCGTATTGAAGAAGGGGCTTTACGAGGATTTGCGTGTGCCGCGGTTATGGATGGTGGATCCGCGGTATGACAACGTTGAGGTTTACCATGCCTCGCCTTATGGTCTGATGCTGAAGGGGATTTTGGCTGCGGGGGAGACTTTATCGGATCCGTTGCTGGGGGGATTTTCGTTGTCGGTGCGGGATTTATTCTCCGCCTGATTCCGGGGTTGGTGGGGGTGGCAGGATCCAATCGATCATGCGGATTCGTTCCTCGAGTTTTTCGCGTTCCACGATCCAGCGGCTGAGGTTGATGAGTTCGCGGCCGACCTGGTTGATTTCTTCGCCTACCCGGACGGCGAGGACCATTTCGGGGTCGTGGAAGGGCGGGGTTTTGGAGAAGGCGTTGGAGAGGAGGATTCCCTGGTCGAAGAAGCGGGCGAGCAGGTGAGTGACGGGCAGGCGCAGTTGCTGGCTGAAGACTTGGGGCAGCCAGTGTTGGATTTCCGGTTGGGAAGCGCGTTCGATGATGAGGTGTCCGAAGAGGAAGCAGAACTCACTGGGTTCGTTGCGGAAGACGGGGAAATCGGGGAGGGAATCCGGGGGGGAATCCACGAAGAGTTGAACGCTTTCGTGTAGTCGGTCGACGAAAGTTTTGAAGAGTTGTCCGCCGAGGTTGGCGAGAGTGATGGTGGCGAGGAAGCGTGGGGTGAAGTAGTGCCGTTGCTGGCGGATGGCTTGGGCGAGGCTGAGGCCTCGTTCGCGGACGGCGGTGGCGATGTGGTCGATGACGGGTGCGTGCGGGGTATTTTGGTCGCGATGGCGGGCGGCCATGGCGGTGAGGGCCCGTGGGGTTTTGGCGCCGGCGCGGAGGAGTTCGGCGAGGCTGAGCGTGAAGGCGGCGGAGTGGTGGGCGCGTTCGTGTTGGAGTCGGGCTAATTCGTGGTTACTGCTTGGCATTGGGACTGGGTTGGGCTGATGCGGAGGAGATTGGGGGGGCAGTAGATTTGAGGGCAAGAAGATTGGGGGGGCGTGTGGTTTTTGGGGGGGCAAAAGGATGTTGGGGCAAAAAGGAGTTCTTGGGTTTCAGGTGGGGTTGGTTTTGGTGGCGGCGTTATCGAAGCGGGTTTGGGCGAACAGGCAGGCGTGGTAGTAGGCGTCGATAGTTTCTGCCACCCATGAGGGCGGGGCTTTGTGCATTTTGAAGTGATCCTTGGCGTTTTCCAGTGCGGTATGGAGTTCAGTCTCCTTCACACTGGCGATGGTGCAGAACAGATGCCATGTGCGTTCGGGGTCGGTCATAGGTAATGCAAGGGATCACGGGTGGGTTGCGGTGTCAACCTGGCGGGTCAGGGGGAGCGTAGTCTGTAGAAGAGGGTGGTATTGGGTTGGGGTGGGAGCTGGAGGGAGGAGGGGCCTGCCGGGATGGAGAGAGTATCTGTGGGGGTCCAGTTGGTCAGGTCGGTGGAGGATTCGAGAGTGCAGGTTGTGGGGTTGGGCAGGTTGAAGTGGAGAGTGATATTGTGTGGGGGGGTGGACTGGATGGACGCGAAGGCGAGGGTATTGGGTTCGGGGATGGTGAACGAGTGTTCGGTGGCGAAGGGGCTTGGGGCGAAGGAGTGATCGATGGCTTGGACACTCCAGTAATAGGTTCCGGGGGCGAGGTTATTGAGGGACCAGGTGGTGGAGAGCGAGGTGTTGCCTGGGGCGGTTACATAGCGGGCTCCGGTGGTTGGGTTGGCGAGTGGGCTGAGGGTATCAATCCCTTGCGGCGCGGTGCCGACACGAAGGTTATAGGTTAATCCGCCTGGTTGATTGGGGTCGGTGGAGGGATTCCACTGCAGGCTGACACTGCTATTTTGAACCGAAGCAAGGAGGGCTTCGGGTGAGGTGGGCGGTGTGTTTTTGTTTTGGGTGAGGTTTTTGTAGAGCAGCGTGGGTGTGGCGAGGTCGAGGTCGGAGTCCTGGTCATAGTCACCGAAAGCGAGAGGCCATGGTGGGGAGGCTTCGGGTTCCGCGACCCGGGTGAAGTTGCCTTGGCCGTCGTTGATGAAGAAGCGGAGGATTGTGATGGGGAGTTGTCCATCCTGTCCGGCGTAGAAGAGATCCAGATCGCCGTCGTTATCGGCATCGACGAGGATTCCGGCGGGTTTGGTGAAGGCGGGCAGGGTGAGAGTTTCCTCGAACTGGCGGCTGGAGTTTTGTTGGAGGACGAAGCCCATGCTGGTGGGGCGGTTATTGACCATGGTGGTGCCGGCGAGGACGAGGTCGAGGTCGTTGTCATTGTCGATATCGCCGGTGATGACAAAGCCACTGGAGAGTTGTGGCAGGCTGAGGTTGGCGGGGGTGAGGTGGCCGGTGCCGTCATTGAGGAGGAGGTCGGTGTAGGCGCCGTTGACCTGGCGGTTGGTGCTGCCACTGACGAGGACGTCGATATTGCCGTCGGCATCGAAGTCGGCCCAGGTCATGGAGCCGAGGGAGAGTTTGGGGAGGATGCTGGGTATACGGGTGAATGTGTGGTTGCCGTCGTTGCGCCAGGTTTGGGAGGCGAAGGCGGAGGCGGGGGTGAAGTTGGTGGAGCCGAAGGCGACGAGGTCGGTATCGCCGTCTTGGTCGTAGTCGACGGCTGAGAGGGGGCCGGCTTCGAAGCCTGGGAGGAGAGTGGCGGGGAGGGGGCGAAAGGCGGTGGGGAGGGAATCGGTGGCTTGGCGGTTGGTGAAGATTTGGGTGAGGTATTCGCCGAGGTGTGTGCCGGTGACGGCGAAGTCGATCCAGCCATCGGCCTCGGCGTCGAGGATTTGCATGGAACCGGTGACAGTGGTGCCCTGGGTCATGCTACGGAAAAGGAGGTTGGTGCCGCTGGTATTTTGGATCCACTTGAGGTTGCCGAGGAGGTCGGGCCAGGAGTCGTGATCGACGTCGACCCATGCGAATGAGGTGCCGAGGTTGGGTGGGAGGGATTGGGTGCGGGTGAAGTCCTCGGTTTTAAGGATGAGGTAGACGGAGGTGGAGCCGTTGTGTTCGTCGGTGATCGTGAGGCGGATGCGGAGCGTGCCCCGTTCGTTTGGGGTTGGGGTGAGAGTGATGGTGCGGTTGGGGCCGGAGCCGGCGAGGAGGATGTTGTTGGCGGTGATTAGTTGTGGGTTGTCAGTGAAGCTGGGTTCGAGGGTGGTGCTGATCTGGAGGTTTTCCGGGGGAGTTTCGAGGTCCTGAATGGTGAGTTGGATGGGTTCGGCGGGGGTGTTGACGGGGGTTGTGACGATCCCGTTGTGGGCGAGGTTATGGGTGGGTGGGGTATTGAGGATGAGGAGGCTTTGCGTGGGGCTGTAGGCTGTGGCGACGGAGTTAGAGGCTGCGAGGCGGAAGTAGTAGGTGATTTCCGTTTCGAGTGTTGAGATTTCGTTGGTGATGGAGAGGGGGGAGGTGCTGGAGCCGATGGGGACGGGGGGTGTTGAGCTGCCGAAGTTTTCGGTGGTGCCGTAATCGAACCAGAGGAGAGTTTCGGCTCCGTTGGGGATAGCGCTTCCGGAGAATGTGGCGTGTTGGAAGCGGATGTCGGTGGCGGTGCATTGGGGTTTGCGGGGTGGTCCGGGGGGTATGATGAAGTAAGATTCGGGAGCAAAGCTGGACGTTTTGAAGGCGTTATCGACGGCTTGGACGCTCCAGTGGTAGGTGCCGGCGAGGAGGTTGGTAAGGGTGAGCGAGGTGAGGGATCCGGCGTTGCCGCGTTGGGGGATGAGGAGGCGGCTGGAGAGGGTATCGGTGTTGGAGGGGACGAGGTCATTGGAAGCGGGGGAGAGTCCGGCGCGGATGTTGTAGGTGAGGCCGCCGGGTTGGTTAGCGTCGTTGGAAGGGGACCAGGTGAACAGGACTGAGCCTTGGGGGTCGACTTGGGATTGAAGGTTTGCGGGGGTGGAAGGTGGCGGGTTGGGGAGGTTCAGATTATTGCGGAGGAGTCGCAGGCTGGGGGTCCAGTTAGTGAAGCCGCTGACGAGGATATCGTTGTCGCCGTCGAGGTCATAGTCGGCGCAGCTGATGGTGCTGAAGCCGGCGCCGCGGAAGGGGAGGTCGACGTGGTTAAACCAGGGGGGTGTGCCGAGGTTGGTATGGAGTCGGAAGAAAGAGGCAAGGTCGATGTCTGAGCCCTCGGTGGAGAGGAGGTCGAGGAGGCCATCGTTATTGAGATCTGCGGATGTGATGGCGAACCCGCCTGGTGCATCGAGAGGGGAGAGATTGTTGCCGCCTGGAGTGTTCAGCACGAGAGACAGCGTGCGCGAGAGGGAGACTTCGCCGGTGAACGCAGCGTCCAGGTCGCCGTCGTTGTCGAAATCATTCCAAGTGAGAACATAGGGCCAGACGTAGCCGGAGAAGTCACTTTCGGTGAGCGTGAATTCGAGGTTTGGCGCGCCATGCCATACTGCGAGGGATTTGATATCATCCATACGGTTATAGACGAAGGCGATGTCGAGCCAGCCATCGTGGTTCCAGTCAGCGACCACGGGGGGCTTGCTATTCGAGGGCAGGGCGAGGGCCCAGGTCAGCGTCCATGGCGCGCCGGGTTGATTGAGGTAGATGTGGATGGATCTGGGGTCGAATTCACTGGAGGAATACTCACCGGGGGCGGCGCCGGCGATGAGGAGGTCGGGGTCGCCATCGCGGTCGAAATCTCCCCAGGTCGGGATGCCGGTGATTGGTATCTCGGTTCCTAGTGGGGTGAATCCGCTGGGGCCGTCGTTGCGGAAGATGCGGGCATTGAGCGGGGGGTAGCTGGTGTCCTCGGGATAGTTGGAGAATCCGCCGCTGGCGAAGTCGAGGTCGCCGTCGCCATCGTAGTCCATCCAGGCGCAGGCGCCGGTTAGGGTAAATCTGGCGGTGAAGGGTCCGGGGGAGAGGTAGCCGTTGTTGTTTGTGAGCAGGATGAGTTCAGGCAGGGTGGTGGAGCTTCCTCCGGCGAGGACGTCCAGGTCGCCGTCATTATCGAAGTCGGCCCAGGCGAAGTTGGCGGTTTGGAGGCCTGGGGCATCGACGGGGATGAGTGTGAAGGATGGGGCTGCGAGTGCGCTGAGGGACGCGGATGCAGCGAGGGTTAGGGTTGCCGTCCAGGAGCGGAACGACTGGTGCCACATGGGCGGATGCTAGGAGGGGCTAATGGAAAAGCAATGTGGATTTGCTTTGCGGGGCGAGTGGGCGGAGGTGGTGGGTTTAGGGGGTCCAGTCCTTGGGGATTTCGGCGATGTAGACATCGGGGTTGCCGTGGGCATTGGAGGTGAATTCGACCCGTTGGCCGGTGGTATCCCACCCGACGTGGAGGTGGTGACCGCTGCCGTAGGTGCGATGGCCTTGGGTGAGGGTTTTTCGTTCTGTGGTGCGGGCGTTGAAGATGGCGATGATGCCGTGCCAGTTATCGGCGGCGATCCATTTGCCGTTGGGGCTACCGGCGGCGTGCCACCAGTTGACTTCGGCCAGTTGGCTGGCGGTGACCTGTTCGATCCAGGCGCCGGCTCCTTTGATTTGGATGTCGCCGGTCAGGAGGTTGAGAGTTTTGACATGGCCTTCTTCGCGGCTGCCTTCGTGGTGGTGTCCCCCGATGAAGGTCATTTGGTCGTTCACCCACCAGCACTCGTGGGTGGTGATTTCACCGGGGACCTGCCAGAAGGCCGGTGTGGGGATGCGCGTTTCGGTGTTGAGGAACCAGATGCGGGCCTGGCGCGGGGCGGTGGGGTCTTTGGGGGCGACGTCGCTGCCGTAGATGCGGTTGAAGGCGACGAGGTCGGGGCGTGTCCAATGGAACTGAATGTGGTCGGGTTTGAAGTTGAGTTTGGTGGGGGGGAGTGGTGATCCGGTGTCGGTGGAGCAGAAGCCGAGGTAGTGTTCGTCATTGAGCGAGTAGGCGTAGACGAGGAGAGTCCCGTTGGAGTTTTCGTCGATGAAGGAGCGTTGGCTGGCGCCCGGAGGCAGCGAAGTCAGGAGGGTTTCCGTTACCTCAACCGAGGTGCCGGGAGTGGTGGTCATGGTTAGGTCCCAGCGGTAGATCTGGTTATTGCGGCTGACGAAGATGCGGTTTGCGTGGCGGGAGGCTACGGGGGAGCCGGAAGCGGGTTGAGGAGATGTATTGAAGCGGATGAGTTCGCCGGTTTCGAGGAGGTAGCCCATGATTTCGTTGCGGCCTGAGCGGTCCGAGTAGAAGAGCATGAGTTTGTTATTGGGGAGGAAGCAGCGTTGGTGGAAATAGAGATTTGAATCTGCGGCGTTGTGGGAGGTGACGCGGATGAGTCTGGCGCCGCTGGCAGGATCCGAGGAGAGGGTATGTTCGCTGGGCAGGATGGTGCAGTTCCAGGTCGCTGCGGTGGATAGGGCATTCGTGCAAATCACGCAGATGAGGGTTGAAGCGGTCATCAGGGCGGTGCGCATGACGGGTTGTCAGGGGTTGATGTTGGTTGGGGTGACTGACTTACCTTATGCGTCTTGTTGGCTTATTCCAATAGGAGTTACGGATTAGGGGGTGGGCGGTGTGATTGACGTGGGAGGGTTGGGGGTGTATGCGGCTTGTGATTCAGTTGAGTCTTTCATGAGTGCGGATCCGATTCTGGTGTTGGTTTTGCTGGTGCTTGTGTTGTTGCCGGCCGTTTGGTTTGTAGCGGAGTTTCGAGGCTTCATTTCGGGTGGTGCAATCGGGGCAGCCGCGTCCTGAGGTAAAGTTCACATCCATGTCAGATGATTATAGGGTGTTCAAGTTTCAGGAGGGGGACCGGTGGCGGCACACCCTGACTTTGCGGAACAAGTATGAGGCGGAGTACGAATGGTACGACTTGGTTGAGCAGCGTGTTTGGCAGGTGCGTGCGGTACACAAGCTGGTGCGGGCTACGGATCGGCAGAAGGTGATGACGCTGCAGGATGAATCGGGGTCGGGGGAGGTTGATGGACCGTGAAGGCTTTGATGGGAAGGATCGTTGGGTTTTGCCGGGGCAGGGTAGCGCAGTGGGGGTGGGCGAAGAGGGTGCTGGTAGCGATGGGCTTGGTAGCGCTCTCCGGGGTGATGGTGGTGGGAGTTGGGTTTTGGGTGGGTTCGCGTCATTACTGGAATCTGAGGCGGGAGTGGGCGGGGGAGGCCTTGCCAATGATGGTCTGTCCACCTGACTACCGGGGGGTGGATGCTGAGGAGGCGGAGCAATTGTTACGAGGGATAGGATC
>JBJOII010000148.1:0-9383 GCA_046047235.1 Verrucomicrobiota bacterium | reverse complement strand
AACTCCGCCGCGACGGCTACATGTAAAACACTCCCGGACCGGATGTCTCCCCGCACACAGTCCTGCACCCCCGCCAGAAACCGGGTTGCCCCACGGCAAGCCTCACGCCGGAACGGCGTACACAAAAGGACCGCCGGGCCTGCGCCCGACGGTCACAATCACTCAATCCCGAAAAACCAGGAACTAGTCCTGCAAAGCTTCGAACACCTTGCCCACCATCTTTTCGCTGGGCTTCAAGGTCTTGGAACCGGATTTCCACTTCGCCGGACAAGCCTCCTCCGGATGCGCAATCAAATAGGCGTTCGCCTCCATCTTCCGCACCAGCTCGCCAGCATCCCGACCCACGTTATAGAAGTTGACCTCGCTGCTCACCAGCTTGCCGTCGGGATTGATGATGAACGTGCCGCGCAACGACAGGCCAGTACCACAGTCATACACTCCGAACAACCGGCTCACCGTGCCCGTCGGATCCGCTGCCATGGTATACTTCACGCCCGCCATCAGCTTCTCGGAATCACGCCACGCCAAATGCGAAAACTTCGTGTCCGTCGAAACCGAAATCACCTCGGCACCCAGCTTGTCCAAAGCCTCATGCTGGTCCGCCAAATCTGCCAGCTCAGTCGGACACACAAAGGTGAAGTCAGCCGGATAAAACACCAGGATCGTCCAGCGCCCCGCCTTCTTCAGACCCTCCAGCGAAACCTTGCCAAACTCCCGGCTCGCAGGATTGTAGGTCTCCATCTCGAAATTCGGCACGTCCATGCCAACCGACACAGCACAGCAGTCACTCATAGTCTCAATCTCTCTTTCAGTTTGATCTCGCCAACCAGCCCCTCCAAGGACCGGCCCACACGGCGTTCTTTAGAAGCCTTCTAAGAAACCGCGTTTTCCAAATTTGTCAAATGCCCAGCCCAACCACCCCCATGACCACCAGCAATACCATCCCCTCCGAACAGCTCAAAATCGTCATCGTCGGCCACGTCGACCACGGTAAATCCACCTTCGTCGGCCGACTCTTCCACGACACCGGCTCCCTCCCCGAAGGGAAACTCGAACAACTCCAACGCATCGCCGAGCGCCGCGGCGTCCCCTTCGAATGGGCCAACCTCATGGACGCCCTCCAGTCCGAACGTGACCAGAATATCACCATCGATACCGCCCAAATCTGGTTCCGCACGGAAAAACGCCAATACGTCATCATCGACGCCCCCGGCCATAAGGAGTTCCTCAAAAACATGGTCACCGGCGCCGCCAATGCCGAAGCCGCCCTCCTCCTCATCGATGCCCACGAAGGCGTCCAGGAAAACTCCCGCCGCCACGGCTACCTCCTCAACCTCCTCGGCATCCGCCAGGTCGCCGTCCTCGTCAATAAAATGGACCTCGTCGATCACTCGGAACAACGCTTCCAGGAAATCGAACGGGAATACCGCCAGTGGCTCGGCACCCTCGGCATGGAACCCAAGGTCTTCATCCCCATCGCCGCAAAAAATGGCGACAACATCGCCAGCCACAGCAAACAAATGCCCTGGTGGAAAGGCCCCACCGTCGTCGATACCCTCGACAGCTTCTCCGCCACCCAACAACCCGTCGAACAACCCCTCCGCTTCCCCGTCCAGGATATCTACCGCTTCGATGAACGCCGCATCCTCGCCGGCCGCGTGGAATCCGGCACCATCAAGGTCGGTGACCGACTCGTCTTCTCCCCCGGCGGCAAATCCAGCACGGTGAAAACCATCGAACGCTGGAATAGCCCCTCCCGCGATATCGCCACCGCCGGAGAAAGCGTCGGCATCACGCTCACAGAACAAATCTTCGTCGAACGCGGAGCCGTCGCCTCCCTCGAAACTCACCCGCCCTGCGAACTCAACCACTTCAAGGCCCGCGTCTTCTGGATGGGCCGCAACCCCCTCCGCGTCGGCCGCCCCTACCGGATCAAACTCGCCACCCAGGAAGCCGAATGCTCCATCGCCGCAGTCGAACGCGTTATCGATGCCTCCTCCCTCTCCACCCTCTCCCGCGCACAAAAGGAAATGTTCGTCGGCCGCCACGAAGTCGGTGAACTCACGCTCGCCACCCGCCGCCCCATCGCCTTCGACCCCCATGGCGATATCACCGCCACCGGACGCTTCGTCATCGTCGATGGACTCGATGTCTGCGGCGGCGGCATCATCGCCGATGATAATTACCCGCGCCGCACCTTCGACTCCTCCATCAAAAGCGACAACCTCTACTGGAGTCAGGGCAAGATCACCCACGCCCACCGCGCCCGCCGACACGGCCACCCCGGCCGCGTCATCTGGCTCACCGGACTCTCCGGCTCAGGTAAATCCACCATCGCCACAGAACTCGAACGCGAACTCTTTAACCTGGGAAAAAATGCCTACGTCCTCGATGGCGATAACGTCCGCCACGGCCTCTGCTCCGACCTGGGCTTCTCCCCCCAGGAACGCAAAGAGAACATCCGCCGCGTAGGCGAGGTCGCCAAACTCTTCGCCGATGCCGGCTTCATCTGCATCACGGCATTCATCTCCCCCTACCGCGACGACCGACATACCGTCCGCTCCATGCTCCTCGAAGACCAGTTCATGGAAGTCTTCGTCCAGGCCCCCCTGAATGTCTGCGAAGAACGCGACCCGAAAGGCCTCTACGCCAAAGCCCGCAACCAGGAAATCCAGGAGTTCACCGGCATCTCCGCCCCCTACGAAGCACCCGAAAAACCCGAACTCACCCTGCCCACCCACGAACTCAGCGTCGCGGAATCCGTCAACCGCATCATCGAAGCCCTCCACATCCAGGACGAAACCTCCATCGTCTCCATCTAACAGGAACAACGTCCCCGGACAGGCGAATCTGAACCGCGCTCGAAGTGGACAGACGCCCCCAGCTTCGCAACCGCAGGAGAGCCTGAGCGGGGACCGCCGCAGACAGCCCCCTCAGCCCTCAGCCCTCAGCCCTCAGCCCCCCCCGTCTGAAGGCCCTCGCCTACTTCGTCAGATCCACACAAGCGACATCACCACCGTCGTTGCGCATGTAAACGCGTCCATTGGCCAGCACCGGAGCACTCCAGCACTTCTTGCCCAGGATCTGCGCCTGCGCCAAGACCTTGAAGCCCGCCGGATCAGCCGCCGCAATCACCAGCTCGCCCATCTCCGAGTTGATCACCAGCTTGCCGTCCGCCACCATCAGCGCTCCCTTGCCCAAACCGTTGTGCGACCACTTGACCTCCCCCGTCGCAAATTCCACACACTTCAGGTCGGAATCCTTGTCGCCGTCAAAACCATACAGGTAGTCCCCCACCAAAACACAGTTGTTGTGATGGTTGCGCATGATGTCCTTCCCAAACCAAACCTGCTCGGTCTGCCCCCCCTTCACCCGCACCACCGCCGCACCGGTGCCGTAACCCGAAGACACAAACACATCGCTGCCACGCACAATCGGGTCCGCCGCGTTCACGTCGTAGCTGGTCTTCCACTCGTGACTCCACAACCGCTTGCCATCCGCAGGATCCACACTGGCCACCTCCTCCGCAGCAAACACCACCAACTGCTTCCTCCCACCCATCTCCACCGGAACATGGGTGCTGTATCCCGAGGCCTCACTCCCCGTAGACCAAACCAGATTCCCCTCCAGATCCAAAGCCACCCCATACGTCCCCACGTTCAAATACAAACGGTCGCCCTGAACCAAAACCGACCCTGAAAATCCCCAGGTCGGCATCTTCGCCTCCTTACCCTCCTTCGCCTCCACTAAACCCGGCACAAACTTCTCCCAAATCAAAGTCCCGTCCGCCGCCGCCAAGCACAACAGCCTGCCGGTCTTGCTCACGGTATACACCCGACCACCCGCCACAGTAGGCGTCGCACTCGGCCCACCCTCGTAATACTTCGGATCTAGCTTCTGGTCATACGTGTAACGCCACAACTCCTTGCCCGTCACCGCATCAAAACAATACACGGAATCCTGATTGGTCGACTTGCCCGAGTTCCCCATCGTATACACCCGCCCGTCAGCCACGGAAAACGAGGAAAAACCCGTCCCCACCTTCGCCCGCCATAACACTTTCGGCCCGTCCGACGGCCAATCCACCGACCACCCTTTCTCCACCGAAATCCCGTCGTAGCTCGCCCCACGATAGTTCGGCCAGTCCTCCGCCTGCATCCCGCCCACAGCCCCAACCAAAACCAACCCGGCCAGCCAAGACATCCGCCGACCCCTCTGTCCTCTCGAAATCGCTTGCTTCATGCCATGCACAGCTAGCCGACAGCCCCCCAGCTGTCAACTGCCCTGCCATATTCCTTGTCATCATCCCACGCGCCCCGTATCACTCCCTCCCCGGGCGAAATTGCCCCCAAACCATGCTCGCACGACGCGTCATACCCTGCCTCGATGTCCACGACGGACACGTCACCCGCGGCGTCCAGTTCGGCAAAGCCGAAGCCGGCGGCCTCAAAAATGTCGGCGACCCCGTCGCCCTCGCCCTCCGCTATAACGAACAGGGCGCCGACGAAATGGTCTTCTTCGACATCACCGCCACCGCCCACGGCCGCTCCACCATGGTCGATGTCATCGAACGCGTCGCCGACCAATGCTTCATGCCCCTCACCGTCGGCGGCGGTATCCGCACCGTCGACCACATGACGACCATGCTCCGCGCCGGAGCTGATAAGGTCAGCATCAACTCCTCCGCCCTCGCCACTCCCGAACTCATCCGCCAAGGCGCAGAAAAATTCGGCAGCCAATGCATCGTCGTCTCCATCGACGCCCGCCGCATCAGCCCCGACCGCTGGCAGGTCTTCTCCGCCGGTGGCCGTAAACCCACCGACTGGGACGCCGTCGACTGGGCCACCCACGCCGTCAAACTCGGCGCCGGTGAAATCGTCCTCAATAGCATCGATGCCGATGGCACCAAAGCCGGCTACGATATCGAAATCACCCGCCGCATCAGTGAAAACGTCGGTGTCCCCGTCGTCGCCAGTGGCGGCGCCGGCAACCTCCAGCACATGGCCGATGTCCTCCTCCAAGGCCAGGCCGACGCCGTCCTCGCCGCCAGTATCTTCCACTACGGCGAATTCACCGTCGGTCAGGTCAAAGATTTCCTCGCCTCCCAAGGCATCCCCGTCCGACAACTCGAACCCCACCCCCAATAAACCAACACCATGCAATTCTGGGACAACCTCAAGTTCAACGCCGACGGACTCATCCCCGCCATCATCCAGGACGCCACCAACGGTCGAGTCCTCATGATGGCCTGGATGAATAAAGCCTCGCTCGAAACCACCATCCAAACCGGCAAAACCCACTTCTGGAGCCGCTCCCGCCAAAAATACTGGATGAAAGGCGAAAGCAGCGGCCACACCCAAACAGTCAAGGACATCGCCTTCGACTGCGATGGCGACACGCTCCTCATCCAGGTTGAACAAATCGGTGCCGCCTGCCACGAAGGCTACCGCTCCTGCTTCTTCCGCTCCGCCACCGAAGCCGGTCAAGCCTCCAAAACCACCGAGGACCGGCTCGAAGATCCAGAAAAGATCTACGGCAAAAAAGCGTGACCTACGACTGGGTCTACTCCAGCGCCCCCAGCTACGCACTCTGGCTGGGGCTGCTCCTGCTCGCCCGAGGTGCCGACCTCCTGAGCACCTGGATCGCCACCCCCACGCTCCTGCTCGAAGGCAACCCCGTCGCCCGCCGCCTCGGCTGGCGCGGGGGCCTCACAGTCAATCTCATCGCCTGCCTGGGCTGCGCCACGATCCCCTTCGCCGCCGTCATCATCATCACCACCAGCCTGCTCGTCGCCTCCCGCAACCTGCAATGGGCCTGGATCATGCACAACTGGGGCGAAGACAACTACCGCGACTGGTACGCACACCAGCTCATAAACAGCCCCCTCCCACTCTACCTCGCCTGCCTCCTCGGCCAGTCCATCACCGTCGCCGCCATCGGCTCCGCCCTGCTCCTCAGCTCCCCGCTCGGCTCCATCCCCTGTGCCATCGGCATCGGCATGCTCGTCTATGCCCTAGCCGTCCTCCTCTACTCCTGCCTCGCCACCTACCGCATCCGCCGCCGCCACCCAATCCATCCCAGAAAACCCCACCTCAACAACCCTGACCTTTCAGATTAGTCAGAAGCAATTTCCCCGCCCGCCTCCCACCTGGAAGCGCGGTGGATACGAGCTCTCAAGCCCTGTAGGCCGGCACACAACCCCCAATGCGTATCCGATGTCCTGACCTCACCCTCTCCTCGATCCCCTCTACTCTCCCCCTGCGGTCCGCCCTCGGGTCGCAACAGCCCTTCGCGCTTACCCCTTTGCGCTTACCCCTTTGCGCTTACCGCACAGCGCCTGTCCCCCAACTCCTAGCTACCAGCTCCCTTACCGCGCACGCGGCACTGCCCTCAGCCCTCAGCCCTCAGCGCTCAGCCCTCAGCCCTCAGCGCTCTGCCCTCAGCGCTTACCCCTTCGCGCTTGCCGCTTACCGCACAGCGCTCGCCGCTTACCGCTATTCGCCCACCGGCTCAGGCCATACCCAATCCCCCTGGTTCGCACTCTCCTCCGCCTCTCCTCCCCTATCCACACCATCCTTCCCTACACTGTAAAGCAAGGGCCTCTTCCCCTCGCGCAGCCGATACTGAAACGACTCCCCCGAAAACGGGTCCACCCGCCAACGCTCCTCCCCGTCGACCCCGGGCAATACCGCCAGCCCGTCCGGCCAAGCACCCCGCTCCAACTGAAGAATCTCAACCTCCAACCACGTCACCGCCATCCGCCTCCACGTCTCCGCACTCACCAACAGCTCCGCTGAACGACCCAAGTTTGGCATGATCATCCCGCTCACCAAATAGTGGTAGTGAAAACCCAAACGCCCCAGCCACCGGGCACCCAACCCAAGCTCCAATTCCCCAGCCCCTCCAGTCACCAGCCCCCTCCCCAGCCTCCACCTCCCCCCGCTTGACTCAAATTCCCTGGCCCCAACCAGAAATGCCTCATACGACCGCAGCAAATACATCAAGTCCTCTTCCCGCCCAAACATCCGCCAGGCATGCAGGCTGGGGGAAAAGCTCGAAGCCACCCCCGCTCCACCTCCACCGCCTCGCTCCAGCTCCCCCGCATACTCCAAAGCAATCGCCCGCTCCACCTCCGCCGCCCGTAAGAAACCCGACACCAACTCCAACCCCATCAGCTCATCCCGCAACAAAACCAGCTGCTCCCCCTCCCACCCCTCCCGCTGCAATAACTGCCACACACCCCCCACCGCCAGCTCTGTGAGTCCCACCCGAATCCCCTGAACCACCCAGGATGGATCCCCGGCATGCTGCCTCGCCAAACGAATCAACGCCACCAGATCCTCCAACGCAGCCTCCGGCCGCCCCCGATGCAGCTCCAATACCACCGCATCCCCCAATACCTGCGCCACCATTCTCAATCCCACAGGGTTCAACCTCAACTGCGGCGGATACACCCCCCCGCCAGGATCATCCACGATCACCGCCACCGCTTGTCTCACCCTCTCCAACTCTGCCCCCACCCCGTCCAATGCCCCCTCCATCAGCGACCACTCAGCCCGAAACCCCGCCACCGATATCATCTGCGGCTCCCGCCACAACACCACCCTCCAACCCCAATCCTCTTCCAGCCGATACGACTCCGTCGGCCCGGACGGATTGTGAAACCCCTTCACTCTCCCAGCCACCGCATCCACCACATCCATCACCCCGCTCACATACCCCCCTCGCTTGTCCAACCCCAGCTCACCTATGGTGAATCGCTCCCCCTGTTCCCGCCTTTCCGCCATCCATCGCTCCACCCCACCGGCCCGCGACGTCCGAAACCCCCAATAGGCCATGCACGCCACCCCCAAGGCCAAGCCCACCATCCACCACCCAAACCGCCCCCTATTGCGCTTTTCTCGCGACATGCCAACACCTTCTCTCTAACCTCCCGCCCATGCGAGTCCTGGTCACCGGCGCCGCCGGTTTCATCGGTTATCACCTGTGCGAACGCCTCCTCAACCAAGGCCACTCAGTCTGCGCCCTCGACAACCTCAACGACTTCTACGACCCACGTATCAAACAAGCCAACCTCCTCGACCTCCAATCCCTCGCAAAACCCTTCACCATCGTCGTCGGCGATATCACGGAACCCCATATCGTCAATGAAGTGTTCGCCTCCGAACGCTTCGACCAGGTCATCCACCTCGCCGCCCGCGCCGGCGTCCGCCCCAGCCTCGAACAACCCGCCCTCTACCAACGCACCAACGTCGAAGGCACCGTCAATATCCTCGAAGCCGCCCGAACCCACGGCGTCAAAAAATGCACGCTCGCCTCCTCCAGCTCCGTCTATGGGGTGAATTCCAAAGTCCCCTTCGCCGAACACGACCCCATCTTCCAGGCCATCTCCCCCTACGCCGCCTCTAAACTCGCCTGCGAAGCACTCGGCCACGTCTATCACCACCTCTATAAGATGGATGTCGCCATGCTCCGCTTCTTCACAGTCTACGGACCTCGCCAACGCCCCGACCTCGCTATCCATAAATTCGCCAAACTCATCCATAACCAACAACCCATCCCCGTCTATGGCGACGGCTCCACCGCCCGCGATTACACCTACGTCACCGATATCGTCGACGGTATCCTCGCCTGCACCCAAAAGGAACTGGGCTACGAGATCTTTAACCTCGGCGAATCCCAAACAGTCACGCTCGCCCGCCTCATCCAACTCCTCGAACAAGAACTCGGCACCGCAGCCCAAATTAACCGACTCCCCCCCCAACCCGGCGATGTCCCTCTCACTTACGCCGATATCGCTAAAGCCGAACGCATCCTCGGATATCACCCCACCACCAAAATCGAGGACGGTATCCGCCTCTTCATCCAGTGGTTCATGGCGTCCCAAACGCCAAAATAGTCCTGAAAACTGTAAAATGTGTTTACGGTTTTCGAACCCGCTCACCATTAGGGTATAACCGGCTGCAACCCAATTGGTTGTAACCCGCATACCTCAGCCCACCCCGCAAAAACGCCACCCATGCGTCGGAATGGCTTACACTTTCCAAAACCCCTCGCCACCCGCGCCCCTAAAGAAATCCTGCTGTAACTGACTCAGAGAAGGTCAGTTATGAGGTAAGACGAAATGCTTACTTCGTATTGGCACCAGGGGTGCTTCACCCCTCTCGGATACGTCACACTGCGTATCCAGAGACAAAAACCCAGCCAACACGTATGAAACTTAGTCGCATCACACAACTCTTGGTGGTCGGCACCACAATGGCCTTCCTGACGTTCCAGGCCAATGCGTGGCAGATCGGCCCAAACCAAGGCAAATCCGAGAAGAATAAACAGAGCTCCTTCCAAACCGACTCCAAGGAAAAGGAAAAGGAAAAGGAAAAGGA
>JBJOII010000147.1:0-9592 GCA_046047235.1 Verrucomicrobiota bacterium | reverse complement strand
GGAGCGCCGCAGGCTTTGGTGGGCGGGTTGGCGACGTGGCTGGGGGGGCATCCGGAGATTTCGGTACGCACGGCAGAGAACCTGTTGTTTTATGGGTATGCGGTGATGTCTTTGACCGTGAACCTGGTGGTGGTGATGCTGGCGATTCCGCATTTGGTGACGCGGGATTTATCGAGTCATGCGTTATTGATTTATTCATCGAAGGCGCTGACGCGGTGGGATTATTTGATGGGCAAGCTGGGGACGTTGTTGGGTTTGCTGGTGATGACGTGGTTGGGGCCGGCGTGTATGGCGTGGTTGCTGGGCAATCTACTGGCGCCGGAGTGGCATTTCTTCTGGCACTCGCGGACGGCGATCTTGCACACGCTGATGTTTATCGGGTGTGCCGGCCTGTTTCTGGCGGTATTCGGACTGGGGGTGTCGTCGGTTTCGGCGAAGGAGAAGACCACGGTGGGCGTGTGGCTGGTGTTGTGGCTGGTGGGGAACGCCTTGGTTCCGGTGGGTTTGAATACGAATCCGTGGCTGCAATACCTGAGTTTTCGTCATGATCTACAGCAAGTGGCGACGCGGATTTACGCGCCTTCGGAGGATGTGGAGCGGTTTCAGAGTGAGATACCTGTGTTTGGTGAGTTGATGCGGCAGGCGGTTCCGCCCCGGCGTCGGGATTTCTTGTATCAGGCGCATGTGGGGCCGGCGGCATTGGGTTTGGGCCTGTTGGCATTGGGTTCTGTATGGCTGTTGCACGTGAGAACGAAAACCGAATGAGTGCGATCATTCAGGGAGAAGATCTGAGCCGGTGGTATGGCGTTGTCATGGGGTTGAACCACGTGACTTTCGCGGTGCGACCCGGGCTGACGGGTTTGGTGGGGCCGAACGGAGCCGGGAAGAGCACCTTGATTCAGCTGGTGACCGGGCAGCTGCGGCCAAGCTCTGGCGAGCTGACTGTGCTGGGTGAAAAGCCGTGGAATAATCCGAGAGTGCTGTCGAGGATCGGGTATTGTCCGGAGGGTGAGGCGGTGCATACGGATTTGAACCCGGTGGCTTGGCTGGTGGCGTTGGGTAGTCTTTCCGGTTTGGCTCGTGCTGAGGCAGAGGCCCGTGCTGAGTCGACGCTGACCACCGTGAAACTGGCGCGACAGCATTGGGGGAGGAGTCTGGGGCAATTTTCCAAAGGGATGCGGCAGCGGGTGAAACTTGCACAGGCCCTGATGCATGAGCCTGAGTTGCTGGTGTTGGATGAGCCGATGAACGGGCTGGATCCGATGGGGCGACAGGAGATTTCGCAGATCCTGATGGAGTTGGCGTTGGGGGGTAAGAGCATTCTGGTTTCGAGCCACATTCTTTCTGAGCTGGAGGGGCTTTGCCGGGAATTTGTGATCTTGAACTGGGGCAGGATTCTGGCGTCAGGCAGCCGGGAGGAGATCCGTTCTGACTTGCGTCAATGGTCTGAGCAACTGGTGGTGCGTTGTGATGATCCGGAGCGTTTGGCCCGGGCGTTGTTTGAAGCGGGGGTTTTACAGGGGTTTGATATCGAAGCGGAGCGGCAGATGCTTCATTTGCGGGTCAAGCAACCGGAGGATTTTTACGAACGCTGGTTGGAGTTGTTGGCCGAGAGCGGGGTGAAGGTGTATGAGATCCGGAGCCAGAGCCGGTCCTTGAAACAGATATTCGAGCGGGTGACGACATGAGCGAGCTGGTGCAGAGAGGTTTTCTGTGTGCGATCGGAGGTGCGTCTTGAGCGCGGGAGCTGAGGCGGTTGAGGGGTGTCGCCGGCCCGGGTGGCTGTTGGGAATGCGGGGGATCTTTCGGCTCACTTGGGGCGGGTTGTTGGCTTGGCGCCGGGTCCCTGGCCTGATTGCGCTGATCCTGCTCAATCCTTTGCTGGCAACTTTGGCTTTGAGTGCGGCTCCGGAGGAGCATTTGTTCCGGGGTTTTGAGATGTGGCTGCTGCGGCTTTATGTGAGCTTCATGGTTCCCATTGCGTGTCTGATATCCGGGGGGGCGATGATTCGGGATGAGTTGCAGGCCGGGACGTTGGGCTTCCTGATCACCCGGCCCTTGTCCCGGGCGAGGCTGCTGTTGCTGAAATACCTGTGCCACGTTTTCTGGCTGGAGGTTGCGCTGGGGTTGAATGTGTTGTTGCTGGCTGCGGGCAGCGTGTATTTGGGGGTTGAGAACGGGATGGCAATTTGCTGGTGGTTGCTCGGAGTTCAGTCGGTGATTATCCCGTCGTACATGGCGATCAGTGTTGTTTTGGGCTTGGTTTCAAAGCGGTATGTCATGTTGGGGGTGCTCTACGGTTTTGTCGTGGAGATGGGGATTGGGCAGATTCCCAGCAACATCAACACGATTTCGATCTCCCGGCATTTTCAGTCGTTGCTGGGATACTTCTCGGACCTGGAAACCGGACTGGATCTGCCGGGTTGGGGGGTGCCGGGCGCGGTTCTGGCCGTGGTTACGATCAACCTGCTCGCCCTGGGGGTGGGGATGTTGTTGTTCAGCCTGAAAGAGTTTCAGGAGGACGAAGCGCCCAAGTGAGCGCTGCGCTCTGGAGCGCAGCGCAGGAGCTGGGAGTTAGGAGCTAGGAGATGGGCGCGCTTGCTGCGCGCGTGGCGCAAAGCGGCAAGCGGGAAGCGGGAAGCGCAGAGCGCTGAGGGCTGAGGGCTGAGGGCTGAGGGCTGAGGGCAAGGCATGGTTCGATACCGATAGCGATCCCGATTTCGATTTCGATGGGTGAGCGAGGTTGGTGTGCGGGAGTTAGGGGACAGGCGCTTTGCGCGAGAGGGGGGTGGTAGGAGATGGTAGGTGGTAGATGGGAGATGGTAGATGGGAGATGGGTTGGTGGGGTTATGGGTGTCGGGTGTCGGGTGTCGGGTGTCGGGTGTCGGGTGTCGGGTGTCGGGTGTCGGGTGTCGGGTGTCGGTCATGTCTTTAGGCCTTGGAGGTTGGGTTCGAGGGTTTCTGCTTTGGCGATGAGGTCCTCGAGCGTGAGGTAGGTCTGGTGGTAGGCGGCTTCGCGGCCGAGGACGGCGGTGAGGTTGGAGCGGACCGACGGGGCGACCGTAGGGTTGGTATAGTTTCCGTTGCGGATATGTTCGCCGAACTCACGGATATTGGTCTGAGCGCCGGTGGTGTAGAGGTTGGGTTCATCGCCGCGGTAGGCTTCTTTTCCCTTGAGGAGGACGCCCGTGTAGTAATCCGTTTCGAGGACACCGTCGGCACCGTAGGCGCGGGCGATGATCTGGTCTTTGACTTCGGGTATGGATTGGATGCAGGTGAAGGCGAGAGTGAGGTCATTGGGGAAGCGGTAGTGGAGGGCAAAGTGATCGAAGATGCTGCCTTCGGGGCGGACCTTGAAGCCGCCAGTGCCGGCAGCGGCGATGGGGTTGGTGTTGGTGATCCAGGTGGCGACATCGAGGGCATGGATACTTTGTTCCACGATGAAGTCGCCGCTGATTGCGCGGACGTGGTACCAGGAGCGGAGTTGTTCTTCCGGTGAGGTGGGTGGTGTATTACGGCCACCGCCGCGCCAGGGGTAGTGGGCTTCGACCATGACGAGGGGGCCGATATCGCCATTGCGGAGCATGCGGAAGGCCTCGCGGTAGTGGGAGCTGGCGCGGGTTTGGAAATCGACGAGGAAGACGAGGTTGTTGGCGGTGGCCTGTTTGTCGGCGTCGGCGATCGTGAGGCAGCCGGGGGCGTCGACGGCGATGGGTTTGGCGAGGAAGACGTGTTTGCCTGCTGCAACCGAGTCATTGGCCTGGCGCGGGTGGAAGTAGGGTGGGGTTTCGATGACGACGGCGTCGACTGACTTGGAATCCAGCAGTCGTTGATAACCGCTCAATCCGGTGAATCGCCGGGCAGGGGGCACGTTGTGAGTTGTGCTGAAGGCGTCGACGCGGTCCTGGAAATAATCGGCTCCGGCGGTGAAGGTGTATTGGCCGTCTTGGGCGAAGAGGTTGGCGATCCATTGGCCGCGACCGCCGCAGCCGATGAGTCCGAGTTGGATTTTGGCGTTGGCTGCGGAGCCGAAGACCGTTTTGGAGGGGAGGATGAGCAGGGAGGTGGTGGAGGTTAGAGCTGTAGATTGGAGGAATGAGCGACGGGTTATTTTGGTCTTTGGTGAAGAATCAGCTTTCATGGGAGCCTTTCCATTTTGCGGGGATGAAAGGAATGCTACGCCGATGGGTGTAGGCTGCAAGGGGCTTGTGAGGGTTGGAATGTCGGGTTGTCAAAATGGGTCTACTGGGTTTGGGTGTTCGGCATGAAGCCGCTGAGCAGAGATACCGGAGGTGGGTTGTGTTCGCGTCGGGAGATGCTGGGACGGATGTTGTTGGGGTTGGGGGGTGTAGGTCTGGGAGGGGTTCCTTTGGTTGGGGCGGATGCTGCGGGGGGGCGAAATCGGTTTCCGCGGATGGTGCAGGAGTTTTACGTGGAGCAGGTGCGGTTGGCGGAGTGGCGTCGGGTGGAGCGGTTGGGTGCCTTGCGGACGGGGGAGGAGGCCGAGCAGTATGTGCGGGACGTGAGGGCCAGGGTTCGCGAGTGTTTTGGTCCGTTTCCTGAGAAGACCCCGTTGAACGCGAGGATTACAGGTGTGGTGCGGCGTGAGGGGTATCGGATTGAGAAGCTTATCTTTGAGAGTCGGCCGGGTTTTCTGGTGACGGGGAATGTGTATGTGCCGGAGGGGGTGGGAGGTCGGTTTCCCGGCGTGGTGGCGACCTGTGGGCATTCGACGAACGGAAAGGCGGAGGGTGCGTATCAGTCGTTTTGTCAGGGGTTGGTGCGGCAGGGTTATGTGGTATTGATCTTTGATCCGTTGGGGCAGGGGGAGCGGTTGCAGTATCCTGGGGCTGAGGCTGGTTCGCGTGTGGGTGTGGGTGTGCGGGAGCATTTGCTGGCGGGGAACCAGCAGTTTTTGGTGGGCGAGTTTATTGGAGCCTGGCGGGCGTGGGACGGGATTCGGGCGTTGGATTACTTGCTGACGAGAGAGGAGGTGGATCCGGCGCATGTGGGGGTGACGGGGAATTCGGGTGGGGGGACGATGACCACGTGGCTCTGCGGTTTGGAGGAGCGGTGGACGATGGCGGCTCCGAGTTGTTTTGTGACCACCTTTCGACACAACCTGGAGAACGAGCTGCCAGCGGATACCGAGCAATGTCCGCCGGGGGCGATTGCGCTGGGGTTGGACCATGAGGATTTCATTGCGGCGATGGCGCCGAAGCCGGTGATTTTGCTGGGGAAGGAGAAGGACTTTTTTGATGTACGGGGAACGCGGGAGGCCTTTGAGAGGCTGAAGCGTTTGTATCGGTTGCTAGGCGCGGAGGACCGGATTGGATTCTATGCGGGGCCCACGGCGCATGGTTTTAGCCGGGAAAATCGCGAAGCCATGTATGGGTGGTTTAACCGCTGGACGGGGAGGGAGCAGCTCTCTCCTGAGGATGACATTGTGTTGGAGGAGGATGTGGTCTTGCAGTGCACGATTGAGGGACAAGTGTCCGCGCTGGGGTCGAGGTCCGTGTTTTCATTTACCCGGGAGAAGGCGGAGAAGCTGAAGTTGGAGAGGCCGGTTTTGGGGGCGGATGAGTTAAGGGACCGGGTGCAGGAAGCGTTGCGACTTCCGGCCAGGGAGGGGATGCCGTACTTCCGGGTGCTGAGGTCGCATCGGGACAATGGGTATCCGTTGCCCTTTGCGACGCCGTATGCGGTGGAGACCGAGCCGGGGGTGCAGGCTTTAGTGTATCGCTTGGGGCAGGAACGGCTGGAGGCTGCTCCACCGAGGGTGAGTGGGCCGGCGTTACTGTATGTGGCGCATCACAGTGCGGATGTGGAGCTGCGGGAGGAAAGCAGGATTCGGGAGTGGATGGCATCGCATGGTGGAGGAGTGTTGTATGCATGTGATGTGCGGGGCATTGGGGAGTCGAAACCGAACACGTGCGGGGAGAACATGTTTTTGCATCCGTATGGCAGCGACTATTTCTATGCGATTCATGGGTTGATGTTGGGACGTCCGTATGTGGGGCAGAAGACCCATGATGTGCTGAGTGTTCTCGATTGGTTGATGGCGTGTGGACACCGTGAAGTGCATCTGGCGGGCAAGGGATGGGGGAGTGTGCCGGCGGCTTTTGCTGCACTGTTATCCGAGCACGTGAAGGATGTGCAATTGTGGGAGCGGCTGGAATCGTATCATGCGCTTGCGGTGGAGGAAGATTGCGGCTGGCCGTTGTCGGTTATGTTGCCGGGTGTGCTGGGACAGTTTGATTTGCCGGAAGTGTATGCGGCCGCGATGGGGCGCGGCCGCGGGAGAGCGGATTGAGGAGAAGGGAGACAGTGGAGCAGGCGTTTCTCGCGGAGGGCCCGTTTCGATAGCGATCCCGATCCCGATAGCGATTTCGATGCGTGAGCGAGGATGGTGTACGGGTTTGTTTGTTTAACAGGAGGGCACAGAGAACGCGGAGGGATGGACATGTGCAGGTTCTGAAATACAGAAACTCTGAAACACTGGGGCTTGGGGGAAGGGTGGGCAAAAAGATGGGGGAGTAGTTTGGGGTTTTGGAATGCCGCAACACGGAAGCACCGCGACTTTACCCTTGAGGACGTGGGGCTCACCTTGGACATACGTGGCGTTTTGGTGGGCTTGACTGGGTGGTGTGGGTGGACGGAGGATCGGCGTTGATGAACCCTGAACGAACAAGGCTTATGGTGGGGGTGTATGTTGGAGTGATGCGATGGGGGTTGAGTATGTTGGCCGGGATGGGAGTGTCGTTGTCGGGGCTGGAGTTGGCGGTTGAGGTGGAGGAGGAGGTTTATACGTATGATTCGGCTAATAATGGAGCCGGGCCGATGTGGTGTCATGGATCGACGTGTTTGGTGCGGGACGGGGAGGAGGTTTACGCGAGCGGGTTGGAGACCTTGGAGGGAGCGAAGCCATTGAACAATTGCCGCTGGTTTTTACTACGGAGGGTGGATGGAGGGTGGAAGCGGGTGTTGGTGGATGAGGTGGATCGAACACGGGAGCCGAGTCCACTGGTGACTTTTGGGGGTGGTCGGGTTTTGCTATCGGCTAATCCGACCTTGGCGCTGGGAGAGTATTCGGGGGCGGCTCGGCCGCAGATTTTAGAATTCCGGTTTGGAGGGGATAGCAGGAGGGGGTATGAGCTCTATCCTTGGTTGCCAAAATGGGGGGGCAGGCCTGAATTCACGGAGCATTCGTATCGGAGTTTTGCGGCGGATGGGGAGCGAGGGGAGCTGATTTTGTTCCAGAACGTGGGGTATACCCATGCGGAGTGGGCATTTTTGGATCGGCGGGGGGAGTGGAGTGCGCGGGGGCAACTGAAGTGGCCGTGGGGTGCGGGGTATGCGAAGCCGGAGCCGATTCGGGTATGTTATCCGAACGTGGCGGTGGTGGAGGGGGCGGTTTATTTCTGTGGGGTCAGCGATATTATTGAGCCGAACCCGGAATGGCGTGCATTCAAGAAGGAGCTGACGGGGCAGCAATGGGATTATGATTTCCGGAGGTTGTTCTTCACTTGGACGCCGGATGTTCGGACTGAGGGTTTTCGGGAGTGGGTGGAGGTGGCGAGTCGGGAATCGACGTGCGGCTGGATTACGCCCGGGGACTTACATGTGGGTGAGGACGGCGTGGTGCACGTGCTTTGGTCGGAGCGGGCGTTGGATGAGCGGTTGCGGGACCGGTTTTATCCGGGAGAGAAACAGCGACACGCTTTGGAGTATGCGCGGGTTCGAGATGGCAAGGTAGTCATGCGGCGGACTTTGGTTGAGTTGAAGGAGGGGGAGGACGGCGCGGTTCCGGGGCGCGGGAGGTTTCATGTGACGCCGGATGGAAAGTTATGGGTGGTGTACTATGCCTCGGGTTCGGGGGTGGATGCTTTGGGGCGGGATCGGACGGGGAATTGGGTTGTGGAAGTGCTGCCGGATGGTTCCCTGGGGGAGCTGGCGAGAGTGCCGTTGAAGGTGTCTTTTGGAGATTTTTTCACGGCGAGCATGAGGGCGGGGAACCGGTCCTCGTGGAAACTGGATTTGTTGGGAACACAGTCAGGAAAGGTGAACACAATGAGTTATGCGTGCATTCGGTTGGGGGACGGGGGTGAGCGATGAGCGGGCGGGTGGCGATGGCGATAGGGGCGCATCCGGATGATGTGGAATTCATGATGGCGGGGACGTTGGTTTTGCTGAAGCAGGCCGGGTTTGAGACGCATTTGATGAACCTGGCTTCGGGGTCGTGCGGGAGTGCGACGGTTCCGGCGTCGAAACTACGGGCGGTGAGGAAGCGGGAGGGGCGGGCTGCGGCGGACGTCTTGGGGGCGGTGTTTCATCCGAGTCTGGTGGATGACCTGGAGATTTACTATGAGCGGAAGACGTTGAAGCGTTTGGCGGCGGTGATTCGGGAGGTGAAGCCGAGCGTGCTGCTGGTGCCGTCACCGCAGGACTACATGGAGGATCACACGAACGCGTGTCGGCTGGCGGTGACGGCTGCGTTTGTGCGGGGCATGCCGAATTTTGTGACGCAGCCTGCGAGGTTGGCCGTGGAAGGGGAGGTCACGTTGTATCATGCCATGCCGCATGGGTTGCGAGACAGCTTGCGGCAGCGGGTCATGGCGGGGGCGTTTGTGAACACGTCGCGGGTGATGGAGCAGAAAGCGCTGGCCTTGGCGGCGCACAAGAGTCAGCAGGCATGGCTGGATACCTCGCAAAAGATGAACGCGTATTTGGCGACCCAGGAGGCTTTCTCCCGGGAGGTCGGGCGGATGTCGCGGAAGTTCCGTCATGCGGAGGGGTGGCGTCGGCATTTGCATTATGGTTTTTGCGATGAGAGTGCCGATCCCTTGCGTGAGGTGTTGGGGGGGGATTATCTGGTGGATCCGCGGTATGAAGCTGAGTTGGAGGTTCCCATGGGGGGCGGAAAGAGAAGGAAATGACATGAGAAAGCCAAGCGGTCTTTTTTGGTTTGATCCTTGGGGCGACGGGTTTGGTTGGAGCGGATCAGGCTTTGCGAGTGGAGTTGGGGCGGGTTGTATCTGGCGCCATTGAGATGGGTGGAGTAAGGGGGGCTTTTGGGTCTGGGTAGGGGGTAGACTACCTGCTGGATGGGTTGGCGTGGCAATTGGAGGGCAGCACTGGACAAAACGTGTTGGGGGGTAGGGGTTTCATTTTTGATCATTCCGATTACTGTTGAGGAGGCTTTGGTTGCATAAGCGGGACTCCGTTTAGAGCGGGGCTTTCTTCGTGTGTTTGGGGGCGAGCCGAGGGCCATAGAATGGAAGGTGATGATGATGAGACCAGGTTTTATTGGACTGGTGTGTGCGTTTCTGGTGGGTTGCTGGAGCGGAATGGCGGAGGAGATTTTTTTTTCGGCGGAGACTTGTGCATTTTGTCATAGCAAGGGGGCGGGTGCGTTGGTGGATGAGGCGGGGCGGGATGTGTCGATTTGGCATGACTGGCAGGGGTCGATGATGGCGAATGCGTTTCGGGATCCGGTATTTCGGGCGAAGCTGGAGACGGAGTTGGAGCGGAGTCCGGGGTTGGAGGCGGTGATTCAGGACAAGTGTACGCGGTGTCATGCGCCGATGGGGCG
>JBJOII010000146.1:10034-12617 GCA_046047235.1 Verrucomicrobiota bacterium | reverse complement strand
CGCCGCATGTCTGGAAGTCCGAGCCGAACAGGGACTTCCACTGACGGTCGAGACGCAGCAGGTCGAGGTCATCGTCTGATGCCTTCGCTCCCGACACTCTGCCTATTCTGGTGTCACCACGCGAAGTGCTAGGTGTGCAATAAGTTGTGAATGAATAGGGCTCGATTTTGGGCCTTAGGGCCGATTTTCGAGCCTGAAAATGCGGCCTGAGGAGAGGAGGGGTATTTGGAGATGGGGAGATTTCCGTAGAGCGGCTTTTTGGGGGCAAAAATCGGCTGTAAGCCCTTGTTTGGGGCGGTCAATCGAGCTTAACCCGTTTGTTGAGAGCGGGTTGCTCTGGTGAGACGACGATTGTCTGGGATTAGAGTTTGGGGCCGGAGTTATGGGGGGAGATGAGGTTGTGGAGGCTGTAAAGTTCCCAGGCGAAGGGGATGTAGCCGAGGTAACCGAGGAGGGGCATTTCGAAGACGTGAAGGAACTCGGCGCCGGGGGTGTGATAGATCCATTTCGGGTAGGAGTAGAAGTTCCACATTTCCCAGAAGAAACCGCAGAGGAGTGAGCCGAGGGCGAGTGCGATGACGGGTCGCCAGTCACCGTGTTGGAGATAGTGGAAGAGCGTGTGGCGGTGGAGGAGGATATTGAGGGGTTCGAGCAGGAGGAACACGGAGCCCCAGACCAGAGGGTAACAGGCCTGGGGCCAGAGGAGGGTTGCGGTGAGCATGAGAGTGCCGACGGCGAAGAGGGCAATGGCGAGCGTGCGGGTGGGGGTGATGCGGGGGCCGTGGCTGAAGCGATGCATCCAGGGTGCGGAGCGGACGAGTTCAGCGGTGCCGAAGACGGCGGGCATAACGGTGGAGAAGGCGATGGTGCAGAGGATGAAGTAAGCGAGGGGGCCGAAGATCTCGGCACCGGGGTATTCCCAGTTTCGGGTGCGGAGGTTAATGAGTTCGAAGAGCCACCAGGCGGGAGCCGAGGCGAGGAAGAGCCAGGCGAAGCGGGATCGGGATCGGGTGAGGATGGAGGTGCCGGTGCGGGCGGCGGTGAGGGCATCGACCACGAGGGCGTAACCAAGCCAGAGGGGAAAGAAGAGAAAGGCGGCAGGGCGGAGGTTGGAAGGCAGGAGCCAGTTGAGCGTCCAGAAGGTGAGGGTGAGGGCGAGGCCGATTTTGAAGTGAGGGATGGAGTGGGGGGAGTGGCGGCCAAGCATGGTACGAGGAGGCTTGCTGAGGGCTGAGGGCTGAGGGCTGAGGGCTGAGGGCTGAGGGCTGAGGGCTGAGGGCTGAGGGCTGAGGGCAAAGCGCAGAGCGGGAAGCGGCAAGCCCGGAGGGGTGCTCAGGTCGGTGTTCCGAAACACTGAAACACTGAAACTCCGGTTGGGTCTGTGGTTCTAGCGTCCGTCGGGGGAGCCGGGGTTGCAGAACATGCGGTTTTTTTCCGGGAGTTTGGATTCTTTGCGCCAGGTTTCGAACTGGATGAATTCGACGTGGCCATCGACGGCGAGGACGATACCGCCGCGTTTACCGTGGCGACGGCCGAGGGCGCCGTCGACATCGGGGTCGGGATAGCTGGAGCCATCGTTGTAGCCGAAGCCGAGTTCGACACGGGCGTCATCGGGTTCCCACATGATGAAGTCGGACTGTTGGAAGTCGGTCATTTTGTAGGAGGAGCCTTGGGGCTGGCGTTTACCGAAGCCGCAGACGGCGCCATTCATGACGTAGGTGGCGAGTTTATTGGCGCGGGCGAGGAAGGTGGGGCGGTTGGTGCGGTCGAGGGGGCAGCGGTAACTTTTTTCGGTGCCCATATAGGTCCAGAGCTGGCCGCCTTCGTAGGCGAGGCTGTGGTTGGTGGAGTAGGGAGGGGAGAAGAGATCGGGGACGCGGTTATTGGGGGTATCGTAGAGCCAGCCGGGGAACCAGGGTGCGTTCCAGTTGGGGTAGGGGAGGTGTTCTTCGTTATCGCCGGCGTACATATGCATGGCGAGGCCGAGCTGGCGCTGGTTATTGACGCACATGGTGCGGTGGGCGCTGTCCTTGGCGGAGGCGAGGGCGGGTAGGAGGAGGCCGGCGAGGATAGCGATGATGGCGATGACGACGAGGAGTTCGATGAGGGTGAACGCCTTGCCGGGCGTGGCCTGCGCAAGGCGGGTAGAGAGGGGAGGGGGGAGGTGCGGCTTCATGGGGTGGGATTGTTTGCCTGTCTGGCGGCGTTGTCAATTTTTGGTGATGGCGAGCGCGGCGCGTGGCGCGCCGCGCGGACTATCCTCCTTCGCCGAGGCTTCCGGCTTCGCTTGTTGAGCTACGCCGGGACAAGCTGGGGGACCTTTGGCGGTTGGGGGTCAATTGGCTGCGGCATCGACTACGGGCTATAGACTGGGCGTGGAGTTACCGTCTTCTCTCTCCGCTCTTCAGGCTCCTCGCGCGGAACGCGCGTCCGATCCCGATTTCGATAGCGATAGCGATCCCGATGGATGGAGGATTTGGCTGAGCCAAATCCGGGAGCCGGGAGGGTGCAATGGATTGGCGGCCGCGCGGCATCCTTCTTCGCCGAGGCTTTGAGGGGCGGGGGTGTGTTCATATTTACGAT
>JBJOII010000146.1:0-10027 GCA_046047235.1 Verrucomicrobiota bacterium | reverse complement strand
TGTTCATATTTACGATGATGGGGTGCGAAGGATTGGTGTGTGTGGGGGGCAGGGATTGCCTGTTATGGGGGAGGCAGGGATTGCCGGGTGTGAGGTTGATGTTGTTGTAAGTGGTTGGTGTAGAGGGGTTGGGTTTTCTGGTACGGCCGTTGCTAGGGAGGAGGAGCGATGAATGTGAGTTTGTATACAGCTGCTGCGGCGATGACAGCGAATGCGCGTTGGCAGGAGTTGATTACCGAGAATCTGGCGGCGAGTTCGGTGCCTGGGTTTAAGCGTCAGGATTTGGCGGCGGAGGTGGTGGACAGTGGGCTGTCGTTGGGGGATGGGGCGGCGACGGAGTTTGTGATGCCGCAGATGGTGGCGAAGACGAATTTTGCGCAGGGGGAGATGCGGGTGACTGGGGTGAACACGGACGTGGCGATTGATGGGGCGGGATTTTTTGAGGTGGAGTTACCGGACGGGCAGTTTGGGTATACGCGGGATGGGGAGTTTCATGTGAACGGGCAGGGGCAGATGGTGACGAAGGAGGGTTTTTTGGTGATGGGGGAGAACGGGCCGATTCAGTTTGATTTGAATTTGGGAGGGTCGTTGCCGAACTCGGTGCATGTATCGGAGACGGGGGAGGTATCGCAGGGGGGTGAGGTTCGCGGGAGGTTGCGGGTGGTGGAGTTTAACGATCCGGGGCTTTTGACCCAGGCGAACGGGGGGATTTTTTTAGCGCAGTCGGCGGGTTTGCAGGAGTTGGGTGATCCGACATCGCGGGTGCAGGGAGGCACATTGGAGCAGGCCAACACATCGCCCGTGACGGAGATGGCGAACATGATGTTGGCGATGCGTTCCTTTGAGACCAACCAGAGGATTGTGCAGATCCTGGATTCGCGGTTGGGCGAGACCATCGACAGTTTAACACCGGCATAAGACATGTTACGCGCACTTTACACTTCGGCGGCTGGGATGCAGTCCCAGCAGGTGAATTTGGACGTCATTGCGAACAACCTGGCGAACGTGAACACGACCGGGTTTAAGAAGCACAAGCCGGAGTTTCAGGATTTGTTGTATGAGACCACGAAGGCGGCGGGTGCGGAGCAGGGCGGGGGGAATCAGCTGCCGACGGGGATTCAGATTGGTCACGGGTCGCAGTTGGTGGCGACGGCCCGGGTATTTACTCCCGGCGAGCTGACGGCGACCAAGGAGGACATGGATGTGGCGATTCAGGGGGATGGTTTTTTCCAGGTGACCATGCCGGACGGGACCACGGCTTACACGCGGGACGGCAGCTTGAAGCGGGGTGCAGATGGACGGGTGACCACGAACAGCGGGTATCCGTTGGAGGGTGGCTGGCAGCCGATTGAGGCGGGGAACAGCGTGGCGATTGCGCCGACGGGGGATGTGACCCTGAACGGTCCGAATGGTCAGCAGAGCTTTCAGGTGCAGCTGGTGCGGTTTGCGAATCCGGCGGGCTTACAGAGTGTGGGGCACAACTTGTATGTGGAGACAGCGGCGTCGGGTCCGCCGGAGACCGGGACACCGGGTGAGAATGGTTTTGGTGAGTTGCAGCAGGGGTTTGTGGAGTTATCGAACGTGAAGGTGGTGGAGGAGATGGTGAACATGATTTTGGCGCAGCGGGCGTATGAGGTGAATTCGAAGGCGGTGCAGGCTTCGGATGAGATGATGCAGATGAGCAACAATTTGAGGCGTTGATGAGATGAAGTGGAACCTGTGCATGTTGCTGATTGTCGTTGGCCTTGCTGGTTGGCTGACGGGTGCGTCGCCGGTTTTAGCCGGCGGCGACACCGACTCGGCTGGCGGCGAGGTGGCGTTGCGGTTGGTGGAGGAGGTGGAGCTTTGCCAGTTGGTGGTGGATGCGGTGCAGTTGGAGCTGGGTGAGGTGGCGGAGGGTGAGCTGGATTTGACCCTGGCGCGGCCCTGGCAACCGGTGCAGGTGCCTGAGGGGTCGGTGGAGGTGCGGGTGTTGGATTTACCGAGATCGGGGCTGCGGAGTTATCTGCTGGTTCGGTTTGAGTTATTGGCGGGCGGGGAGCGGGTGGGTGCGTGGCATTTGACCTTTCGGGCATCGTTATGGCGGGAGGTTCCGGTGGCACGATCGAATTTACAGCGCGGGATGCGGCTGGTGGATGCGGATATCGTGATGGAGCGGGTGGATGTGTTGGGGGTGCGGGAGCCGTTGGGGGCTGGGGTGTTGGCGGACCCGAACATGGAATTGGCGCAGTATGTGAAGGCGGGCATGCCGGTGACTGCGCGGGCAGTGAGGGAGCGGCCGGTGATTCACCGGGGGGCGATGGTTGAGGCGAGCATGGGGGAAGGTCTCTTGAGCATTACCTTGAAGGTTCAGGCGTTGGAGGATGCGTTTTCCGGGCAGACCTTTCGTGTGAGGAATCCACAGAACCGCCGGGAGTACCTGGCACAAGTTAAAGATGATCGAACTGTATACTTACTTCTCTAAGACTGCTCCGGCGAATGGTGAGGGGCGTTTCTTTCGCAGCGAGATGCTTTCCGGGGCGACGGGTTGTCAGGCCGGCGGGGGGAAGGATCGGCGGGGGAAGTCCGGTTCAGGTCGCGGAGTGTCGCGTGATGGGGGGCGGGTTTCGGGAGGCCGGTCGACCGGGGTGGTGAATGCGGCCTGGTTGTTGGCGGCGGGGATGTTGCTGGCCTCGGGGTTGCAGGCGCAGACCTTGTGGCGGGATGACGTTTCGAGGTCGATGTTTGCGGACAAGCGGGCGCAGTCCGTGGGTGATTTGATTACCGTGATCGTTCAGGAGAGCACGCAATCCAGCAAGCGGAACACGACCTCGACCTCGAAGAAGACATCGATCGACACGGCGGTGGACACATTTTTCTACAGTCCCGGGGCGTCCGGATTGATGACCAAGGGGGGGCAGATGCCGGCGGTGAAGCTGGCGGGGAGCACGGCCTTTGACGGTGGGGGTGCGGTGAACAACGACGAGAAGATCACGGCGCGGTTTGCGGTGCGGGTGGTGGACACCTTGCCGAACGGGGCCTTGATGATTGAGGGCAAGCGGCAGACCAAGATTTCGGGTGAGACGACTGATGCGGTTTTGCGGGGTGTGGTGAGGCGGGAGGACGTGAGTGCGAGCAACACCATCTTCAGTTACGAGATTGCGGACGCGAGCATTCATTATGTTTCCAAGGGCGCGGTGGCGGACGCGCAGCGGAAGAGCTGGTTGTTGAGGATTTGGGACAAAGTGATGCCTTTCTGAGGTGAACATGAAGCGAACGACAATCCATAGAGTATTGGTGGCGGGCATGATGCTCTCCGTGGGGGTGCAGGCGGGATCACGGCTCAAGGACATTGCCGTGGTGGCCGGCGCGACCGAGAACCAGCTGACTGGGTATGGGTTGGTGGTGGGTATCGCGGGGGAGGGTGACAAGAACCCTTTGTATACGCGGTCGATGATCGCGAACATGCTGCAGCATTACGGGGTGACTTTGCCGGCCACGACCTTATCGGCCAAGAACGTGGCGGCGGTGGTGGTGACGGCGGAGATACCGGCGTTCAAGAAGCCGGGGGCGGAGATTGACGTGACGGTATCCTCGATGGGGGATGCGAAGACCCTGCAGGGTGGGGTGTTGTTACAGACGCCGTTGGTGGGTGCGGATGGGAATGTATATGCGTTGGCGCAGGGGCCATTGAGCATTGGCGGGTTTATGGCGGGGACGAGTGGTGCGGGTGGAGCGAGCGTGCAGAAGAATCATCCGACCGTGGGCCAGATTGTGAACGGGGGCCAGGTAGTGAAGGAGATCCCGATGGAGATCGTGCGGGACAACAGCGTGGAAGTGATGTTACGGGAGCCGGATTTTACCTCGGCAGCACGGTTGTGCGCCGTGGTGAACGAGGCCTATCCGGGGAGTGCGCAGGCTTTGGATTCAACGTCCGTCCGGGTGCGGATTCCGGAGGGGGCGCAGCATTTGCCGGTGGACTTTATCGCGCGGCTGGAGGCGTTGGAGGTGAATCCCGATGTGCCGGCGCGGATTATCATCAACGAGCGGACGGGGACGATCGTGGCGACGTCGTATATCCAGATTGCGGCGTGTGCGATTGCGCATGGGAACATCACGATCACGATTGCGAGTTCCCTGACGGCGTCGCAGCCGTCGCCATTTTCCGAGCAGGGAGAGACGGTGGTCTTACCGAGCACGGAGACGAACGTGAACGAGGAGCGGCGCGGGCTGGTGCCGTTGCCTGAGTTGCCGACGGTGGAGCAGGTGGCGCAGTCGTTGAATGCTCTGGGGGTTACGCCGCGGGACATGATGGCGATTTTTCAGGCGATGAAGCAGGCGGGGGCGTTGCATGCGGAACTGGTTGTGCGTTGAGCCATGGACATTGCGAGCGTGACATTTCAGGTGAAGGCGGACGAGTTGCCGTTGGAGCGGCTGGCGGGGAACCGTGAGTTAACCGAGGCGCAGAAGGTGGGGGAAGTGGCGCGGCAATTTGAGTCGATTTTGGTGAAGAAGATTTTGTCGGAGGCGAGGAAGGGTGTGTTGGACGAGGGGCTGGGTGAGAGCGGGGGATCGTTGGGGATTTATCAGGACATGATGAACCAGGTATTGGCGGACAGCATTAGTCAGAGTGGGATGATGGGGTTGGCGCACAGTTTACAGGCGGAATTAACACGTGAGGTCTCGGTAGACGAGGGCCTGCTTGAGGATAGCGAGCAATGAAAGACGTAATTGACAGACTGGTGGAGGCGTTGAGGGCTGAGCTGCAGAGCTACGGTTCCCTGCTGGCGGTTTTGGATCGGCAGCAGGAGCTGGTATTTGCGCGGCAATCGGAGGAGTTGTATGGGACGATTGGCGAGGTGCATCAGTTATCGTCGATGCTGCACGAGAGCCGGACGCATCGGGAGGCGTGTCGGCGTGCGGTGTGTTCTGAGCTGGAGTTGCCGATGGAGACGCCGTTTGGGATTTTGGTGCCGACCTTGCCGGCGGATATACAGCCATTGATGGAGGCGTTGGTGGAGGAGAACAACGCATTGCTGGTGCGGCTGCAGCAGCGGGCGAGGCAGAATCATTTGTTGCTGAGCCGGTCGGTGGACTTGATGCAGGAGTTGATCGGGAGTTTGCTGCCGCGGCAGGAGGGGTCGACGTATACGGGTGCGGGGCGGGGTTGTGGTGTGGGGTTGCCGCCGAGTTCTGTGGTGAATGCGGTTTGTTAACCCGGAAAGTGTGATTTTATGCTAGGCATCTTCGGCACCTTGAATCTGGCCACCCGGTCGCTGTCGACACAGCGGATTGGCACTGAGGTTGCGGGGCACAACCTGGCGAACGTGAACAACCCGGCGTATGCGCGGCAGCGGGTTGAGTTTCAGTCATCCATTACGATTCCTTCGGCTTTTGGTCCTCAGGGGACGGGGGCTGAGGTGTCGGTGGTGCGGCAGTTGCGGGATGGTTTGCTGGACAAGCAGATCCAGAACGAGACGAGTGTGCGGGGGTGGCTGGAGGCGCAGCAGCAGGCGTTGCAGTATGCGCAGGCGAATTTGGGGCAGGAGATTGACCGGCAGGCGAGCGGGGCTGAGGGGTCGGCGGCGGCGGGGAGTGTTGGGGGTCAGCACGGGTTGTCGGAGTCGATTGCGGACTTCTTCAATGGCTGGCAGAGCTTATCGACGAATCCGACATCCTCGGCTGAGCGGCAGGTGTTGTTATTGAAGGCGCAGAACCTGGCGACGCAGTTTGGTCAGGTGGCGACGCGTTTGGACGAGGTGCATGCCTCGTTGAACGAATCGCTTGGGGTTGAGGTGGACAACGCGAACCAGTTGCTGGCGGACATTGCGAAGTTGAACGAGCAGATTACGTCGGCTGAGGTCGGGGGGCGTGGTTCGGCGAATGATTTACGGGATGTGCGGCAGCAGCGGTTGGAGGATTTGGCGCAGCTGGTGAAGTTCAATGGGGTGACGCAGAAGAACGGGGGGGTGGATATTGTGGTGGACGGCCAGACGCTGGTGAGTGGGGGTGTGGTGGCGGACAAGCTGGAGGCGTATGATCCGGGTAGCGGCTCGATGAGTTTGCGGCTGGAGTCGAGCGGAGTGCCGGTATCACTGACTAGCGGGAAGCTGCAGGGGATTATGGAGGGTCGGGACGGGGCGTTGGCTGATTTGCGTTCCGAGGTGGACCAGCTGGCGGCGCAGTTGATTTCGCGGGTGAATCAGGTGCATGCGGGTGGGTTTGATTTGAACGGCGGCACGGGTGAGGCGTTTTTCACGGGGACGGGTGCAGCAGACATGGGGGTGAACAGTGTGTTGGCGGGTAATCCGTCACGGGTGCAGGCGGCGGGTGTGAGTGGGGCGGCATCGGACAACAAGGTGGCGCTGCAGTTGGCCCAGCTGGCGAATGAGCCGCAGGCGGGGTTGCAGGGGCAGACGTTTTCGCAGCGTTACGGGCAGAGCGTGGCGGGGTTGGGTCAGTCTTTGTCGTCGGTAAACGCGCAGCTGAACAACCAGGAGATTGTGGAGAGCATGCTGACGCGGCAGCGGGATGCTGTGAGCGGGGTTTCGTTGGATGAGGAGATGACGGATTTGATGCGGTTTCAGCGGGCGTTTGAGGCATCGGCGCGTTTGGTGAACACGCTGGACGAGATGTTGCAGACTTTGGTTTCACTGGGGCGTTGATAGACCATGCGAGTAACAGCGAACACATTTCCGAACAGTCTGGTTGACCAGCTGAACCGGCTGGCGAACCGGCAGTATCAACTACAGAACCAGGCCGCCACGGGCCAGCGCATCCGGTTGCCGGAGGATGATCCGACGGCGATGCGCCGGGTGTTGGACATGCAGGCCGAGACGAAGGGGTTGACGCAGTATACGCGGAACATTGAGCGTTTGC
This sequence comes from Verrucomicrobiota bacterium, assembly GCA_046047235.1. Classification (GTDB taxonomy): domain Bacteria; phylum Verrucomicrobiota; class Verrucomicrobiia; order Limisphaerales; family JAHDYP01; genus JBMTVN01. The sequence continues at coordinate 3,169 of JBJOII010000146.1, read as the reverse complement.
AGGAGGTATCGACCGCTTCGTTCAATTCCCTGAAGGCGTTGAAGAACGTATCGGATCGGGCGGGTGAGATTTCGGTTCGGGTGGATGATTTGAAGTCGCCTGCTGAGTTGACGGTTTTGGCGGACGAGGTGAATGAGTTGATCAAGCAGGCTTTGCAGGTGGCGAACTCGCGTAACCGGGCGGATGCGTTGTTTGGCGGGACGAAGAGTGATGTGGATGCGTTTGTGGCGACGACCGACGCGAATGGCCGGATCACGGGGGTGACCTACCAGGGGAACACGGACCTGGCGGAGAGCGAGATAGGGGCGGGGGTGACGATTGCGGCCCAGGTGATCGGGGAGAACCGGACCGGGAGTGGTTCGCGTGGACTGCTGGCTGACAGCCGGGTGGGGGCGGATTTCTTTGGGCACTTGATTTCGTTGCGGGACAACCTGCTGGCGGGCGATGTGGCGGCGGTGGCCAATGACCGGACGGGTTTGATGAATGACGAGGAGAACTTCATTTATCATTTGGGGACGAACGGTGCGGTGCAGGGTCGGTTGGAGTCGACCATGACCGTGATCAAGAATCGTCAGGAGTCCCTGGAGAAGCTGGTTTCCCGTGAGGCGGACGCGGATTTGTCGCAGACGATTGTGCGGCTGACGGAGGTTCAGACTGCGTATCAGGCGGCTATGCAGAGTGGGGGGACGATTTTGAACCGGTCGTTGTTGGATTTTATTCGGTAAGCGGGAAGCGCAAAGCGGTAAGGGGTAAGCGGTAAGGGGTAAGCGGTAAGGGGTAAGCGGTAAGGGGTAAGCGAGGTGGGTGCAATGACATGGCGGACGCGGGGCACCGCGTCCCTACCTGAGCGAGGAAGGTGCAACGATTGGGTGGCCCTAGCTTCCGGCTTCCGGCTTCCGGCTCCTGCGCGAAGCGCTGTGCGAGGAGGGTGCAATGGGTTGGCGGTCAAGCAGGAGCGCGACCCTACCTGCAATGAACTGGTGTAAGGACTTGGCGGTCACGCGGCGGCGTAGAACGCCGTAAACAGCGTGACCCTGCCGGCATGCGTTTCTTACAAGAAGCCTCCATCCTTCCCGCTCAGGTAGAGGCACACTCCCGTGTGCCTGCAACACCATGCACCCACACCATGCTTCCCTGGTTACGCAGGATCCGTCTTCGCTCTGCGAGCTGCGGCGGACAGGCCGCGTCCCTACCTGAGCGAGGAGGGAGCAATGGATTCGGTGTGGTAGGGCCGAGGGTAGTGGGTTTCGCTTTGTGACGTCCCGTGGCGCCGGTGCGCGCCGCTGACTGTTTCGAAACACAGAAACACGGAAACTCCGGCTTCTGGGGTTGGCATGGGGGAGGGGGATGCTTCAGGGTGTGGGTCTTTGAAGATGATGAAGCGATTTCGAGCAACGGCGGGCTGTGTTTTGGTCGTGGGTTTAGTGGTGAGCGGTTGTGCGACCCGAATGGGGTCGAGCGGGATTCGGCCGGACACGGAGAATTACAATGAGGCGATTGCGCGGTCGGCGGACGAGCAGTTGTTGTTGAATCTGGTGCGGTTGCGGTATCGGGATCGGCCCTTGTTTTTGGAGCTGCAATCTGTGGTGAGTCAGCGGTCGTTACGTGGTGATGTGAGTGGGGGGATGAAGATTGGTGTGGGGGGAGGGAGTGGGAATGAGGGAGTGTTGGGTGTATCGGGTACGTATGAGGAGAAGCCGACCGTGACGTATACCCCGTTGAAGGGGGAGGATTTTGCACGGAGGATCCTGACGCCGCTGACGCCTGAGACGATTATTTTGTTATCGAACTCGGGTTGGAGCATTGAGCGGTTGTTTTTGATTTGTGTGTCGCGTTTGAACGGGGTGGAGAACGCCCCTACGGCATCGGGGCCGACGCCGGTGGAGGCACCCGACTTTGAAGAATTCCGTGAGCTGGTGGTGACGTTGCGGGAGATGCAGCGGGAGGGGTTATTGACCTTGCAGGTATTCCGGACGCCGGGGCAGGAGATGCCGCAGATTGAGGTGATTATTGATGTGCCGACTGAGGCGGAGGCGAAGTTGAATGATCGTTTGGAGCGGTTGCGCAGTCGGCTCAATCTGGCGGAGGGGGAGCATCGGTTGCGGCTGACGTCGGCGCTGAGGCCGACGCAGGAGAACGAGATTGCTTTGAACCCGCGGTCGTTGATGGGGGTGTTTTATTATCTTTCTCAGGCAGTGGTGCCGCCGTTGGAGCATGAGGAGAAGGGGCTGGTGACGGTGACGCGGGATGAGAACGGGGATCGGTTTGACTGGGCGCGGGTGACGGGGCAGGTGTTTGCCGTGAAGTCCCAGGAGAGCAAGCCGGAGGATGCCTTTGTGGCGGTGCGGCATCGGGGGTATTGGTTCTACATTGCGGACAACGATTTGAAGTCCAAGACCACCTTTGTGCTGTTGCATTTCCTGTTGTCGCTGCAATCGGGTGGGGATGCGGGGATGGCGCCCGTGTTGACGTTGCCGGCTGGGTGAAGCTTCCTGCGCCACCGCGCAGGAAGCTTGGAGAGGAGAGAGAGGGAGTTAGCGCCCCTTGCGGGGCTGAGGGCAGAGCGCAGAGGGTAGTGCCGCGTGCGCGGCACGGGAGCTGGTAGCTAGGAGCTGGGAGTTTGGGGGGGGAGGCGCTTCGCGCGGACTATCCTTCTTCGCCGAGGCTTCCGGCTTCGCTCTGCGAGCTACGCCGGGACAAGTCGAAGGACCTTCGGCGGTTGGGGGTCAATTGCCTGCGGCCTTGGACGACTACGGACTGCAGACTGGGCGTGTAGTTACGGTCTTCGCTCTATGCTCTGCTGGCTGAACGCGCGGAGCGCGCGTCCGATCCCGATTTCGATAGCGATTTCGATCCCGATGGATTGAGGATTTGGCTGCGCCAAATCCGGGAGCCGGGAGGGTGCAATGGATTGGCGGCCGAGACGCAGCTCGGCCCTTGTCTCTTGGGAGTTGTGTTAATCTTCCCTCACCTTGTTGGTTCGGGCAGGAACCTGCCCGGCAAGGGCCCATCCGGGGCGGCCGCCCCGGATGGGCGGCGGTGCTACCTGTGCGAGGTTGTTGGAATTGTCATTACGGTAGGGTCACGCTGCCGCGTGACCGCAGGACGTTGGTGGTGGCAATGACTTGCGACCCGAGGGCGGACCGCAGGGAGAGAGGAGAGGGTGGCA
>JBJOII010000145.1:0-10027 GCA_046047235.1 Verrucomicrobiota bacterium | reverse complement strand
GTTGTTGCAGGAGGGGGAGAAGGATGTGCATGGGGATTACGGGGAGCATTGTTATGTGGGGTTCAGGCACAGTCTTTGTCATGGGTGGGCGAGTGGGCCGACGCCGTGGTTGAGTCGGCATGTGCTGGGTGTGCGCGTTTTGGAGCCGGGGTGTCGGGTGGTGGAGGTGCGGCCGAATCTGGGCACATTGAAGTGGGTGGAGGGGACGTATCCGACGCCATTCGGGGTGATTCGTGTGAGGCATGAGCGTGGGGATGATGGCGTGTTGCGATCCGTGGTGAAGGCACCGGAGGAGGTGCGGGTGATACGACCATGAGGGTGATTGCGGGAGTTTTGGGTTTGATGTTTGTCCTGGGGCTGTGCGCGCGGGGTGCAGAGCGGCGGGATGTGTTTAGTGACACGTGGGTGGCGACGGACGGGCTGGGGCGGTCGGTGGCGACCCATGAGGAGGCGGGTGGGGTGCGGGAGGGCAAGACCGTGGGGATCTTTTATTTTCTGTGGTTAGGGACACATGGGAAGGAGCTGTACGACATCAGCAAGCTACTGGAGGCGGATCCGGGTGATCCGGCGTATGGGCCTCCGGGGGCGTTTCATTTTTGGGGTGAGCCTTTGTTTGGGTATTACCTGAGTGAGGATCGGTGGGTGATTCGGAAGCATGCGCAGATGTTGACGGATGCGGGGGTGGACGTGGTGTTTTTTGATGTGACCAATGCGTTCACCTATGACCCGGTGGTAGAGGCGTTGTGCGAGGTTTACACGCAGATGAGGGAGTTGGGGCAGGCTACGCCGCAGCTGGCGTTTCTGGCGCATTCAGCGGAGGGGGATGTTGTGCGGCGCTTGTATGAGAGTTTTTACAAGCCGGGGAGGTATCGGGAATTGTGGTTTGAGTGGTTAGGCAAGCCGTTGATTCTTGCGGCGCCGGCAGCATTGAACGATGAATTGCGGTCCTTTTTTACCGTGAGGGAATCGTGGGCATGGAGTCAGGGGCAGGAGTGGTTTCGGGATGGCCGGGACAAGTGGCCGTGGGTGGATCATTATCCGCAGGGTTTTGGCTGGCATCGGTCGCCGAGTGAGGCGGAGCAGGTGGCGGTGGCGGTGGCGCAGCATCCGGTGAGCAACATCGGGCGGAGTTATCATGGGGGGAAGGAGCCTCCTCCGGAGGCGAGGGATCCGGCTCGGGGCTGGTGTTTTGCCGAGCAATGGGAGCGGGCATTGGAGCTGGATCCGGAGCTGGTATTTATCACTGGTTGGAACGAGTGGGTGGCGCAGCGATTTATCGGCGAGGGGAATGGTCCGGGTTTTCTGGGAAGGCAGGTGAAGGCTGGGGAGACCTATTTTGTGGACCAGTATAATCAGGAGTTTAGCCGGGACATTGAGCCGATGCGCGGTGGGCATGGGGATGCGTATTACTATCAGATGGTGTCGAACATCCGGCGTTACAAGGGGGTGCGGGAGTTAGAGCCCGTGAGTGCGAGAGAGGTTGTGATTGATGGCGAGTTTGGGGATTGGGAAGGCGTGGTGCCGGAGTTTCGGGATACCTTGGGGGATCCGGTGCGGCGGGATCACGAGGGATGGAACGGTGCGGGGCGTTATGCGGACGCTACTGGCAGGAATGATCTGTCGGTGGCGAAAGTGGCTGTTGGTGAGGATGCGATCTTTTTCTACATCCGAGCACGGGAGCCATTTACTGGGAGTCGGGACGAGGGGTGGATGGAGTTGTATTTGGATACCGATCAGGATGTTGGAACAGGGTGGTTGGGTTATGATTTTGTGGTGAAGGAGCGGTCTGGCGGGGGGAGGGCTTTGTTTCGGAGGTCGGATACCGGGTGGGAGGATGTGTCTGGTGTCGTGAGGGCTGTGGGCGAGCGTGAGATGGAACTGGCGGTCCCGAAGGGGTTGCTTGGGTTGAAGTCGGCGGTGGTGGGTATTGATTTCAAGTGGGCGGATCACTTGCAGGGTACGGGGGATTGGACGGATTTCAGTTTGCATGGGGATGTGGCGCCGAACGAGCGGTTCAACTATCGAGCGGTAGGCGCAGAGCGGGAAGCGGTAAGCGGTAGGCGCAGAGCGGTAAGCGGTAAGCGGTAAGCGGTAAGCGGTAAGAGCAAAGAGCTGAGGGCGGAGGGCTGAGGGCGGAGGGCTGAGGGCGGAGGGCTGAGGGCGGAGGGGTGTTTGGCGCAGATACGAGGTGTCACGCCTTGATTGTAAATTGTCACTTCCGGACGGGTATGTGATTTGTTTGAGTCAGGAAATTCAGGATACGGGGGATTTGCCGAGGCCAGAGGTATGAAAGGAATTGAGCGAAGTCGGTGGAGGTTGGGTGGGGGCGTTGTGGTTGTGGTTGGGCTGGGTTTGGCGTCGAGGAAGTTTCCGGTGATGTTTCCTGCTGTGTTGGGTAAGTATCCCGGGGATGCCTTGTGGGCGCTGATGGTGTATCTGGGCTGGGCATTTTGGCTGCCTCGGGCGTCTGTGTGTGGGGTTGGTTTACTTGCTTTGTCGACTTCCTGGCTGGTGGAGTTTTCGCAGCTGTATCAGGCGGATTGGATCAATGCGATCCGGGCCACGACCTTGGGGCATCTTGTTTTGGGGTCCACCTTTGTATGGGAGGATTTGGTGGCGTATGCGGTGGGGGTGCTGATTGGGGTTGTGGTGGATGGTCGTGCGTTCCGTGGTGGCGGAACGCAGGGGGAGTGCCGCGTTCGCGGCACGGGAGCTGGCAGCTAGGAGCTGGGAGCTGGGGGCGAAGCGGTGAGCGGTAAGGGGTAAGCGAGTGCGAGGTTGTTGCAAGGACTGGCTGACCTATTGGGGTGGAGGGGGGATTATTTGGTTGGCGGTGTGGGGGGCTGGAGTTCTTGGGTCCAGGATTGGATGAGCGGGGTGCGTTTTTGGACGTCTTGGAGGAGTTGTTCCGCTTCTTTGGGCGAGCGGGTGACGGTGGGTTGGAGGAAGACGAGGAGTTCCTGTTCACGGGAGACCGTGTCCTTTTTCTTGAAGAGGTAACCGAGCAGGGGGATATCGCCGAGGAGGGGGACCTTGCGGATGGTTTTGGATTGTTCCGTTTGGAGGATACCGCCGAGGACCAGGGTTTGGCCGTTATGGACTGTGACTTCCGTGCGGAACTCGCGGGTATCGATGAGGGGGGCGCCGTAGAGCGTTTCGCCTTCGCGGATATTGGAGGATTCGATGCGGATACGGAGAGTGACATCTTTGTCGTTATTAATGTAGGGGGTGATTTCGAGGATGATCCCGACGTCCTGGTAGGTATAGGTATCGTTGCGGCCGCCGACGTCGGTGTTGAGGCTGCCGGCGAGGAACGGGACCTTTGAGCCGACGAAGAGGCGGCCGATCTCGTTATCGGCGACATTGATTTGGGGTTCGGCGAGGACCTTGAGGTCCGTATTCTTTTTGAGGAACTGGAGGAGGAAATCGACACTGATGGAGGAGGCGAGGATACCGCGGCGGAGCGAATCCGGGAGAGCGTTGCCGAGGAGCGTTTCTGAGTATTCAGCGCTGACATTAGCGAGGAGGGAGTTGTCCATATCATCGGCGGTGAACGTTTGGGAGCCATCGGGGGACCATCGCATGCCGAGTTTTTCGCGGAAGTCACTGGCGACTGCGACGATGCGGGCTTCGAGGAGGACTTGTGACGTGGGGATATCGAGTTCGTGGACGAGTTTGAGCACTTGGGGGAGGAGGTGGACATTGGAGGTGATCATGAGGCAGTTGCTACGTCGGTCGGGGACGATGCGGACGCGGCCGACGAGGTCACTGATGGGGCGGGTGGTGCTACGGCCGTCGAGTGAGCGGTAATTATCCTGCTGGCCGCCGAGCCAGGGGTAGTAGGCTTCTTCGACTTCTTCCTGTTCGAGTTCGAAGCCGGTTTGCTGGTTACGGTTGGGTTGTTGTTGATTGGGGATTTGTTGGGGGTTGCGTTGGGGGTTGTCTTGTCGGAGGGGTGGGGAGCCGGCTTTGGCGAAGAGGATATTGATACTTTTGGCGACCTCGATGGCTTGGGCGAAGCGGAGTTCGAGCCGGATGGTGGTTTCGCCGGCTTGGGAGGGGACGTCGAGTTGTTTGAGGACGGCTTCGACGGCGCTGAGGTTTTCGGGTGAGTTGGAGGTGACGATGATGGAGTTGGAGTAGGGTTCACTGGTGATGCGGACTTTGCCGTAGAGGCGGCCGGCGTTTTGGTCGGTGGAGGAGGAGGTATAGGAATCGTAGTAGGGATCCCAGTAGCTGCGTTGTTCACGTTTGCGGAGGAAGAGTTCGTTGAGGACGTCCTCGATATCGACGGCACTGACGTAGCGGAGCGGGAAGATTTTGGGGGCGAGGCTGTCGTCGGCGACCGGTTCATCGAGTGTTTCGATGAGTTTGGCGATGTTTTCTATTTCTGCGGGGGGTGCCTGGACGATGACCGTGTTACGTCGGCGATCGGCGACCACGCTCAATTTGCTGCCGTTCTGGTTGCCTTGGGAGGGATAGAAATAGATATAGCGGGGGATGCCGGTTTGTTCCTGGCTGAGTTCCTGGAGTTGCTGGGCGACGTCTTCGGCGTCGGCGTTGGTGAGGGGGAAGGCGCGGAGGACTTTTTCCTGGGCGTCGTCGGTATCGAGGGCTTGGACGAGGTGTTGGATGGCTTTGAAGTTGGATTCACTGGAGAGGACGATGAGGGAGTTGGCGCGGTTATTGGCGGCGACCTCGATGGTGTCTTTGAGGGAGGAGCCGCTCATTTTTTGGTAGAGGGGGGAGATTTCCTGGACGAGATCCTGGGCGCTGACGTTATTGAGGCTGATGACGCGGAGCGTGACGTCCTGGGGTTTTTCCTGGTCGAGGATATGGATGAGTTCTTCCACTTCTGTGAGGCGGGATCTGGGTGCGGCGACGATGAGTCGGTTGGCGGTGTTATCGGACCAGAGGCGGATGGAGTCACCGGGGCTGGAGGAGGGTTGGCTGGGAGAGGGGGAGGAGGAGTTATCGGTGGGTGGGTTGACGCCTGGTGGGAGGACGATACCTGGGGGGAGGGACGAGCGGCTGGAGGAGGGGCGTCGGGTGGGGGAGGACGAGGAGGAGGGGGGTGCGGGTTTGGAGTTGAGGATCAGGCTGAGGAGGTTGGCGAGCTGGTTGGCTTCCGCGTGTTTGAGGGGGTAGAGCTCGACCACCGTATCGCCTGGGGAGGGGACATCGAGTTCGCGGATGAGTTCCGTGAGGAGGCGGATGTTGTCGGTGGAGTCGGTCACGATGAGTTGGTTGGCGCGGGAGTCGACATCGACCGTGGCTTTATCGGAGAGGACGATTTGGATGCGGTCCTTGAGGTCATTGGCCGTGACATTTTGGAGGGGGAAGACCTTGAGCAGGGGTTGTCGGCCTTCGGGGATTGTGTCATCGGATTGGGAGAGGAGTTCGGGTGTGAGGTTGGGTTCCTGGCCTTTGGGGACGATGAGGATGGAGTCACGGGATTCGATGACCGAGCAATCTTCGAGGAGGAGGGCACGGTAGAGGAGGTTGAGGGCTTCGCGTGGGGGGAGGGGGTTTGAGCTAACGATTGTGAGCTGGCAATTGACGCGGGGGTGTTTGACGACGCTTTTGCCGGTGGTTTTGGCGAGCCAATCCACGATCATTTCGATACGGGCGCCGCGGAAGCTGAGTTGGACCAGGTTTGTGGAGTTCGGGTCTGTGGTGTTGGTGGTGAGCGTTGGGTTGGGGTTGAAGGGGCTGGGTTGGGGTATGGCTGTGATGTTGTTGGGGGCGATTTCCGGGGAGGGGGTTGTATTGGTGGGGTTCGGGGTGAGTTCTGCGCTGGTGGGTGGCGGGTTGGTATCCGGTGGGGTGGTTGGGGTGGGGGGGGTGTTGGTGGAGGCGATTTGTTGGGGGGTGGCGGGTGCGGGTTGGTGGCTGAGGCGGAGGCCGAGGAGGATACCGGCGCCGAGGAGGGCGAGGCCGATGATGGCGGTGGCTGTGGGTCGCATAAGTCAGAGGCTGGGGCTGGGTTGATTTGGTTGGGGCTGGGGTGTGGTTAGGCCGGGGAACAGGACGAGGTTTTGGGTTTCGTTGTTGTATTGGATAGAGACTTGGTTGGTGCCGATGCTGAGCACCTTGACGCCGCCGACTTCTTCGCCTTGTGCGGCGAGGCCGGAGGCACCGGATGGGGTTTGGAGGAAGGCGTATTGGCCGGCGACACCGAGGAGCATGATGGGTTGGGGTTGGGGGAGGCGTCCGAGGATTTGGCTAACCTGGATTATTTGGATTTCGTTTTGGACGTTGGTGGGGATGGGGTTGGTGGGGTTATCCGGGGTGTTATTGGTTGAGGGGTTTGTATTGGTGGAGAGGATGGAGAGGTTGGGGAGTTGGACGGACTGGAGTGGGGGGGTGGAGTCGGAGAGCCGGCTGATTTGCAGGAGGCAGAGTGCGGCGAGCGTGGCGGCGGTGAGTTTGAGGAGGAGGGAGATGCGGTCAGGCATTGCGGGTGTCCTCCTTGGTCCATTGTCTGGGGTCGAGGATGAGCAGCGAGAGGCTGGCTTTGAGCATATTGGGCTGGCGCGGGTCGGCGTCGATTTGGATGGAGTCGATGAGGATGGGGAAGCCGAGGAGTTCGAGTTGGGCGATCCACTGGAGGAGGTTGGGGGCGGGGCCGAGGGCTTCGAGGCGCATGGAGGCGAGTTCTTTGGCGGAGGGGCGGCTGCCGGTTTCGCGGAGGGGGCCAACCTTGATGCCGGAGGACATGGCTGAGTTCTGGATGGCGGCGCTGGTTTCGGCGATGAGTTCGGGGGTGTTGGGAGGGGAGGGTTTGAGTTGGATTTCGTTGCGGAGTTTTTCGAGGCGGAGGAGGCGATTTTCGTAGGGGGGGAGTTCTTGTTTGAAGGATTGGATTTCGAGAGTGAGCGCTTGTTGCTGGGAGTTGCCGGAGGCGAGTTGGTTCCAGAGGCGTGGGGTGTAGAAGAGCGTGAGGTAGAGGGCGAGGCCGATCGAGGCGAAGCGGATCGTTCGTTTTTCCTGGGGGGTGAGCTGGCGCATGGCGGTGTGTGATTTATTGGAGCTGGATCATGGCATTGGGCGGCATGGGCATGGGCATTCCCGGGGGCATACTGCCGGGGATCATGCCTGGGGGCATTCCGGGTATGGAGGGCAGGGGTGGAGCGGGTGGGAGGTCGGGGAGGCTACGGACTTGGGCGGAGTCCCAATGGGCGGCGATGCGGAAGGAGATACTTTCATTTTGTCCGGGGGTTTGTTCTTCGAGGACGACACTGGTGAAGGCGCCGGACTCGACGAGTTTTGTGCGGAAATCTGTGGGGGGTTGTTGGCCTTGGAGCATGCCGCGGAGGAGGAGGTCACCGCGGCGGTTGAGGGAGAGGGATTCGATTTGGAGTCCGGGGGTGGCGGATTGGGCGATCGTGGCGAGGATACGGAGGTAGGGTTGGCGGTTTGTTTGGAGGTAGGACAGGAAGCCGAGTTGTTGGTCGACGAGGGGGAGGGACTGGCGGACCTGGCGGACTTGGTTCATGGCCTGGGTGAGGCGCGATTGTTGTCGGGAGGAGTGGAGCAGGTGGAGGAGGATGAGGCTAACCAGAAGGATGGCGGAGGCGATGGCCCATTTATAGTGGTTTGGGGTGGGGGTGAGGGGGCGTGGGGTGGAGGTTTGGTTTTGGAGCGTGAGAGCTGGGGTGGAGTTGGAATGGAGTTGGGTTTGGAGGGCTTGGAGAGCGGTTGGGTTGGCGTTGGTGGGGGTGAGTGGGATGTGGGTGATTTGAGTATGGGGGCTGAGGTGGGGTTGCAGAGCTTGGAGGACGGGTTCGGGGTTGTGGATATCCCGTGGGTTGCAGGAGAGGACGAGAGCGGGGCCGATGGCGGAGAGATCGGGTAGGGGAGGCTTGCCGGGATGATTGAGCAGGGTGTTGTGTCCCCAGGGGAGGAGTTGGAGGGTGGTGGGGATGTGGTTATCCAGCGTGATGAGTTCTGCGTCTTCCGGGTTCAGGTGGAGGAGAGACCAGCGGTTGGGATTGGGTTTGCAGAGTTGGGTTCGGGCGAGGTTAGCGAGTGTGAACGTTGGGGTGCAGTGGCAGGAGGTGAAGAGGGTTTCGTAATCGTTGAGGGATTCGCGGCGGAGGGCGAAGACCGGGATTGGATGGGGTGGGTTGGTGGGGAGATTGTGGTTTTGTTTTTTGGGGAGGAGGGCGCCCCAGGCCAGTTGTTGGGGTGGGAGGGGGAACGTGTTTTCGATTTGGAGACGGAGTAGCTGTGGTTGTTGTTCGGGGTTGGTGGGGGGGAGAGTGATGTGGCGGAGGGAGATCCCGCGGGCGTGGAGTGCGCAAGTGACGGGTTGTGGGGGGAGCCATTGTTTTGGTTGGAGGAAGGACTTGAGTTCCGTTTGGAGGCGTTGGAGGCAGGCGGGGGTGAGGTGTCCGTTGGGGAGCCGGTCCAATTTGGAGGCATGGAGCTGATTGCCGTGGAGGAGGTGGACTTCTGCTTCCGTGATTTCGGCGAGGAGCGTGGTTTGAGTGAAGAGGGGCATACCTTTCAGAGGTTATCGCGGTAGGCGAGAGTATCGACGCCTGAGGCGTCGATATGGACGATGAGTTCGATACGTTTGCGGGCGTTGCTGGAGGTGACGATTCCTTCACTGAGGATGCGGAAGGTTTCTGAGCGGGTGGTGATGGTGGGGGCGAGTTGGCGGAGAGTTTCGGTGGAGATTGTGGGGACATCGAGGAGCGAGGTTATATTGGCGAAGAAGCCGGCGGAGGAGCGGTGATTGATGATGGCTTGGGCGGTTTGGGGGTCGAGGCCGGGGAGGCAGGCGAGGACATCGGCGGGGGCGGTATTGACATTGACGAGGCCGGGCAGGGTGGCTTGGTCGGAGGTTGTGATGAAGTCGGCGATCTTCTTGAGGAGTGATTCGTCGATGAGGGGAGGGCCGGTGGGTGTGCTATTTTGGGGAGAGGCGGTGGGGTTGGGTTGGGCTATTTGGAGTTCCGGGCTGGGGGTCATTTGGGGTGGGCTGGGGTTGCCGGGGTTGGCGGCGCGGACTTCGAGCAGGTCGAGGAGGTTTTCCATTTGGCGGTTAGCGCGGGAGTTGACGATGGCTTGGGCGATGGTGTCGGTGATGCCGGGGATCTGCTGGAGGTCGGTGGCCTCGGCTGTATTGAGGTTGAGTCGGGTTTCGCCGGAGGCGCTGTTATTTTGGGTGGAGGAGTTGACCGTGAGCAGGGCGGACCATCCGGCATTGAGGGAGCCGTTGGCGTCGTCGGGGGGATCCGAGAGGTTGCCGTCGTCTTCTTCGGGGTCGAGGAGGCCATTGAAGTTAGCGTCCTCGCCTTGGAGGAGTTCTGCTGGGACATTTTGGACCATGAGGAGTTCGGCGACCGTTTGGAAGGGGGCGTTGCGTGGTTTATAGGGGGAGGGGAGTGAGGCATAGGCGTCGATTTCGGCGCCGTTGGGAGTGACCTGGTCATCGGGGTCGCGCCAATCGAGGATAGCTGGGGGTGTGGTGGGGGGCATTTGGGGCAGTTTGGCGAGTTGTTCGGCGGGGGCGGTATTGAGGTTGAGGCGGCTTTCTTCGTCTTGGACGCCATAGATGAGATCGTGGGATCCGGGGCGGGGGTTTTGGCGGATGACGCTGAAGGTGCCGTTGGCGAGGGGGACATCCTTGAACAGGGCTGGGGCATCCGCGAGTTGGCCATCATGGTTGACGTGGCTTTGGCGGCGGCGTGTGGCGTCGTGGAAGAGGAGGGCTTTAGCGCGTTCGGCGCCGGCGAGGGCGAGGTAATGGGCTTGGATGGCGTCCGTTTGGTGGTGGCCGATGCGGAGGGCGAGGCTGGAGGAATGGAGCGTGCTGATGACGACGATTGAGAGGAGTGCGATGCACCAGAGGACACCGACCAGGACTGAGCCTTGTTTATGCATCACATGGGGACTGGCTGGGGGTTGGCGGTGGTGTCGGTGGGGCTTGAGGTTTCCGACGTTGTTTCCGTGGGTTGGGGGGTGCGAGCGAGGTTGTGGTAGGCTACCTTTTGCAGGGAGACGGGTGGGGGTGGGG
>JBJOII010000144.1:0-10296 GCA_046047235.1 Verrucomicrobiota bacterium | reverse complement strand
TAGCCTCCTCGCCGGCATCGTCATCATCGACTTCCTGTCAGTCGCAGTACTCATCACCGCCGACCTCCAGCTCGTCTTCCTCGCCCTCTTCCTCCTCACCCTAACCCTGCACCGCCGTATCGCCGGCACCTAACCCCCAACACCCCCAAGCCAAGTCACTGCTCCTTACCCGCTAACTTCAGCCTCGGCCGCAATGGCTTCAACGCCAGTTCCTGCCTCACCCACGCCGGCCTGCCACACCGTAACATCGGCATGATCACTCCATTCATGTCCACCGCAAATCGTAACCGATGCAGTGCCACCATTGGTTTTTGGGTCGTCCACATATCGCATCAATCCAGCCCGCCATTAGGCTGCCCCTCCACCTAAGCATCAGCGATGCCAGCCGCCAGAAACCCGCCGCCACCCCCTGCCCCTGTCTCAATCCAAGCCACTCAAGCCCACTTCCATACCCAATACACCGGGTTTTCAGTTTGCCAGCCCAACCCCACACCCTTACCTTCCCCCTCGTGCAAAATCGACTCGGGCACGCCTGGACAACGACTCTCTAGCGTTCGCTTCCCCAGCGAACGCCAGCGCCTCAGACCCCTCGTTTGAGGCTCTTTTTTTCGGACCAGATGACCGCACCGCCAGACAACCCCGAGCAGCAACAAGTTTAACTATGGCTGAAGATCGTAAATCCCTCGACGACCGGAACCGCATGAGCGACCTGGAGCGGCTCCGCCACTCCTGCGCCCACGTCATGGCCACCGCCATCTCCACCCTCTGGCCCGATGCCCAGTTCGCCTACGGACCACCCGTCGAAAATGGCTTCTACTACGACGTCGAACTCAACCACCGCATCTCCCCCGATGACTTCACCGCCATCGAGGCCGAGATGAAAAAAATCATCAAAGCCAACCAGGTCTTCGAAAAAATCACCGTCGACCGCGAACAAGCCATCCGCGACGCCCAGTCCGGAAGACTCGGCGCCATCTCAGAACGGAATACCCCCAGCAAATATAAACTCGACCTCCTCAAAGCCATCCCCGAAGGCGAACCCATCAGCTACTTCCAAAACGGGGACTTCATCGACCTCTGCGCCGGCCCACACGTCATGCGAACCGGTAACATCGGCGCCTATAAGCTGATGTCCGTCGCCAGCGCCTACTACAAAGGAGACGAAAATAACCCCCAACTCCAACGTATCTACGGCACCGCGTTCAAAAATAAAACCGAGCTCCAAGCCTACCTCGATATGCTCGAGGAAGCTAAACGACGCGACCACAGAAAAATCGGCACCGAAATGGGCCTCTTCGCCGTCGACCCCGACTACGTCGGCCCCGGCATGCCCCTCTGGCTCCCCAAAGGCACGGTCCTCGTTGAAGAACTCGAACAACTCGCCAAGGAAACCGAGTTTGACGCCGGCTACCACCGCGTGCGCACCCCCCACCTCGCCCGGGAACGCATGTACAAAACATCCGGCCACCTCCCCTATTACGCCGAATCCATGTTCCCCCCCATGGTCCTCCTCGAAGAAGACCAACGCAAACGCCACGAAGCCCTCTCCGCCCGAAAATTCGAAATCGTCGATGCCATCCTCGGCCTCAAAGCCAAAGGGCTCAGCTCCGATGATGACCAGCTCAAAGCACTCGAAAAGGAATCCCTCGAAATCAGCCTCGAACAAGACAGCCTCGGCCAACGCTACTTCCTCAAGGCCATGAACTGTCCCCACCACCACCGCATCTTCGCCGCCGAACCCCGCAGCTACCGTGACCTCCCGCTCCGCCTCGCCGAATATGGCTGCTGCTACCGCTACGAACAATCAGGCGAACTCTTCGGCCTCATGCGCGTCAGATCCCTCAACATGAACGACGCCCATATCTATTGCACCGCCGACCAGTTCGCCGAGGAATTCCACGCAGTCAATGAGATGTACCTCAAATACTTCAAGGTCTTCGGCCTCGATAAATACGTCATGCGCTTCAGCACCCATGACCCCTCACGCCTCGGCCAGAAATTCGTCGATGAACCCGAACTCTGGATCCAAACCGAAAACATGGTCCGGGATGTCCTCAAAAATAGCGGCATCAATTACATCGAAGTCCCCAACGAAGCCGCCTTCTACGGCCCTAAAATCGATGTCCAAGTCTGGAGCGCCATCGGCCGCGAATTTACCCTCGCCACCAACCAGGTCGACTTCGCCGTCCCTAAACGCTTCGGCCTCACCTACCGCGACCGCGATAATACCGACAAAACCCCCCTCTGCATCCACCGGGCACCCCTCGGAACCCACGAACGCTTCATCGGCTTCCTCATCGAACATTACGCCGGCAACTTCCCCCTCTGGCTCGCCCCGGAACAAGTCCGCGTCCTCACCATCGGTGATGAAGAATCCCTCGTCGATTACGCCCACTCCATCGTCAAGGAACTCCGCACCGCCAGGGTCCGCGTGGAAAGCGACTTCGGTACCGACAAAATTAACGGCAAAATCCAGCGCGCCGAACAAGCCAAGGTGCATACCATGCTCGTCATCGGCGGACGTGAAAAAGACGCCGGCAACGTCGCCCTCCGCCTCCACGGACAGGGCAACCGCGGCGTCAAACCCCGCAACGAAGCCATCGCCGGAATCCTCGAGACCATCCGCGAACGTAAAGCCTAGTCAGCCACGGGGAAAATCCTTGTTGTCCTACATGCATTGTAGGAAGGATTACCCTCAGAGCTATGACTCCAGACCCCGTCCCGCCCCCCGCCATTAACCAACCCACCAAAAAAAAGCTGCTCCTGGTGGAGGATGACCGCGTCATCCAACGTGCCCTGCGGGACCTCCTCCGTGACTCCGGTTACGAAGTCCTCCACGCCTACGATGGCTCAGAAGGCGTCTCCAAAGCCAGAAGCACCCACCCCGACCTCATCGTGCTAGACCTCGGACTCCCCGCCACCTACCCCTTCGCCGGCGGAGCCTTCGATGGCTTCGAGGTCATGCGCTGGCTCGGCCGCCTCACCACCGAAGACACCCGTATCCCCATCATCATCCTCACCGCACGCCAGGACGCCCAAAGCCGACAAACCGCCATGAGCCTCGGAGCCAGCGCCTACCTCACCAAACCCTTCAAACCCGACGAACTCATCAAGGCCATCCGCATCATCCTTGACGATATCTAACCCCCCCCATCACCATGAACCGTATCCTCGTCCTCTTTGACTCCCACTCCGGTAATACCGCCAAAATGGCCGAACTCGTCGCCGAAGGCGCCAAACGCATCGCCGAAACCGAAGTCCGCCTCCTCAATGTCGAGGACGCCAAACCCGATGACGTCCACTGGTGCGAAGGTATCGCCGTCGGCAGCCCCACCAATATGGGGCTCCTCTCCTGGAAAATGAAACGCTTCTGGGACGAACCCATGCTCGAACACTGGATGAAGGTCGACGGCAAAATCGGCTGCGCCTTCAGCTCCTCCGGAGGGTGGGGAGGCGGCACCGAAATGACCTGCCAGTCCATCCTCAATATCCTGATCAACTTCGGATTCCTCGTGTTCGGCGTCACCGACTACGGCGGCAAACTCAGCACCCCCCACTATGGCGCCATCACCGCCCGTGAACCCCGCGACGAAGACTCCCGCGAAAACTGCCGCCTCCTCGGCCAGCGCCTCGCTGAATGGGTAGCCGTCTTCGTCCACGGCCGAAAACACGATCACCCCGGCCTGAAACTCGACCAACGCCGCGGCCCCACAGGCTAATCTCCCAACCACCCCGCCAACTTCGCCACCTGATCTAACGCCTCCCCAACCGCGCCCCCCAACTCACCCCCGCCCTGCCACCGCTCAACCCACGGCAACTCAACCAACCTCAGCCCAGGTTCAAACTCGAGCAGCAACGCGGCATTGCTCGCCGCTGCCGCTCCCTTCTTCTCACCCGACAACACCACCACCGCCCGCACACGCTGCCACCGCGGCAACCCAGCCAGCACCGCCCGAACCTGATGCACCGCACCCAGACGGTTCGCCGCCACAATAACCGGGATCGCCCGCAACGCCCTGATCAAATCCCGCGAATCAAAACCCTCCCCCAACGGACTCAATAAACCTCCCGCACCCTCAACAATCAACGCCCGCCCCGATACCACACAGCTCCGCACATGCCCCACCACAGCATCAAGCTCCACACGCACACCCTGCCGCCGCGCCGCCAAAGGAGGAGCCAAAGCCGCCCGAAAATGCCACGGATTCACCACCTCCAATGGCACACCCCCTCCCTGAACCCCATGCAGTAGCCGCGCGTCCTCACGCCCCCCGGATACCACAGGCTTCAATCCCCACACATCCAAACCCAACGACAACAAACGACGAGTCAGCAAAACACTCAATACCGTCTTGCCCACCCCCGTATCCGTCCCCGTCACATAAAGTATCGACCTTCGCTTCATACCTCCAACTCCCATAACTCACCTCGTATATCTGCCCCGCAACCTGCCCCCGACCACCACTCCCGCTCAAGCGCGATCTGCCAAAAGATCTCCCACGACTTGCTCTTCACCCCCAACACCCTCACCCGCTATACTCCACCCCATGACAATCTTACTCAAACTCACCATCACACTCGGGTTCGGCCTGCTCATCCTAGCCCTCCTTTGAAACGCTTCCGCTACCTGCTCGACCCGCTCTGCCTCGCCGGCTGCACCGCCTACACCCTGAACCGGTGGTTGCTCAAACCCCTCACAGACTCCCCCTTCCTCCATTCCCATTTCAACGATCTCTGGCTCATCCCCTGCGCCCTGCCCCCCCTCCTCTATATCCAACGCCGCCTCCACCTCCGCACTCATGACCACTACCCCTCCGCTCTCGAGATCTGCGCAACCCTCACCGTCTGGTCCATCCTCTTCGAATGCATCGGCCCCCATCTGATGGCCACAGTCGGTGACCCCCTCGATGTCGCCGCCTACTCCGCCGGAGCCCTCGCCTCCTGGCTCTACTGGTCCCGCCACCATGAGCTTTGATCCACTCGCACCCCACTACCGCTGGCTCGAAAAACTCCTCGCCGGCACCCTCCTCCAACAAGCCCGAACCCGATGGATCCATCACCTGCCACACCCCAAAAAAGTCCTGCTCGCCGGTGAAGGTCCAGGGCGCTTCCTCGAAATCATCGCCCCCCTCTGGCCAAAAGCCCGCTTCTACGTGATCGACGCCAGCGCCGCCATGCTCTCCCAGGCACGCAAAACCTGGCTGCATACCCAGCCCTCTGAACACCGCGTCCAGTGGATCCATGCCAGCCTGCCCCTCGCCTCCCCCCCAACCCAAAACTGTGACCTCATCACCACCCACTTCTTCCTCGATTGCTTCACCCCCGATCTCCTCCAGAAAACCATCCAATGCCTCAGCCAAGCCGCTTCCAATAACGCCTCCTGGCTCATCAGTGACTTCAATCTGCCTGCCTCAGGATGGCGCCGCGCCCGCTCAAAACTGCTGCTCAACCTCATGTACCCTGCCTTCCAACTCCTGACACGACTGCCCGCCAACCACCTCGCCAACCCCAACCCATACCTCGCCCAAGCAGGATTCTCTCTTCATAACCAGTCCCTGTCTAACCACCAGCTCATCCGCTCAGAATGGTGGCGCCGCTCCTGACCCCCACACCCACCCCAACACAACAACAAGCCGGGGAGCAATGCCCCCCGGCTTGGTCGTCCATACCTTCAGTAACCCAACCCGCGAACGCTTATTGCTTCAGGCGATAATACGCACCCGAGTTCGCCGTGGTGTCCGGCGTAAATGGCGAAGTCGCCGTGCTGAGATCTGTCCAGTTGATCAGGTCGGTCGACTCCTGCAACACCACACCCGGCTGATCCCAGCTCAGTTCCAAACTGCCCCCCGCACCGCCAACCGACAACGTAAAGTCCGTCGGCATGTCCGGAGCCACACCAATGCGATAAGACTTCAAAGCCCCCGCCGCACTGCCGTTGATCAACACTTTCGTGTCGCTGTCTGGCAACACCGAGAACAGCTCCAGGCTCGAATACTCCGCCCCCTCCTGCCAGATGGTGCGAATGGGATAAACCCCCGCCTCCTGCACATACACGCTGAAGAGGGTCTCCTGCGTCCCACTGCCGCCAACCGCACCCTCACGCTCCCCAAGCAGAATCCCGTCAGCAGGACTGTTGATGTAACCACCCTGCATCCGGAAACCGTCGTTGCCATTAAAGCCCAATGTGACCCACCCGGCAGGCAGGTCCACAAAGGTGATGATCTCCGCATCAATACCATCATGCCCGTTACCCGTCCCGGGAATGCCAGGCATCACGTCGTCCGGAATGAAAATACCTGTCGGCGGATCGTCCGAGAACTCAACCAGGTTGATCACGGTCGCAATCTCAAACTGTACCAGCGGTCCAGACTGTACCCCGTTGCCCAAGGCCACACCAACCATGGTCGGATCAGCCAGATTCTGCGTCACCGGCGTCCCATTCCCGTCCACCAGCTGCCCCGCCAACGCCAGCTCCGTCTCCGCCAACGTCGTGTGCGTGTAACTGTCGTTCTGGAACATGCGCCACAAGAAACCAGGCTTCGATGTGTCCACCGACACCGCCTTCATCGACGGCGTCAGCAAACCATAACGCCGCACAGTGAAAGTGCTCGTGTCTACAATCGTGTTCCCGCTCAGGTCGCTGATCTCGATCGAATACGTATGCTCACTACCCGGCAGCAACGGCACCGCCCGCGTATATGAAAAGTCCGTCGCGTCCAGATTCTTCGGACTCACCGTCAGCGCTACCTCAACACCGTCAATCGTCAACTTCGCCGAATCCGGATCCACAATCGACGAGCCCTTGTCGTTGGCCCGGAACGCAAATCCCTCAGCCGTCGGGTTGATCGCACTCAGGAACATCAGGTCAGCACTCACCCCGCCAACCCCCAGAGTCACCAATGCCGTCTGCTCCGGAGACTTGCCAAACACCAGTGCATGCGCCCCCAAACCACCCCATCCCTGCTGTCCCGGGGCATCCTTATCCCCATCGTTGATCGCCATCCCTAACCCGAATTGAGTGCCCAAACCCAGCTCCGCCATCCCTAACGAAGCAGCCGGTAACTTGATCTCATAAGTCGTGCGCTTCGTGGTCGTGTTCCGCGTCACCACCGCCTCAGTCCCCCCGGGCCCCGACTCGTGCATCACAATCACACTGCCCAGATTCTCCTCAACACCCCCCAGTGCATAGTTGTAAAGAGCCACCTGCTGGGCCTGGTCCCCGTCAGCAATCATCAGCTGGATCGAGTCCCCGTTCCATGCACTGTTCGCCGAGTTCTCGTGATACTCATCCGTCACCACAAAACCGAAATACACATTGTCCTGATCGTAAACAATCTGCACGGCCGACGTGTGATCATCCGGCCCGGTCCAGACCGCCGTCCCCGGACCACCCGCATCATACAACTCAAATAACACCAGTTCGCCGTTCCTCCCCGACCCCTTCGGAATCGCAAACCTGGGATCCGATAACACCGGCACACCTCCCCACTCGTTCAATAACCCGTCCACTACCACCGGCGCAGGCGCAGGGTTTGCCGTGTAATACTCCTTGCCCGGCTCAATGTCATTGGAAGCCGCCAAGGTCACCAATGCCGTCTCCGAAGGAGATTTGCCAAACACCAGGGCGTGCGCCCCCAGTCCACCCCAACCCTGCTGCCCCGGAGCCTCCTGATCCCCATCGTTGATCGCCATGCCCAAACCAAAGCGAACCCCTGCACCCAAAGCATCCAACGCCAGAGATTCCTTCGGCAACTTGATCTCGTACGTAGTCCGCTTCGTGGTCGTATTCCGCGTCACCACGGCCTCGGTACCACCAGGCCCCGCCTCGTGCATCACAATCACATCCCCCAACGCCTCCTCAACACCCCCCAAAGCATAGTTGTAAAGCGCTACCTGCTGATCCCTCGTGGAGTTCGCAATCATCAACTGAACTGAGTCGCCGTTCCACGCACTGTTCGCCGAGTTCTCATGATACTCGTCCGTCACGATGAACCCGAAATAGACGTTGTCGTCATCGTAGACCACCTGCACCGCAGAAGTCTGGTCGTCCGGCCCCGTCCATACCGCCGTCCCCGGACCACCCGCATCATAAAGTTCAAAAAACACCAGCTCACCAGCATCACCTGAACCCTTCGGCACCGAAAATCGAGGATCCGCCAGCAGAGCCGCTCCGCTCCACTCGGATAGATCGCCATCCAACACGATGGGGTTCGGCGCCTTGATCGCCGTGTAGTATTCTTTGCCCGGCTCAATGTCATTGGCCCAGGCAGCAGTGTGCAGCAGCAACGCCGCGACACCCGCACAAGCAATTCGTTGGGGAGTCTTCATACAGACAATAGGGAACTATTCTGGGTTTGGTCCAAACGACCTATCCTTACTAGGTCAGGGCTTATGGGCTAATCTGGACTATAAACAAATCCTGTAAAGGACCATTTGTAAGGAATTCAGGCTACGCACACCCCACCATCACCGCTGCCCAACACCCCCCCGCGCCAGCACCACCCGAAACCCCACAAAGTAAATCCCGTTGGAAGGCCCCATCATGAAACGATTGGCACAACGCGCAAACTTCGCCTCATGATCCCACCCGCCCCCACGAAAAACCCGATACTCACCCTTCCCCGGCCCCATAGGATCCGTCACGGCGTTCGTCGGAAAAACCTCAAACCAGTCATGACATAACTCCCAGACATTCCCATGCATGTCATACAACCCCCATGCATTGGGCAGCTTCTCCCCAACCGGATGCGTCCTCCCCTCACTCGTCTCCGAGGTCCAGGCGTAATCACCCGCGCCCACCTCGCCATCCCCAAAACTAAAACGGTTGGTCGATCCCGCACGGCACGCATACTCCCACTCCGCTTCCGTCGGCAATCGATAGAGATAACCCTCCGGCAAACGTCCCGCCCCACGCTCCCTCTCGCTCAACAACCGGCAATACTCCACCGCCCCCATATAACTGACTTTCTCCACCGGCAACCGCGCATCCCCGACAAAATGACTCGGGTTGCTTCCCGCCAGCTGCTCATACTCCCCCTGCGTCACCTCGTAGCGCCCCACCCAAAAATCCCTGCTCAGGACAACCTCATGCCCCCCTCTTAAATAAGCACCCGCCGACACCAACACCATGTTCGTCATCGGCACCACTTGCACAACCTCCCGCTCCTCCGGCAGCCCGGCGCCAACCTCCATACCCCGGTCACAACCCGCCACCCCACACAAGAGCACCAGCCCAAGTACCGGCACAAAAAGCAAATCACGGCTCAACATCATCATGAATAACCTCAAGCTCCAAAACCCCGGCTCCCAACGCAACTCTCTGTTCACCACCATCTGGCCAAACCACCTCCAGCTCCCGCGCCCCCGGCCCAACCCCCATCACACAAACCACACTGTCCTGGCCCCAATAGCCCGATCCAGCCTGAACCCACCTCGCCGCCCCATACTGCCCACCCTCATACACCACCCGCATCCGCGCTCCCACCCCGTGAGGATTCCCCCCAGGCCCCACCAAACGCACCCGAAGCCCCCGACCCGCACTCAGGTTCCGCACCAGCTTGAATGGACCGTCGCTCTGCCCCACCACCATGTCCACCCGACCGTCATGATCATAATCCGCCAAGGCCACCGACCGCTGCTCACCGGTCTCAGACAACGAAAGCGCCATGACCTCAAAGGTCCCATCCCCCCTCCCCCGTAACCACATCGCCCCACCTGCGTCCTCGCGCGTCAAATCCCAGCCCCCACCATAAAAATTCTGCCCCAGAAAAATGTCCTCCCTGCCGTCACTGTCATAATCGCCCACCGCCACCCCAAAGACAGGAGCCCGCTGAACCTCCGCCGGTAATGCCACGGCTTCAAACCTACCCCCACGATTCAGAAATACCGTAGTCTCCAAATTCACCGCGTCCAGCCGCCTAACCTCACGCAACCGCTCGCCCAAGATCTCCTCCACCGTCGCTAACCCATACGCTTCATGCGTGGGATAACGCTGAACCAGGTCCGGCATCCCCCTCGCTAACCACGTCCGCGACCTCAACGGATACCACCGCCCCTCCTGACTCCCCGCTTCTATCACCTCCAGCACGCCGTCCTTCTCAAAATCTCCATAAAATAACCCAACCCTCTCGGGCCGATCCAACTCGTACAAGGAATTCCTACCCCAATTGCCCACCACAAGATCCGGACGCCCATCCCCATCAAAATCGCCCGCCACCACCCCCGTCCATAACCCCGTCAACTCCGCCAAACCCCAGCGCTCCGTAGTATCCACCCAACCCGACCCCGTGCTCCTGA
>JBJOII010000143.1:0-10322 GCA_046047235.1 Verrucomicrobiota bacterium | reverse complement strand
GGCGTTATTGGGTGAGCCTTTGCGGGCGGCGGTGGCGGAGCGGTTGCCGGGGATGGTGATGGAGGCGTTCAGGCCGGGGCCGGAGGTGGTGTTGGCCAGCTTGGCGGAGGATGCGGTGCCGGTGGGGGCGTTGGTGTTGGCCGCGGCGGTGGAGGGTTAAGGGGTGGGGGGGATGGGAGATCGTAGATCGTAGATCGTAGATGGGATGTGGGATATGGGAGATGGGAGATGGGAGATGGGAGATGGGAGATGGGAGGTCGTAGATCGGATATGGGGGATCGGATATTGGATATTGGATATTGAAAAAGGGAGATGGGAGAGGGGAGAGGGTGGGTGGGTTGGGGGTTATTGCTGGGGTTGATGGATATAGGTAGGGTAGGTGGAGAGCTCGAGTTGGGTGGTGTTATGGGTGGGGAGGGATTGGCCGAAGGCGTTGGTGATGGCGTGGGCGGGGAGGTCGAGGAGGAGCGGGGTGGTATCCTGGGTGGTCCATGCGGTGATGAGGGTATGGTGGTTGGACTGCCATTGGAGCAGCCAGACGTTGGGGTTGGGGTGTGGGAGACGTGTGGCGCCGCCGTGGACGTGAGTGAACTGGTTGAGGAGGGTAGCGTAGGTGGTCCAGGAGGGTTTTTCCGAAAGATCATTGCGGAGGAGTCCGGAGCAGGCGTGTTTGGTGGGGGTGGATCCGGATTCGCGGTAGACGAAGACTTTGTCGATACCGAAGGCGAGGGCGAGCATCACCATGCGTGGGAGGCGGGCGGCCTGAATGTCTTCCGTGGTGCCGAAGGGGCCGGCGGAATCGTAGCCGGTTTCTGTGAGCCAGATGGGGAGTTTGGGAGCGTGTTGGTCGCGCCAGCTGGTGAGGGCTTTGAGTCCGGACTCTAGCGTGAGGCCATTGGGGGATGGGGAGTTGCCATCGCCCCGGGCGGTTTCCGGGGGTTCGAGTCCGGAGTAATAGTGGACGCTGAGGATATCGATGAAGTCGAGCGGGTGTTTGCCATCGGGGTAGGTATAGGTGCGGAGGTGGTCGACAGTTTCCACGGCAATGCCGGCGTAGCCTGCGCTGGTGACCTGGGCGGTGGGGTCGGCTTGTTTGATGGCTTCAGCGCCGTGGCGCATCATGCGGTAGTAGTCCTTGAGGGGGGCTGACCAACCGCCCCAGGTGGCGTCGGGTCTGGGGTTGAGTCCGGGTTCGTTCCACATTTCGAAGTGATGGACGAGGCCGAGGCCGGATTGTTTGTCCTGAGTGAGGAGTTTTTCTGCGGGGTGGGAGGTGTTGCCGTAGCGGGCGGCGACTTGGAAGCAGAATTCGCCGAAGAGTGCAGGATCGGTGGGGGGGAAGGTGAGGATGCGATTGGCTGGCGTGTCAGGCGGTGCGGTGGAGGCCCATTCCGGGGTGAGGAACATGTAGGAGAGGATTTGGAGATTATTGGAGCGGTAGGCTTGGAGGATGGTGTCGGTATTGACATGCCAGGGGGAGACGGATCCATCGAACGCGTAGGTGTGGGGTGCGGGGGAGACGAAGGGCCATTTCAGGTTTTCGAAGCGGACCCAGCCGATGCCGAGAGTTTGTAGTCGGGGCGCGAGGGAGGGTTGGGAGACATTGAGACCGAAGCGGGAGTTGTGAGGGGAGGGTGGTGTTTGGGCGTTTGTAGCGCCAGTTGCGGGGGAGCATGCGAGCTGGAACGCGATGATGATGAGGCAAGTTGGAATGAGGGTGTGGGGGCGCACGGCGGTTGGGTTATGGGAACAGGATATTTGACTTAGGTCAACGAGGGGGAGGTTGGTCGGGAAACTCCTGTAACTTTTGTGTGAGGTATGGGATCAGCTTGAGGGTGGCTGAATCAGAATCCAAGTTGAGGCGATCTCCGGGCATGTCTCGTCGGGTGCGTGGAGCATTGAAATGGGTGGTGGTGCTGGTGGTGGTGGCGTTTGTGGTATTCAAGACGCGTTTTGCACCGGTGCCGGTGATTTCGCATGAGGTTGGGAGAGGTTTGTTGGTGGCGGAAGTGATGGGGACGGGGACCTTGGAGGCGAAGCTGGCGACGACTGTGAGTCCGCGGATTCAGGAGCAGTTGGTGGAGGTGTTGGTGGATCAGGGTGATGAGGTGGAGGTCGGGCAGGTTTTGGCGCGGTTGGACGACAGCGAGTTGAGGCAGCAGGTTGCGGTGGCGGAGGCGGCGTTGGAAGCGGCGCAGGCGACGGCGGAGCGGGTGGAGATTGACGAGGCGCGGGCTGCCGCGGTGGAGGAGCAGGCGAAGCAGGATTATCAGCGTGTTTCGGATTTATTGCGGGACGGGGTGAGTTCCCTGGCGGACCGGGACAAGGCGATGGAGCAGTTGCGGGTGGCGGAGTCGGATTTACGTCGGGCACAGGCGGCGACCGTGGAGGCGCAGCGGCAGGTGGTGAAGGCTGATCGGAGCCTGATGTATGAGCGGGAGCGATTGGGTTACACCGAGCTGGTGAGTCCGTATGCGGGTTTGATTGTGCGGAGAGATCGGGATCCGGGGGATGTGGTGGTGCCGGGGAGTTCCGTGATGCGCTTGGTTTCGTTGGAGGAACTTTGGCTATCCGCGTGGGTGGGGGAGAGTGCGATGGCGGGGTTGGCGACCGGGCAGGTGGCGCGGGTGGTGTTTCGGTCGGAGCCGGGCCGGAGTTTTGAGGGTGTGGTGGTTCGTTTGGGGAGGGAGGCGGATCGGGAGACGCGGGAGTTTGTGGTGGATGTTCGAGTGGAGGCATTACCCTCGAACTGGGCGGTGGGGCAACGGGGTGAGGTTTACATCGAGACGGCGAGGAAGGCGTCGGTTTTATTGTTGCCGCGTCAGTTTGTGGGGTGGCGGGAGGGTGAGCCCGGGGTGTTTGTATTTGAGCGTGGGCGGGCTCATTGGAGGGGTTTGGAGTTAGGGTTGACCGGGTTGAAAGGTGTGGAGGTATTGGGTGGTTTGGAGGAGGGTGATGTGGTGGTGGGTGTGATGCCGGGCAAGCGTGGCGGCTTGGTGGATGGGCAAAGGATCAAGCGCTCATGAACTTGGCGGCACAGGACATTCGGCACAACAGCGGTCGGTTTTTGCTGACGGCGGTGGGGATTGGCTTGTTGTTGATGATCGTGCTGGGGATGAGCGGGATTTACCGGGGGATGATTGATGATGCGCTGGTCGTGGTGGATCACATTGGGGCGGACTTGTGGGTGGTGCAGAAGGGGACGCGGGGTCCGTTTGCGGAGATCTCGCGGGTTCCGGCGAATTTGGAGCATCGGTTGCGGGCGGTGCCGGGGGTGGCGACTGCGCGGACATTTGTTTCGCACAACGTGCAGCGGGAGCATGAGGGGCGTCCTTTGCGGATGAACATCCATGGTTTGTCCTGGCCGGAGGATCGGGGTGAATGGGTGACGTTGGTGGCGGGGCGTGCATTGGGGCAGGCGCATTACGAGATGATTGCGGATGCCTCGCTGGGATTGGCTTTGGGGGAGCGTTTGGAGCTGGGGAAGGACAGCTACACAGTGGTGGGGGTGACGAAGGGGATGGTGTCTTCGGGTGGGGATGGAGTGGCGTTTCTGACCACGAGCGATGCGCAGTCGGTGCAGTTTAATTTATCGGGGGAGACCATCCGGCTGGAGCGGGCGGGTCGGGTGGCGCGGGCGCAGGGGATGGATCTGGGTCGAGTGCAGCCGGTTTTGGTGGAGCGTGGTGGAGGGCTGTCTTCGGGTGTGCCGGCATTGGGTCCGCCGATGGTGAGTGCGGTGACCGTGCGGGTGGAGTCTGGGGTGGATGTGCGGGGTGTGGCGGCTGCGGTGGCGGCGTGGCCGGATGTATCGGTGCACACGCGGGATGATCAGGAGGCTTTTTTGATTCGCGGGATGATTGACAAGGCGCGGCGTCAGATTGGTTTGTTCCGGATATTGCTGGTGGTGATATCGACGATCATCATGGCGTTGATTTTGTATACCCTGACGTTGGACAAGATCCATGACATTGCGATGTTGAAGCTGATGGGGGCGCGGAACTCGATGATTGTGGGTTTGATTTTGCAGCAGGCGTTGTTGTTGGGGATGTTGGGTTTTGGGATTGCGTGGTATTTGGGGGGGTGGGTGTTTCCGCGGTTTCCGAGGCGGGTATTGATCACGCCGGGGGATTTGGCGGCGTTGGCCGGGGTGGTAGTGGTGATATCCGTATTGGCGAGCGTGCTGGGGATTTGGAAGGCGTTGCGGGTGGAACCGAACAAGGTGTTGTCATGATGAGGACGAGTGAGGGCAGTGCGACGCCGGCGATTGAGGTCATGGGGTTGACCAAGGTGTATGGCAGTGGCAACACCGAGGTGGTGGCGATGCGGGATGTGAGCCTGCGGGTGATGCCTGGCGAGGTGGTGGCTTTATTGGGGCCGAGCGGGGCGGGGAAATCGACTTTATTGACGGCGATGGGGTTGATTAATCCCCCGAGTTCCGGACGCATTCTGATCGGTGGTGTGGGTGTGTTGGACGGGGAGGAGGCGTTGGTGGATCTGCGGGCGTTTCGTCGTCAGCATTTGGGTTTTGTTTTTCAGAAGGCGAACCTGATTCCGTTCTTGAACGCGGTGCAGAACGTTCAGGTGGCGATGGAGATCAACGATGTGCCGGCGCGGGAGGCACGGGAGCGGGCTTTGGAGTTGCTGGATTACTTGGGTGTGGGTGATCGGGCGTGGAATTTACCGGAGGCGTTATCGGGAGGGCAGCAGCAGCGGGTGGCGGTGGCGAGGGCTTTGGCGAACCGTCCGAGCTTGATCCTGGCGGATGAGCCGACTGCGGCGCTGGACAGTCATCGGGGGCGGCAGGTGATGGAGTTATTCCGGAAGGTGGCGCACGAGAGGGGGGCAGGGGTGGTGGTGGTGACCCATGATCACCGGGCGCTGGAGGTCTTTGACCGTACGCTAGAGATGGAGGACGGATTGCTCCGTGCCTCCATCCCGGTGTCGTAAGTGGTGGATCAGGTTAGTAATTGATCTGGGCCTGGAAGCTGAGGCGGTCGGCGTTGGTGGTATCGTCGTAGGGGGCACCTTTGGTGTTGGTGCGGTTGATGGTGTGCGTGTAGGCCACCGTGAGTTCAACTGGTTTCCAGGGGGAGTATTCGAAGCCGAAATCGAGTTCGTTTACGCGTTCGAAAGGCGCGTTGGCACCGAACTTTCGTCCGCCTTCATAGTAGTTCCAGCGGGCGAAGGGGAAGAAGCGGCCGAGCTTGGGTTCGACCTGGTAATTAAGCTGGACGTAACCGCCGTGCAGGAAGTCGCTTTCCAGGCTGGTGTAGTCATCAGTGAGGCGGGGGCCGCGTCCGATATTCCATTCGGCCTCGATACCGAAGGGTTGGGGATACCAGGCGGCGGAGAGTCCGACGCGCTGGTCGGTTACCCCGCGGTTGTCCTGGCTGGGTGTTACGCCATTAATTGGGGCTGTAGTGACGACGAAGTTACCGGTGTAGGCTTGGGCGCCGACTTCGACGAACTGGCCATTGGCAAGTTTGAAGGGGTAGGTGAGCCTCGCGAGGAGGTGGGGTTCTCCGTTTAGATCGGTGCGATTTGGACCTTGGCCGGCGTAGGCGCCGACCGTGAACATGCCGTAATCGCCGGAGCCTTTGAGGCCGCTTTTGACGAGTTCCTTGAGGTGCGAGCGGACTTCTGGGGGGCATACATGAAATAGACTCCCAGGTCACGTTCGCCTTCGGCTGCGCTATTGATACCATCCGGTCGTTCGAGTGGAGCTCGATCCTGGCTGGACTGCATATTGACCCAACCGAAGGGGGCTTTGGATTGGCCGACGCGGAAGCGGTAGGCTTTGTCGGCATCCAGGGAGATGTCGCCGTAGAGGTCCTTCATTCCGATGGCAAAGGATCCTCCGCTGGCTGTTGATCCTGCGAAGTCCATTTGGCTGTAGAGGTACAGGTGGGGGTGGACGTCTCCGGAGAACTTGATGCGGCCCCGGCGGAGGAAGAAGCTTTGGTCGTTAGAAGCTGACTTGTCGGCGGGCACATTGAGGTCTTCACCTTCTTGATTCCAGACGGTGGCGTAGCGGACCTGAGTATAGCCGCCGAAGCCAATTTTGTCGTACCATTTGGCCTCTTTGGGCAGAGGAGTGATGGGGGAGGATGTTTGATCAGCCAAGATATCCCGGCGTTTGGGTTTCTCCGTGTCCGGTGTGGGCTCCGCGGGTGGCGTGGCGGGGACTTCGGGTGCAGCGTGGGTTTCGGTGCTGGTGGCGGGTTCGGTGGCTGAGGCCTTTTTCAGTGCGTCATATTCCTCGGTGGTGATGGAGCCTTTTGCGCGGAGGATTTCGATCAGTTCACGGAGGACCTGGTTGTCGTCGCTGGCGCCTTGGAGGCCGCCGAAGCCAAGGGCGACTGCTGCCATGAAGCCGGTGAGGTATTTGAGGCGGGCAGGGTGCGGCTGATTGAGAGCGTAGGCTGGTTTCGTGGGAGCCAGGCTGGTTTGATTCTCGGTCATAAGCATCATTTCGTATCGACTGATTGAGCGGGTGTTACGAATCCGTGCATTGTTAAACGATCTGATGTCTTGAATGTTATGAACGTGTGGCGGGTGTTTGTTGGGGGCAGGATTGAAAGTTGTGGTTTTGTGCAGCAGAAGGATGTCGTAGGGAATCAGAAAGGACACCAATGCGTTTGAGGATACTGGCTGTTTTTGTGACGTGGATCTGTGTGTGGGAGGCGGCGCTGCAGGGTGCGGATTTGGGGTTGGATGGAGCGCGTTTTACCGTGGATGGGGAGCCGGTCTTTCTGTTGGGGGCGAGTTATTACGGGGGGCTTGGGGCGTCGGAGGAGACGTTGAGCACGGATCTGGATGCGCTGAGGCAGGCGGGCTTCAACTGGGTGCGGGTCTGGGCGACGTGGTCACATGGTGGGGATGTTTCAGCGGTGGGGGAAGATGGAGGGGCGAGGGAGCCTTATCTGACGCGGTTGAAGGCGTTGGTTCGGGCCTGTGATGAGCGGGGGATGGTGGTGGACGTGACCTTGACGAGGGGGAAGTCGGGAGCTGGGGGAGTGGTGCGCGACATGGCGTCGCATCGGGCTGCGGTTGAGGTGATTGTAGTTGCTTTGAGAGGATGGACGAATTGGTATTTGGACTTAGCGAACGAACGGGATGTTCGGGATGCGCGGTATGTATCGACGGGCGAGGTGAGGGAGTTACGGGATTTGGTGCGGCGATTGGATCCGGACTTGTTGGTGACGGCCTCATTTGGTGGGCATGATTTGGGGGAGGCGTATGTGCGTGAGGCCTTGCTGGATGCGGGTTTGGATTTTGTTGCGCCGCATCGGCCAAGGGAGGCGGGTTCGCCGGGGGAGACGGAGAGTCACACGCGCATTTGTTTGGAGGCGATGAGCCGGCTGGGAATCGTGAGGCCTGTGCATTATCAGGAGCCTTTCAGGCGTGGATATGGCCGATGGCAGCCGGAGGTGGCAGACTATCTTGAAGACTTGGCTGGGGCGGTGCGGGGGCGCGGGGCGGGCTGGTGCCTGCATAATGGAAGTTCGAGATCGGATGAAGGTGGGGTGCGGGAGCGGTCGTTTGATTTGCGGGGGCGTTCCCTGATGAGCCAACTTGATGCGGTAGAGCTGGAGGTGGTTCGGCGAGCCGCGGAGGTGGTGGGGGTCAGCGCAAAGCGGGAAGCGGGAGGCGCAGAGCGCTGAGGGCTGAGGGCTGAGGGCTGCCTGTCCGCCATAGCCTTGGCGAAGGCGGAAGGGCTGATGCGGCGCGCGGTGTCGCGCCGCAGGGAGAGTGGAGATTGTAGAGGGGAGAGAGTGGGGGTCGGGTATGGGAGAACGGATATGGGATATTGAAGAAGGGAGATGGGAGTGGAGTATGGAAATGCGATCTGAAACGGCGGGTAGTGATATTTTGCTGCTGACCTGTGAGCATGCGGGGAACCGCATTCCGCGGGAGTATGCTGGCTTGTTTGCTAGGGCGGCGGAGGTTTTGGAGAGTCATCGGGGATGGGATCCGGGAGCGTTGCCGTTGGCGCGTTCTTTGGCGCGGGTGTTCAGGCGGCCGTTATTGTCGACGCCATGGAGTCGGTTGTTGGTGGAGGCGAACCGGTCCATTTCGAATCCGCGGATTTGGTCGTGTTACACGCGGGGGTTGGAGAGGCGGGAGCGGGAGAAGATTCTGGAGCGGTATTGGTGGCCGCATCGACGGGCGGTGGAGGAGGCGGTGGAGGAGTTGATTGCCGGGGGGCGGAGAGTGGTGCATGTAGGGGTGCACAGTTTTACGCCTCAGCTGGGTGGGGAGGTGCGGAATGCGGATATGGCGCTGTTGTATGACAGCCGGAGGAAGGCGGAGGCGGGGTTTTGTCGACGCTGGTTGGACGCGTTGGGAGGGCTGGAACCGGGGTTGAGGTTGAGGGTGAACTATCCGTATTTGGGGCGGGCGGATGGATTGACGACGGGGCTTCGTCGGAAGCACGGCGAGGGCTGGTATTTGGGGGTTGAGTTGGAGATGAATCAGGCGGTGTATGGGGGGGCGGGCTGGGGGAGGTTTCAGCGTCAGGTGGCGGAGAGTTTACGTGGGGTCTTGGCTGGCGGAGGCGGTTAGTTGGCGCTAGGTTTGCCGGGTTTTGAGGATGGATGAGTGGAGTCCGTTATCGAGTTGTGCTATGCGAGCGATGAAGCGAATTGGGTGTATTGGGGTGGGCCGGGGCCGGCTGGGTTCCTGGAGGTCGCTGGGCGGTTTTTTGGGGATGGGGTTGGTTGCGGTGGTGCTGGCGACGGGGTGTGGGCGGCGTGCAGTGGTGGAAGAGGCGGAGACGCCGCGGGATACCGTTGAGATTATGGTGGAGGAGCTGGCGGCGAACCGCCCGCAGGTGTTGTGGGAGGCCCTGCCCCCGAGTTACCAGCAGGACATCCGGGATTTGATCGTGGAGTTTTGTAATGGGGTGGATGTTGAGGCCTATGACCGTGCCTTTCGGGTGTTGGACAAGGGGGTGCGGGTTTTGGAGCAGAAGAAGGAGTTTATTTTCAACAGTCCGCTGACCTTGAACAACCCGCTGATTGATTCGAGCATCGGGATGAACTGGGAGCTTTCGGTGGGCATGTTCAGGGCATTTGTTGAGAGCGAGGTATCGTCGGTGGAATCGTTGCGCGCGATGGATCCGGGGATGTTTCTGGCCAAGACCGGGAGCAGGATCATGGGTGACATGGAGGAGTTGGCGCGTTTGTCGCCTCGTGCCGACGGGACGAATCCATTGCTGAAGGCACGGGAGGCAATGACCAAGGCGCAGATCGAGTTTGTGCCGGGGGAGGCTGGTCAGGGTTATCTGACATTTGCGACGTCGGATGCGGAGGGCAGTCGGGAGGTGAAGATGGTGCAGGTCGAGGGGCGTTGGGTTCCGGCGGAGATGGCGGAGACCTGGAAGGGCCGGGTGGCGGAGGCGAAGGTTGGGTTGGCGGGTATGGGGGGTGAGGGGGCAGAGAAGATGCGACCCATGGTTCAGATTGTCTTGAATACGCTGGACGGGACCATGGATTCCCTTTTGGCGGCAAAGAGCCAGCAGGAATTCGATGCCGTGCTGGGGGCGATGCAATCGATGGGACAATTGATGCAACGGTTCAGGCCGGGTTCCGGGGCCGGGCCTGAGAAGCCTGAAACCGTGGAGGAGGTCGGGCCATGAAGCGTGGTAGTGGCCTTGGCTCAAGGGGTTTCACCCTGATCGAACTATTGGTGGTCGTGGCGGTGATCGGTATTCTCGCCGGCTTATTGTTGCCGACGTTATCGAGGGCCAAGGAGAAGGGGAGGACTGTGCTTTGCCTGTCGAATCTGCGGCAGTTGCAGATGGCTTTGGAGATGTATGCGGGTGAGCACGGGGACGAGGCGCCGCCGCGGGATGCCACGCAGCATTGGCCGGGAGCCCTCTACCCGTACTATGGGGACATCACGCTGTTGCACTGTCCGTCTGATGAGCCTGAGTCGAGGCGCAGTTTTCTGATCAACGGGTGGAATGATTATTTTGAGAAGCTGCTGGGTTCCGAAGCTTTTGAGGGGTTCATGCGCTACCAGTATCCCCATGGGATGAAGCTGGCTGCGGTTCCGTTGCCTGCGGAGACGATCAGCTTTGGGGAGAAGAGGACGGGTTCGCCTCATGTGTACATGGATGTTTTGCAGGGGCAGAAGGGGAACGACCTGGAGGAGTTGGAACATGCGCGACACGGGGGTAAGCCCAACCGGCGCGCGGGAAGGTCGAACTTTGCATTTTGTGATGGCAGCGTCAGGTCACTGGGGTTTGGTCAATCCATCACACCGGTGAATCTGTGGTCGCTTACGGATGCGTGGCGCAACGCGCCGCCGTTGCC
>JBJOII010000142.1:0-10408 GCA_046047235.1 Verrucomicrobiota bacterium | reverse complement strand
GCGAGGCGGCGCGACGTGGACTTGTGGGCGGCGAGACGGCCCGGCTCCCAGATGCGGAACATGTGGCCCATGCCGTAGGAGAGCGTGATGAGTTTATTGGAGAGCGGGCCCCATCGGTTATCGGGGACCCAGAGGTGGGTGCCACCGGAGCGATCGACGAAATTATGGACCCAGCAGAGGGGTTGGTCGTAGTTGGTACGTTTGGGTTCGTCCTGCCAGGCCCACATATTGCCGTAGAAGCCGCCGGGCTCGACCCAGTTGATGCGGTTGGCGGGCATCCAGTGGCCCTGGTTATCGACGCAGGTGATTTCGTTATTCGGGCCGATCCCGAGTCCGTTTACCGCGCGGAAGCCGCGGGCGACGATTTCGCTCTGTTGGCCGTCGGGTGAGATTTTGAAGAGAGTGCCGTGATGGGGGTGGGAGGCGGGGAGGGCATGGCGGGCGCATTTGATGTAGTAGAGATTGCCTTCTGCGTCCGTTTTGAGGTCATTGGCGAACTCGTGGAAGTGTTCACTGACCATGCAGTCGTTGTTGAAGTTCTCGTAGAAGTCCGTTTCGAGGTCGCCGTTGAGGTCGTGGAGGCGGGTGATTTGGTCGCGGCCGAGGACGTAGATGGTGTTGTTGATGACCTTGACGCCGAGGGGTTGGAAGAGGCCGGTGGCGATGCGTTTCCAGTGGAGTTCGGCGAGGGAGTCATTGATGCCATCGACGAGCCAGACATCGCCGTTCCAGGTGACGGTTACGGCGCGGGTGCCGTTCGGGAAGAAGTCGAGACCGCCGAAGCGGAGCCAGGAGTGCCAGGGGTTGTTATCCGGGGCGGTGAGCGTATCGATGGCGTAGGGGCGGGTGTTCGGGCCGAGTTGGCCTTGGGTGGTGAGGGTGTTATTCCAGCGTGCGGGGCTTCCTTGGGTGAGGGGGCGAAGTTGTTGTGGGGGCGGGGTATTTTTGAGGAGTGAGATGAGGGGGGTGGGGGATTGATCCGGCAGGTTTTGGAGGAAGACTTTGAGGAGAGTGGGTTGGGTGGAGGGGGGGAGTTTCAGGGCGAGCGTATTGGGGTTGGAGGTGAGCCAGGAAAGGTTGGTGGAGTTAGCGGTGACGGCGGCGAACAGGGCGCTGGCAGGTTGGGGTGAGGTGGGGCCGGCGAGGGTTTGGATTTGTTCGGGGGAGAGTTGAGTGGTGTCGATCCGGAGGTTGGAGATGATTCCGGTGAACCCGGTTGTTTCGGGGAAGTTTGGGTTGGTGTAGCCGATTTGCAGCGCAGCGCCGGAGAGGGGTGCGGAGGGGGCGAGTTCGCCTTGGGCGTCCGGTGAGCCGTCGAGGAATAGCGTGATGGACTCGTTGTTTTTGGACCAGACGAGCGCGGCATGGTGCCATTGGTCATCAGTGACGGTGCGTGAGCCAGTGATGCAGCCGACCCAGCCGACATCGAAATTCAGTTTACCGTTACGGATGAAGAGGGATTTACCATTGGGGATCCAGAGGCCGGAGGGTTGGGTTTCTGCGATGAGGGTGCCATCGGTTTTCGTTTTGAAGCGGAGGCTCCAGGTCAGGTCGGTTTGGAGGAAGTTCGGGGTGACATTGGATGCGAGAGTGGCCTTGGATTCTCCGTTTAGGAGAAGCGCTTTTGAGGAATCGGGGAGCGTGGTGATGCTGGTTTGATGGAGCAGGAGTTCGGTGGGGCTGGGCTGGCCTGGGGTGGGTGGCCATTGGAGGGCGGGGGTTGGGAGTGGGACAGCGCTTGTGGTTGGGGTGGTGGTTGAGAGGGGTAGGAGAGCGGCGATGGATTGGGGGGTATTGGAGTTTGGGGAGGATTGGGGATTGAAGATCTGGAGTTGGCGTTGGGTGGAGGTGGCGATTTCGAGGAAGAGCGATTGCGGGTGGGGAGGGATTTCGAGAGCTCGGACGAAGGTGGGTTGGGTGGGGGAGCCTTCGGTTGAGGGGGATTCGAGGATGGGGATGGAATTGACGGTGTAGTGGAGGATGACCTGTTGTTTATGGAGGTAGAGGCCTTTCCAGTGGGCGAGGTTATGGGGGATGGGACCGTAGGGGAGGGGGCGTGGGTCAGAGAATTCTCCATCCAGAGACCAGCCGGGGCGGGTGGGGTTTTCGAATTGGAGAGAGCCCTGGATGCTGGGGTAGGCCCAGTGTTCGCCGTCGAATGCGACACCTTTGAGGTTGAGGAATCCGTCGGTCCAGCCGGCGGCGTAGCGGAGGAGGTCCGTATCGAAGAGGACGTTGGCGTGTGGTTGGGGGGAGGTGTTGGTCGAGTAGTTGAGGGGGATGGCGATGCCTTTGTAGGCGATATTGGTGGGTTGATTGGAGACCTCTATGGAGGCGGAGAAGAAGGGGCCGTAGTCCATGGCGAGCCAGGGTTCCGGCGGGGTTTGGGCCTGAGCGATTGTGAGTAAGGAGCTGACTAGGAGGACTGCTGAGCGGTGGAGCACGGCCGAGTTTTTACGGTTTTAACAGATCGGTTGACCAGTCTCTTTTGGCGGGAGAGAGGAGAGGGGAGAGAGTGGGTAGGGGGATGTGGGGTTATTTTGGGGTGTGGAGTTGGTAGCGGGTGAGGTGGGGGTCGAGGCGGGCGAAGAGCGTGCAGGCGAGGCGGGATT
Organism: Verrucomicrobiota bacterium; assembly: GCA_046047235.1. Taxonomy (GTDB): domain Bacteria; phylum Verrucomicrobiota; class Verrucomicrobiia; order Limisphaerales; family JAHDYP01; genus JBMTVN01. The sequence goes on along the minus strand of JBJOII010000142.1, from coordinate 7,796 downwards.
TGAGGCGTTCCCAGAGCGTGCGGGATTTTTGCCAGGTTTGGCGGGTGACGGGTTGGGATTGGCTGGCGTGGGCGTCAAAGATGTTCAGGGCCTGGTGGAGGATATCGGGATGGGTGAAGCGGATGAGGAGTTCGTAATTGATGCCGAGGCTACGTCGGTCGAGGTTGGCTGAGCCGAGGTAGAGGGCCTGGTCGATGAGGATGAACTTTGTATGGAGGATTTGGGGTTGGTATTCGGAGATCTGGATATGGGAGCGGAGGAGTCGGCCGTAGAGGCCGCGGGTAGCGGATTGGAGGAAGGGGACGTCGGATTTGCCGGGGAGGATGAGCTGGACTGAACCGCCGCGGCGGGAGACGCGTTGGAGGGCGCGGAGGAGTCGGCCTGGGGGGAGGAAGTAGGCGGAGATGATTTTTACTGAGTGGGCGTGGCGGAGGTCGGAGCGGAGTTGTTGGCGGACGGGATGCGGGGGGCGACCGGGGCCGCTGGTGATGACCTGGGTTCCGTGGATGGTGGATTTCCGGTTTGCGAGAGGGCGTTGGAGCGGCCGGGGTTTACGGTGGCGGAAGTCGGCGAGTTGGAAGAGCGTATTGAACGATTGGGTTAGGTCGGGGACGGCGGGGCCGTGGAGGAGGAGGCCGAGGTCGCGCCAGCCTTGGCGGATACCGTCGCCGGTGAAGTTATCGGTGATATTAAAGCCACCGATGAAGGCTTTGGAGTTATCGACGACGAGTAGTTTTCTGTGGTTACGGATATTGAAGTGATGGAGGTTGAGGGGGTTGAACCAGCGGACCTGGCCGCCGGCGTTGCGGAGGTCGTTCCAGAAGGAGTCGCTGAGGTAGAGGGAGCCGAAGCTATCGATGAGGGTGCGAACGTGGACGCCGCGTTGGGCGGCTTGGACCAGGGCGTTGCGTATGCGGTGGCCGGGGGGAGAGTCGGTGTAGATATAGGTTTCGAGGTCGACCGAGGTATGGGCATGTTGAATGGCGTGTTCCATGGCGGCGAAGGCGTGGTCGCCGGTTTGGAGCCAATCCCACTGGATGGGTGGGGTGTGGGTTGGAGGCTTGGTGGGCACGTATGCCATCAAGCTGCCGCAAACTACGGGCAAGTCAACGTTGGCTGCCTGCCGTATTTCGTGGTGGGGGTTAGTTGCGTTTGGTGGAGTCGCGATCGAACTCCTGCTGGGCGTTGTTGAGGCCGGGGAGGAGGGACCGTTGGATTTCGGCCATTTTGCTGGCGTCGGTGGGGGTCTTGAGGACCGTGACTTTCATGAGGAGGATGAGTTCTGCGCGGCTATTTTTGTCGGTGCTACTGCGGAAGAGGGCGCCGAGCCCGGGGATATCCTTAAGGATGGGGACGCCGGATTTGCCGCTGGTACGGTTATCTTCGATATAGCCACCGAGCATGATAGTTTCGCCGTCGCGGACACTGAGCGTGGCGGAGGCGGTGCGGGAGGTGGTGGTGGGGACGTCGTTTTGGTCGATTTTGACGAATTCGCCCAGTTGGCTGATATCCTGGTAGATATCGAGGACGACGAGTCCATCCGGGGTGATGTAGGGGGTGACTTCGAGTTGGACACCGACCTGCACTTGTTGGACCTGGGAGCGAGTGCTGGAGGAGCCGACGAAGCCGTAGTCGACGAATCCGGTGACGTAGGGGACGGTGGAGCCTGAGAAGAAGGAGCCGGGGACGGCGTGGGAGGTTTGGATCCTGGGGCGTTGGAGGATGCGGACTTTGCTATCGCTGGCCATGGCTTGGATGGCGACGTTGATATCGTCACCGAGGCGGCCCCAGTAGCTGAAGCCGGATGGTGAGGCGGAGGGGAAGTTGGTGAGTACGCCGAGGAATCCGTTATTTACGGCGCCGGTGCCGGAGAAGTCGTTTCCGAAGCGTTTGGGAGTTTGGTACCAGGAGACTCCTAGTTCCTGGCTATCGCCGATGGCGACGGCGACCACGATGCCTTCGATGAGGACTTGGGCGAGGAGGACATCGACCTTGGAGACGATGTTGGTGATCATGACCATATCCTGGTTATTGGCGTAGACGATGAGGGAATTGGAGCGCTCATCGGGCACGATGCGCGCATCGCCGAGGACTTCCGTCATTTCGTCGTCACCGCCGCCGCCGCTGCGGTTGAGGATGGAATTGAGGCGTTGGCGGAAGGAGGAGGAGGTGGAGGTGCCTGGGGTGGTGGTGGCGGTGGCGGTATTGACGGGGCGGGCGGTGGCGGCCTGTTGGGGGTAGTAGGCGCCGCCGTAACCGCCGTAGCTGCCGTAGCCGTAGCTGGAGCCGTAGCCTCCGATGCCAGAGCGTGAGCTGGTTCCGAGGCCGCCGACGCCGCGGTAACTGCCGGCTGCGCCGAGTCGCGATCCACCGCCGAAGCCTCCGACGGTGCGGGAGCCTCCGAAGTTACCCATGCCGCCCATACCGGCGGTGGATCCAACGGGGGCAGTGCCGGAGATGAGGGCGCTCATTGTGCCGTAGATATCCGTGACGCGGCCGAATTTGATGGGGATGACTTCGAGGGCGTATTCGGATTCTGGCTGGACATCGACGCGTTCGATGAGTTGGAGCATGCTGCGGACATTGGAGGCGTAGTCACGGAGCACGAGGATCATGGAGGAATCGATGGGGATGATGCCTTGGGGGGTTTTGGCGAAAGTCTGGAGCATTTGGGCTACCTCGGAGGGGAGGGCGACTTTCATTTGTACGACTTGGGTGACGTATTCCTCTGAGTTGGGGATGGTATCGATTGCATCGGATCCGAGGAGTTCGCCGCCTTCCTGCAGGGAATTGGCTACGGGGACAGCTTTTACGAACTTGTCGCCTTGGGGTATGAGCGTGATGCCATTGAGGGCGAGGGCGCCCTGGATTGCCTGGATGGCCTCCTCTTTATTGAGCTGGCCTTCTGTATAGAGCGTTATGGAGCCGGTGATATTGCTGGGGTGGAGGACCGTGCGGCCGGTGAGGCGCGCGTATTCAGCGAAAGCATGGGTCAGGGGTTCATTCTCCATTTTATAGGAGTAACCGATGACTGGAGCAGCGGTTGTTGGCAGTGCGGTGGTGGAGGGGGTGTTGGCGTTGGCGGCAGGGTTTGAGGCTGGCGCGGGGGGTGCGATGGGCGGGGTGGACCGAGGTCTGGGGGCGATTGCGGGGGGTGCGGGGAGTGCTGGGATGGTGCGTCGGGTGGCGGGCTGGGAGGTTGCGGGAGTGGAATTGGTTTGGGGGAGTGTGATGGTGGTGGGGGCGGTTGCGTTTGTGGCGGGGGTTTCTGAGTCGGGTGATAGAGTTTCGGGGGCGGGCTGTGTATTGGGCAGTTCTGCGTCGCCGTTCTCAGTGGCCTGGCGGAGGATTTGGAGGAGTTCCTCCGTGCGGTTCGTGGTGCGGTCGCCGTCGTCGGGTTGGGCGGGGGCGGCGGAGTAGAGCCGGATGGTGGCGATGGCGAGGCAGAGGAGGATGGGGAGGCAGAGGAGGATACGGCGGGGGGTGAGCTTGGGCTTATTCATAGGTCAGGAAGCAGGCTGTTTTGGGGTGGCGTTGGTGCTGCTGGCTGGAGCGAATTGAGTTTTTTGAAAGCTGGCGACGACGCGGAGGCTGCCGGCGAGTTTAGTCTTGCTTTGGTCGGGTTTGAGATCGAGTTCTCTGACGCGGAGAGTGACTTCGTTGGTGGCGAGGGAGACGAGGAAGCGGATGAGGGGTTCCGGTTCGTTGGGGTTGAGGACGATGGAGAGGGCTTGTTGGTCGTAGAATTCGTTGGTGCCGTTGAGGGCGGCGCGGGGTGCGGGGGTGATACTGGAGTGGCTGACGCCGCTTTCACGGATGAGAGTCTGGATGGTGCTAAGGAGGGCGATGTCTTTGTCACCCGCGAGGACGCCGGCGCCTTCTTTATCCAGTTTTGTCAGCAGTTCGTTGTATTGGTTGGTGAGGCTGAGTTCCTTTTGATATTTGGTGACGGACTGGCTGGCTTGGGCGAGTTGGCGAATTGCTCGGGCGCGGTCGCCGTAGTGTGGCCAGACGAACCACATATTGAGCACGACGAAGAGGACGACCAAGCCGATGACGACGAGGCGGCGTTCGTGGGGGCGGAGCTGGAGTTGGTCGAAGAGTTTTTTCATTCGAGCCAGGGGGAATTGAGTTTAGCGGTGAAGCTCCAGCGATAGAGGTCACGGCCGCGGGGGGTGGTGGTGGGGGCTTCGACGCCGCCTTCTTCGAAGAGGGTTTGGCCATCGACGACGGCTTTACGGAGGTCGGAGTTAAATTCTGTGACGCGGGCTTGGTCATCGCCGGACACCATGCCGGAGAGGAAGAGGCGGCTGCCGCCCTGGAAGTTGAATGATTCGAGGGAGAGGGCGCCGGGCAGGCGTTCGGATACGGCGAGCAGGCAATCGATGGCGGCGTATTGGAGGCCGGCCTGTTCCTGGACGATTTGGAGGCGGTAACGGAGGTTGATAGCGTTGGTGTAGGCTGGGGCCAGTTGGGTGGCCATTTGTTTCATTTGGCTGGCGCGGTAGGAGTAGTATTGCGTGCTGGCGGCGTAGCCGATGACGGCGAGGATATAGAAGACGAAGGCGACGGCGAGGCCGCGCAGCCAGAGGTGATCGACGAACTGTTGTTGGTAGCGGGCGGTGAACTCGTTCGGGACGAGGTTGGTGGGGAAGGGGCGTTTGGCGGAGCGTTGTGCGGCGAGCTGGGCGAGGTCGGTATTTGTGGGGGCGTTACGGGAAGAGCAGGGTTGGCCGGACCAGGAGCTGAGGGAGGAGGAGAGTTCGTTGTGGGTTTCGTTTTGGGAGATGATTTCCCAGGCGGGGGATTGTTGGAGCCAGCCTTGGATTTCGCCGGCCCAGCTGAGTTGGTTGAGTTGTTGGACGAGGGATTCCCTGCCGGCGGTGGTATTGGGGAACTTGAGGAGGTTCAGGGATTCAAGGCGGCCGTTTTGCCACCAGGCCACGAGCGCCAGGGTCTGGTCCGGGGTGGAGTCGAGGTAGAGCCGGGTGAGCGTATTGGCCGGGGGGTCTACTGCGACCTGGTGGAGGAGGGGGATTTCGAGTCGGTCGGCGGGGAAGCCGGTTTGTTCCAGTTGAGCGAGGTGCTCTTCTACGGAGTTGATGGGGGCGAGGATGAGGGCGATGGTACGTTCACCGTTATCGTCTTCGCGGATGACTTCGAAGTTCCACGTGAGCTGGCTGATGGGGATGGGGGACCATTTCTCGAGCTGGAGCTCGATCATGCCGGGGAGTTCATCGGTTTCGCCCGGGGGCAGGTGGATGACGCGGAGGAAGACATGGTCGGCGGGCAGCCAGGCGATATTGAGTTGGGGCTGGAAGAGGTGTTTCCAGGAGCGGGCGGAGGGGGTTTGGGCGGCTTCGTTTTGGAGGGTTTCCTGGAGAGTGGCCTGATTATTAGTGAGCGAGAACCGCCACAACTGGGCGTGGCCGGCATTTTTATGGAGCACTGAGCAGGACGACCAATTGGGGGTGGGGCGTTTGCGGGGCTGACTCATTCCACGAGTCCTTTCAGGTGTTCCTCGACTTGGGTCACGCGGAGGACTTCTTCGATGGTGGTGCTGCCGGCGCGGACTTTGACCCAGCCATCGGAGCGGAGAGTGCGCATGCCGTCATCGATGGCGCACTGGGTGATCGTGGAGGCTGGGCTGCGGTTCAGGATAAGGGGGCGGAGGGTTTCGTTGAGGATGAGGAGTTCATAGATGCCCATGCGGCCCTGGTAACCCAATTGGCGGCAGTCTTCGCAGCCTATGCCGTGTCTGAAGGTGGTGGTGGCGACTTCATTTTCGGGGAAGCCGATTTTTCTCAGGTAACCGGCTTCCACCTTTTGTTCTGTGGAGCAGCCTTGGCAGATGGTGCGGACGAGGCGTTGGGCCATGACGGCTTCGACGGAGGAGGCGACGAGGAAGGGTTCGATGCCCATATCGATGAGGCGGGTGAAGGCACTGGGGGCATCGTTGGTGTGGAGAGTACTGAAGACGAGGTGACCGGTGAGGGCGGCGCGGATGGCGATTTCGGCGGTTTCGAGGTCACGGATTTCGCCGACCATGACCACATTGGGGTCTTGGCGGAGGATATGGCGCAGGCCCATGGCGAAGGTGAGGCCGATTTCGGGTCTGACGGCGATTTGGTTGATGCCTTTGAGTTCGTATTCGACGGGTTCCTCGATCGTGATGATGCGTTTATGGATGGAGTTGATGGAGCTGAGGAACGCGTAGAGGGAGGTGGATTTGCCTGAGCCGGTGGGTCCCGTGACGAGGAAGATGCCGTGGGGTTTGACGATGATCTCGCGGATCATCGTTTCTTCCTTGGGGTCGAACCCGAGTTTATCGAGGCTGAGGAAGATTTTTCCGCGGGTGAGGAGGCGGAGCGATGTGCTTTCGCCGTAGACGGTGGGGACGGTGGAGACGCGGATATCGATTTCTTCCCCTTTGATGCGGACGTTGATGCGACCGTCCTGGGGGAGGCGCTTTTCGGCGATGTTCATGCCGGACATCACCTTAATGCGGGAGAGGATGGCGGACTGGTAGCGTTTGAGCTGGGGGGGCATCGGTGTTTGGTGCAGGATTCCATCGATGCGGTAACGGATGCGGAGTTCGTCTTCGGCTGGTTCGAAGTGGATATCTGTGGCGCGGTCTTTGAAGGCTTCCCAGATGATTTGGTTGACGAACTTGATGACGGAGGCCTCCTGGTCGCCCTCGGTGATCTCCTTATCTTCGCCGACGAGCAGTTCGAGGGGCTCATCGTCCTTCATGCCGTCGAGGGTTTCGGCGCCGACGCCGTAATATTTCTTGAGGGCTTTTTCGATTTCGGGTCTGGGGGCGAGGCCGAGGGAGACGGGGCACTGGGCGTCGAACTGGAGGGCGCTGAGCAGGTCGACATCGAAGGGGTTGCTGACGGCGACTTCCAGGGTATCGTTTTCGAATTTTGTTGGCAGGACGAGGTATTGGAAGGCGACTTTGGTGGAGATGCGGCGGGTGATTTCGGGGCCGATACTGAGGTGTGGGAGGTCGAGGTAGGGGAGATTGACGATGGATGAGATTTGGCGGAGGAGGGATTCCTCGGTGAGGCCTTTCTCGCGGGCGATGAATTCGAGCAGGGATTCTTGGGATCCGCCTTGGGTGGCGGTTTGCCAGGACTGGCGGTAGCCGTGGATTTCCTCGGCGGTCGCGAGACCCGCTTCATTCATTAAACTGGCGATAGGACGATAAGCCATGGGGCACCTGCCGCTGCGTTAGACACTTATACAAGTGTGGCGCGGGAAAGTTGCGCGGCATTTATTTACGATCTTAGCCGCGGTTTTTCCCGTCCCGGCAGGGGCGGAGCATGCATGGAATGGTGGTTGGAGGCTAGTTCTTTGGCAGGGAATTTGTAGGGGGGTGGTTCAGAGGTTTGAGGGTTTGTGGTCCTGATTCCCGGTTCCTGACCATTGGCCATTGGCCTTTGGGCTTCCGGGTTGTGTTTGGTCTTGGATTTCTGTGTGGGGGCGGACCATGCTGTGGGCGTGTCCAAGAAGAAGCCGATACGAGTTTTGATCGTGGAGGATTCGGAGTTTGACGCCCGGATCTTGGTGAACACCCTGCGGCAGGGGGGGTATGATCCGACGTTTCAGCGGGTGGAGACGGCGGAGTCAAGGCGGGTCAGGGAGGCAAAGGTCTACTCAGAGATCGTCGCTCACAACATCTCGGCAGCCGAGGTCCGGGAGAAGAACCCTGCGGCAATCATCCTCTCTGGTGGGCCATCGAGCGTCTATGAGAGCGGTTCTCCGGCTCTGGACAGGGATATTCTTGAGCTCGG
>JBJOII010000141.1:0-16263 GCA_046047235.1 Verrucomicrobiota bacterium | reverse complement strand
TGCCTTTCTGATAAAGCCTCAGTAGCACGGGGCACAAGTTATGCCTCCCTACGTACAAGAAGAGGGTAGGATACATATGGGAGGGAGGGGTGGAGGCAGGGTCAGATGAGGTGGTGGTGGGGGTTTCACTGCTGAATTTGTCTTCTGAGTTTATTGTGATGTTGGATCGGGCGATGGAGGCGAAGGCGGCGGAGATGGGGGGGGTGAAATTATTGGTGAACGATGCGCAACGGAATGCGGACCGCCAGGTGCAGCAAGTGGAGCGATGGGTGGCGCAGGGGGTGGATGTGATTATTTTGAATCCTTGCGAGGTGGAGGCGAGTTCGCCGGCTGTGGATCGGGCTCGGGAGGCGGGGGTGCCGATCGTGAATGTGAATTCCGAGACCCGGTCGGAGCCCGATGCCTTCGTGGGGTCGAGGGATGAGGAGTCGGCGCGGCTGGCGATGGGTTACATTGCGGAGCGTTTGGGGGGCAAAGGGAAGGTATTGATGATGCATGGATTCATGGGGCAGGCGGCGCAGTTGAAGCGTGCGCAGGGTGCGATGGAGGTATTGGGGCAGAATCCGGGGATGGAGTTGTTGGCGGAGCAGACGGCGGAGTGGGATCGGGCGAAGGCGATGAGTTTGATGGAGAATTGGATTCAGTCTTTGGGCGGCGAATTTCAGGCGGTGTTTGCGCAGAACGATGAGATGGCGATGGGGGCATTGCTGGCTTTGGAGCAGGCAGGGTTGGCGGACAAGGTTGTGGTGGTGGGGGTGGATGCGATTGCGGATGCGGTGCAGGCGGTGAAGGACGGGCGGTTGGACGCGACTGTATTTCAGGATGCGGCGGGGCAGGGAGGGATGGCGGTGGAGACTGCGGTGAAGCTAGCGCGGGGAGAGGCGTTGGAGCGGGAGGTATTTATCCCTTTCCAGCTGGTGACGCGCGAGAATGTCGGCCGGGTCATTCCGGAGTAGCCGGGTTTTGGGTTTGCGGCGGCGCGGGGTCAGGGGGGTGGCTCAGGCGTGGTGAGGGTGGCTTGGAATTCGCTGCCGGCTTGGGCGTGGAATCCGGGTTGAAGGATGATGCTCGAACCGGCGCGAAACTGGATCTGTGCGCCGGGGTTGGCGGTGAATGTGGCTACGGTGAGGGTCTCGGTGACGAGTTTGTCTGCGAATTCGTCTGAGCTGAAACTGTGGTTTGTGGGAGCGTCTGAATTTGAGGGCGTAGACTCGTGGTTGATGACCGTTTCGCTGGAGACATTGAGGGCTGTGCAGCAATCGTTGGCAAAGTTGTCGCCGTCCTCCGGTGTTCCCATGGGGGTATGCGGCAGTAGCGGGGAGGGGATTCTGGGGTTGGACCAGTAGTTGAGCCTGACGGCCGTAGTGCCCGTGGTCATCGCCATGATTGTGGCCCAGTAGGTATCTTTCCGGTAGCCGTGGCCATAGGGGAAGGGGAGGAGAGCCAGGTCGTCGTTGTGTCGACATCCCTGCGTATGGCCGAATTCGTGGGCAAACGAGAAGTTTCCTGTGGCACATGAATAGGATGTCGCCTGGAACATGTTGTCTCTTGAGGTGTAGTCGAAGCCGTAGGACCAGCCGCACCAGGAGTAATCGCGGCCATCGGTTATGAGGCAGCACATGTCTGCATCAAAATCGGCCCTGAGCTGGTGGACTTCGTCGCCTTTTCCGTCGCCGTTATTGCGGAAGTCTTCGACGTCATTTTCGATGGCGGTGGTTTCCAGGAAGCCGGTTTCGTAGAGGCAGGCGAGTTCGAGGCGGAGGTTTACGCCACTGTTGGCATAGCCTTGGTTGGTTTCAGCGAGGGCGAGGTCTATGTGTTCCTGCATGGTGCGCCCATAGATGGCGCGGGTTTTGAACTGTGCGCCTGCAGTGTAGGCGATGATGACGCGGATGGGGTTTTCCGACGTTGTATCCTGTCCCGGGCTATCTTCCATAGTGATGGTGGGGACATCACTGGCGACGCTGGAATTGGCGGATGAGAGGGCGAGTGGTTGGGATGAGGTCAGGCTATTGACGTTGCAGCCTGGCCAGTGAGCTGGGCCGTGCTGGACGATGATGCAACTTTGGTTTTCCTGGGGGAAGATCTCGAACGTGCCGCTAGTGGAGTTTATTTTACCGCTTAGTCGTCCGCCGTTGAGGATGAAGACAGCAGATCCCTGGTTGTTGGAGAGTGTGCCGAACCAGGTTTGGTGGCGGGCGCCGGTGAAGCCTATGGGTGTGTGAGTGGCATCGAGATGGACGTCGGTGAACGGGTTGAGGATGAGTCGCTGGTTTGCGAAGGCATCGGGGGTCCAGTGTACCCGGGTTGCGCGCAGTGTGGTGGGGCGTTGCATCAGCTCACGCATGGCGGCCCCTGCAGCGGCGTTTTCGGAGCCGGGGTCATGCTGGAAGAGTGTTGGGAGTGGGGAGTTGGCGGCAGTGAGGGGCGAGCTGCAGAGGAGCAGCAGGCACGGGTAGAGCCAGAGTCTGGAGATGGGCAGGAGGGGATTCATGGAGCGGTTTCCCGGGAGAGTTGTTGCTGTAGTTCCTGAATACGGCGTTCCTGCACGGTGAGGCGTTTCTCCTGTTCGATCATGTAGAGGGTGAGTTCCTCGACTTTCTTCATCAGCAGCTTTTGGGTTGCTCCGACTGAAAATCCGTCGGTTTGGATTTCCGCGGCACTTGGGATGCCGGGCAGCCGGTGGTGGGTTTGGATATAGGATTCCACGGTCTGCAGCGAGGCGAGGGGGTAGTCGGAATCGAAGACATAATCGGGCCAGTTTGCGGAGTCTTGCACTAGGACTTCTTCGCAGACCACGCGGCCGTTAATGGACAAGGCGTAGCCGGGTTTGGGGGTGTCGGTATTGACGGCCATCCAGGCGTCGTTGAGGTCGATGACCAGGCCCGGGGCGGCGGTGTTTTCGTGTGCGAACACGAATTGTTCGAGAGTGTCGCGGTAGGCTATTCCAGATGCGGTGTTGTTGGGTGAGTGGGCGATGAGCGGTTTATCCGGATTAGGTGAATCGGATTGGTAGATATAGAGCAGGGGTTTTGAATTATTGGAGAACCCGATCGTTCCATTCACGGTGAGTTCAGCGAAGGGGGTGGAGGTGCCAATGCCGACGAGGGGGCCTGATGGGTCGTTATCGATGCGGAGGGCCAGGGTATTGTTGACACGCATTTCGACGGGTTGGTCATCGGCGGTTCCGATGAAGTGGGTGGCGGGATCTGTGCCGAGGCTGCCAGTGAGGGACCAGGCGTTGAGCGAGCCTGGGGGGCCCTCCGGGCCTATGGGGCCCTCCGGGCCGCGTTCACCTTGGATACCGGGCATGCCCTGTGGGCCTTGTGGGCCGGTTGCGCCTATAGGTCCCTCTGGGCCGGGAATGCCGGGGAAGCCTTGTGGACCTTGTGGTCCCGTTGCGCCTATGGGTCCCTCTGGACCAGGCATGCCCTGTGGGCCCTGTGGGCCGGTTGCGCCCGTAGGTCCCTCTGGGCCGGGCGTGCCTTGAGGGCCCTGTGGGCCTTGTGGGCCGGTCGCACCCGTAAGTCCCTCTGGACCGGGCGTGCCTTGAGGGCCCTGTGGGCCTTGTGGGCCTTGTGGGCCGGTCGCACCCGTAGGTCCCTCTGGACCGGGAATGCCTTGAGGGCCTGCGGGGCCTGGGTTGCCATCCATGGCGAAGAGGGCATAGGGGACGGGATGGATGGCGTGGCGTGGGGTTAGGGTGATGAAGTCGGCGGTGGTCTCACTGGGTTTCACTTGGATTTCGAGCCAGCGATCCGCTCCGGTGAAGGCGCCGGCTTCGAAGTCGAGTTCGACCTGGAAGAGGCCGTCCGTGAGATTCAGGCTACTGATGGAGAGGATGGGGCCGATGGCGTTGCCTTCTGAGGGGGCATCGAACAGGGAGAATTGGAGGTCATAGGGGCCATTGGCGGGGAGGCCTTCTGTGGTGAGTCGGCCCTGGTAGGTGAAGGGGGTAGCGGCGTAGGCGGCGGTGAGGTGGAGGAGGAGGCTGGCGAACAGCGGGAGGAAGTAGTGGATGGGGGAGAGTGCTTTCATGGGATGGTTTGGGGGGCGTTGGGTTGCATTCACACGGCAGCGCAAGTGCGCCGTGGGTGGCGCGCTTGCGCGCGGGATTAGGTTTTGTTTGAGGGTGTTAGAACACAGTGCCTCCCGTTTAGGTTATCATCGGTTGCCCGGGATCTGGAACGTATGCACGAAGTCGATGAGACTTAGGTTGTCATCGGCACCTTGAGTGAAGCCGGCGATATTGGCGGTGGCAGTGGAGCCATCGGGGAATCGCGTTAATTCGTTCTCACCGAGTTCGCGGAACGAGACGAAGCCAAACACGGATTGGTCGGGATCGGTCAGGATGGGGGCTGAGCATTCACCCCAGCTGCCGGTCCAGTCCCCGGTGGGGAAGCCGGACGAGTCGATGGGCAGGAGTACGAGCACTTCTCCTGCGTGGAAGGAGGGTGCGGGATCTCCCCCTGGTGCCGTGACTTCCATGGCGAGCCATCCGCGTGAGCTGAATACTGTTTCCCGGTCATAGACGGGTGCGGTGCCGTAGTTGAAGTATTGGGGGTTCTTTGAGTAATCGATGGAGCCGTCTTCGCTGGTTCCGACGACCTGATTGAGGCCGAGCATGGAGTTGAGGTAGACGACATGGTCGATGCTGAGTTTTCCGCCTTTATCTGCAGCGGCAGAGAGGGCGGAGGCGCTGAACTCGAAGTCCATACCTGCGGGAGAGGACTCGACTGCGGTGGGGATGCCGTTCCAGAACTGGACATCCTCTGCCTCTCGCGGGAGGGAAGTTTCTTCGGTATACTCGACGGCATGGAGGACGTAATCGGTGACCTCGCCGTTCACGATGGTTCGCGTGTAATAGGTTACGTATTTAACTTCCTCGACATCGACGAAGTATCCGAGACCCCAGTAGCGCATTTTCTGGATATCGATGGTGGGGCGCAACTCCGTGGATGGGCCGTCTTCAAGGCCGAGTAACATATCGAGTGGAATTCCGCCGTCGGCGGAACGGTCGATGGGGGCGCGTTCGTCACCCGGGGTGACGAGGTGGCCGTCCTGCATCATTTTCTTGTAGAGCGCGATATTTTCCAGGGGTGAGTCGACGGCTTTTTCGACCAGGCCCTTGACGAGAGGGTCGCCTGACTGCATCTGGAGCGTGATGGTTTCGAGGCCGGTTCCTTCCACGTTGATCACCTGGAGATTGACCTCTGTCGGCTCATCGTAGACGTAGATTTCGTCGTAGACGATTTTAGTGAGCAGGAGGCGGCCGGATGGGTCGAGGCGGATGGCTACGGCTGAGTTGATGGAGCTGATGGCTTCATCGAAGGCAGCTGTGAGCACGGCGGGTGTAGCGCGTGCTTGGTTGAGGCGGCCGAAGCCGACCTCTTGGATGAGATCTGTCCAGAGGACTCCGTCCGTGTAGGTGATGGGTCCGTTGTTTCGGTCAACCCCTGTTCCTCCAGGTGGGATGAAGTAGACGGGGTCGGCGCGTGTTCCCACGGCGAACTCGGTTCTTTCCCATGTGGGGTCATAGGTTTTGACCGTGGGTATGGTGTTATAGAGCGCTTCCTCGAGTATGTCGTAGGAGGGGTTGCCTACTGCCACGACTGTGCTGATATCGCCCCAGCGTTGCCAACTGGCGATGGGTTGGACGCATTGGCTGGGGTAGGGTGCCGGCCACCAGGTGCAGTCTGCGTTGGGGTCGGTGGGGGGGTAGGGACCGGGCAGGAGTACGGGGTCATCGCCCTCTGTTTCGGAGACCGTATAGGCAGCGAAGTCTTCGGACAGGACGGGCTCACCGCCTGTGGCTGGTGCGCTGTCCCAGTCTTGCTGGATAGCGAGGTGCGTATGTCCTGCGGGGCAGGTCCAGGGTTGGAGTGTAGGGTTCATGATTGGAGCGCCATTGCCGTCGACCTTTGGCACTCGCTTGGTTTCGAAGCCCCGATAGCGGAGGAGCCGGTAGAGATCTCCGTAGAGTTCCCCTTTGACGGATCCATGATCGCCTACCGGGCCTTCGATATCGCTGGGGCGTCCTCCCTTTGTATCCGTGGGGGTCTCGGCGGTTGGGGCACCAGTCATCCGGCCTTTGCCGTTGCCGGCGCCGAGTGTGGGGATTGTTAGCGCCATGGCACAGACTGTGCATAGGGCAGGGATATACCATCGCATGCTATGATTCCTTTCTTGCCGTGGCGTGCATCCCGCCGGAGGTGCGATGATTGCCGCCGATTTCAGACTTCGGCTGAGGGGCAGGTCGATGTGTCGACCGTTGTTGAGGTGGACTGGGGACGTCCTACCTAGGCTAATCCTCATTCCAGCAGTTGGGTCGACGCTCCTCGCTCCTGCCTCCGACCCACCAGACCAGCCGCTCCTCGTTAGTTGTTAGTTGAGGCAACAGACAAATGCGACGAGAGGGATTGGAAAGGGCAGTACAATCTTTCTCCTGCTGCTGGGCTAGGGCAGCAGCAGGAGACAGTGACGAGCATGCGGGCGTTATGTTACGTCCGGAGAAAGGGTGTTAGGGAGGCAGGGCCTCTGCTAGGCGTGGCAGCGGGATGCGGGCAGTGCGAGAGCGGTGAGGTTTGGTTGGACGGAGAGGGGCGGGCTTTTGCGGCACGTTGTGGGGGAATGAGCTGCTTGGCGCGGATGAGGCTCCTGCTGGGAGTTGTTTTCGTCACAGCGCTGTGCGGCCTGGAGAAGCAGGCCTTGCCAGGCCTCGAAGATTGTTCGGCGATGGTTTTGGGGCAGATCGGATTCCTCGATGGTGCCTTGGGTCCAGAGAAGGATTTGTTCGAGGGCGGATTCACCTGCGGCGAGTTTCCTCAGCGTGGAGTCGCACAATTCGGCGTGGGCAATCTCGCCGTCGACGAAGTCGATCAAGGCCATGCGGAGGTCCGGGGAGGCGCTGGAGATTTCGAGGCGGCACGTGGTGCGGTTGAGGCATTTGAGCTGGACGACATCGAAGAGGGAGGTTTTGCGGAGGTTGGCTTGGAAGCCGGAGGCGTGGGAGGCGGCGACGACATTGGCGAGGCAGTGGAGAGTGGCATTGCGTAGGGCTTCGGCTTCGATGGGTTTGGAGATGAAGTGGTGGACGCCGAGCCGGTTGGACCGTTGGCGGTGGCTGGGGGAATCGTCGGCAGTCATCGCGATGATTCCAGTGATGGGGCGGTGTTCGAGAATTTCCGGCACGAGGTCAAGCCCGCAGCCGTCGGGAAGGTTGACATCGATGATGACCAGGCTGAAGGAGTAGATACGGAAGAGGATACGGGCTTCGAGGCAGGACTGGGCGCGGACGACGGGGTGGTCGGGGAGCGAGCGTTCGAGGATGCGGCTGACGGCGATCGAGGTCACGACGCTGTCTTCGATGATGAGGATGGGTTTGTGGGACGACATGGTTGAGCGATGTGTTTAGCGAGTGGTTTCGAGGTCTTCGAGCGACACGCGGACGGCTTGGATGAGGCGTTCTTTGTTGAGGGGTTTACGCAGACAGGCGAGTGCGCCGGTGCGGAGTGCTTCATCGCGAATATTGGCGTGGTCTTCGTCGGTGATGCCGAGCACGGGTATGCCTTGGGCTTTGGGGACACGGCTGAGGACCCGGAAAGTCGTGTGGCCATCCATGACGCGGTCGCCGGGCCAGTCTGCGGTATTCGAGGTGAACTCGAGGAGGATCAGGTTGGGCTTTTCGTGGAGGGCTTGTCGGCAACATTCGAAGCCGGGAGCACCGATAACGGTGTCGTAGCCGGCTTCCTTGAGCCATTGCACGAGGATGGTGTTTTCTTTTTGGTTCCGGTTTATGAGCAGGATTTTCTTTTTTGTGGGCTCGGGTTTTGGGGGCTCGCTTTGGGGGGTGAAACGCTGGGTGGAGCCGGGCTTGCGGAAGAAGATCTTGGTGTTTTCCTCGCGGTTGACGACCACGCTGAGGAATTCCTCCTCGAGCAGCTTGGCTTGGATAGGGCTGAGTTTGGTTTCGATGTTGGAATCGTGGACTTGCTGACAGAGGAGAGTGAACTGGGTTTTGTAGCTTTCGCCGGCGTGGTCGTAGCGGGCTTTTTGCTCTGGATTCCGCCAGAGGATGACTCCGGTGATTTGGGCTTTCAGGGCGTTACGGACTTTCATTAGCGACACGAGAATGTCGCGTTCGTTTTGGGTGAGGTTAGGGAAGAGGTAATTGACCTCGAGTCCGTAGACCAGGTCGGTATAGCGCCCGGTCAGGGCCCCGGAGGAGTCCTCCGGGAGTTGGCGCAGCAGGCGGTTGACAGCGGAGACCGCGTAGTCGGTCGCGGCTACGAGGAGGTCCTGGGTTGATTCCGTGGAGGTTGGGGACGGTGCGGGTGTGGGAGGGGTGGTCGGGGGGCAGCCGTTGCGCGTGATGAAGGCCGTATGGCGGCCGTGTCCTGGTTTGCCTGGCACGCCGACCGAAGTTCCCGTGTTGTGATGGAGTTCCCTGGTTTTCATGGCCTGTTTTTAAATGACTCAAAACAGGACAGAGCAGTGTCCATGCCGCGGGCAGACAGGGTGCGACGAGATACGTAATCTGTCGCAAGTGGCTCTGTTGCATACGCATATTGACGTATGCAGAAATGAGAAGCCGGGTGTGGTTTGGGGGGTGGACATTTTGCGGAAGTGAGAGAGGCGGGGAGATGGGGGCTTTTGCGGGGGCGTTGGGGTGGAGCGGCTTAGGTATAAAGAGTCTGTCCCTTAGTGGGATTTCAGGGGGCTGAGGTGGTGGTGTCAGGGGTTGGAGCGACGGATGATCTGGAGTTTGCCGCGGATGGCGGTGAGGAGGGTTCCGATGGAGGTGGACTCGGTTTCGGCTCCGGCGAGGGGGTAGACGCGTTGCCAGAAGAAGCGGTGGTCTGGGGTGATTTGTTGGAGATGGCCGCGGAAGGCGGCGATTTCATCGCGGCGTTTTTGCATGGACTGAATGAATTCTGTGGCGCCGAGGGGCATGTCATTGAAGCTGTCGAGGGCCATGGCCGCTTTGGTGAGCTGTTCGAGCTTGTTGGGGTTGTCGGATGAATCGCGGTAATCGGCGGCGATGACCAGCTTGATGGCGGTCATGATTTTTGTTTTGGGGGCGGGGAGGAGGTTGGGGTTACGGCGTGCGCCCCGTTGGGTGGAGTCGGAAGTGAGGTCCAGGTATTTGGCGACGAGGGTTTCGGCATCAGAGAGCGTCATACATGCGGGTCTTCCTCGGTGGAGGTTGGATGGGGGGACTCGCGTGCGTGTTACGTCGGGTCACTGGCTGCGGTTGCATACGGCCCAGCATAGCAGGAACAGTGCACGGGGTGGCGTTCTGCGGCTGCCGTTGCGTACGTTTCTGATGCTATTGCCTGATGTATTGGAGGTTAGGTAGGGAGGAAGTCCGGGGCCTTTTTGTTGCGGGCCGGTGACGGGGTTTAGGACTGTCCTTCCTTGGGGCGGGGTGTCTTGGGATGGGTGTCAGGAGGCTTGGCTAGCTTTTGAGATGCGGGTTCTACGGAGGAGGGGTGAAGCCAGCTTGTAAGCGAAGCGCAGGACCGGGTTGGGGATATAGAGGAGGGCGGGGGGGAGGAGGACCGGGGAGCCGCCGAAGTGGAGGACGTAACCATCTCTGGGCGAGATTCGGTGGTTCTCTTTCCAATCGGGGTCTGTTTTTGCGGCTTGAGCGAGGTCCTTGGAGATACCTACCCAATCTGCAAGCTCATAGCCATGTTTTGCGGCCCAGGCCAAGGATTCACCGTCCAGCAATTCGTTGGGGTGTGATTTAGGCTGTGCGCCGTTCCAGCCCGTCTTAAATAGCGAGAATCTTCTGCCGAACCCGATATTGAGTCTGGCGGCAATGGGGTTGCCATCGAATACGGCTAGGGTTAGCCGTGGACGGCTGCATTTGCACACTGCCTTCCACAAAGAGGCGGTTGCGGCCTCCGAAGGAGGGTTAGGTGATACTCCGCGACGGGAGCAGGTCTGTTGCATCAGGGCGAAAAAGGTTGGCAGATCGTTGGGAGTTCCCTCGACGACTGTGAGTCCTGCCAAGGTAGCCTTTCGTATGTGGCGTCGGGTGCGGCTACCCATACTGTTCTCAACGATTTGGGTTGGATTCGGGCCGGTGAGGTTGAGCACGCAATTGGCTTCGATGACGTTGAGGGGGTTGGAGGCGAGGAAGCCGGTTTGGAGGCAGATTTCTGAGAGAGTGGTGTCCTCATCAGGGGCTTGGGTGATGAGGGCTTGGAGGTGGAGTCGGGAGGTTTCTTGTTTGAGGTATTGGATGAGGAGGTGGGCGAGGTGTTGGTGGGAGGGTAGGAGGACGGGGGCTTTGCTGGCGTAGCCGATTTTGCCGAGGCGGGATTGTTTCCAGAGGATTTGGAACCCGGCGCAGGGTATTTCGTTTTGGGTGAGGAGGGTACGGGAGACATTCCAGCCTTCCGAGTGTTTGTATTGGGCCCATCCGCTGGATTGGGGGAACTGGCCGAGGTGGGTCGATTCGGTTGGGTGGTTGGATCCGGGGCGGTTTCGATATCGAGGGCGAGGATACCGACGCAGGTTTGGTTGTGGCGGGGTTGGATGACGAGGCGGAGTTTGTTGGTGAGGAGGGGGGAGGCTGGGTGGACGGTATTAAAGGTATCGGGGAGGGAGCTGAAGCTGTCTGTGTTGTAGATGGGGATGGGGGTCCAGGTTTGGTCCTGTTGGGATTCGAGCTGCCAGGAGGCGGGGAGTTGGACGCCGCCGTTGTCGTTGTACCAGTAGACACTGAGGCTACGGATGGTGCAGGGGTGGTCCAGTTCGACTTCGACCCATTGTTCGAGGCCTTTTTGGGGCCAGCTGGTCCAGCGGCGGATGGTGGTATCGGCGGAGGATGTGGGGGTATGGCGTGTGCGGATGGCTTTGGTGGTATCGCCTTCGAAGGTATGGGATGCGGTGACCGCTTTGAATTTCAGGTTACTGGGGTTGGTGAGGTCGGGTTGAGCGAGGTTGGGGGAGGTGGGGATCCAGGTGATCATGGAGCTGCGGTCGCGGTTGCTCCAGGCGAAGTAGGGAATGAGTTGGAGATGGGAGGGTGTGAGCTGTTGGTTGAGGGAGAGTTCCCGGGCGGGGAGGGAGAGGGTGGGGAGGTCGGCGAGGGGGCCGGCGGGTATGGTTGCTGTTTGGGTATTTAGGGGCAGGCTGGCGGGGTCGATGACGAAGCGTTGGACGGCGCCTCCGTTATCGATGCCTTCGGCGCAGAAGACGAGGGGTCCACGTGAGATGGCGATGCGGTGGTGGTTGGCTTCCACCTGTTTGGTGCAGGTGTTGGCTTGGGGTTGCATGGGGAGGTGGAGAGAGACCGTATCGCCGGCTTGCCAGGTTCGGTTTATGACTGCGAAGCCGTTTTCGGGAGTTGGGGCAAGGGTTTGGCCATTGACGGAGACTGTCCAGGCTGGGGAGGGGTGGAGGTAATGGTAGAGTTGGCCGGGGAGGAGTTGGTTTCCTGTCCAAGTGGGGATACGGAGGTGGAGTGGGAACGTGGCGGGGGAGTCGGGGGTGAGTGTTAGCGTGATGGTGCCGTCGAAGGGGTAGCGGGTTTGCTGGGTGATTTGGATGGTGTGGTTTTGCAGTGGGATCGTGGCGGTGTTGGCTCCGTAGAGGGCGCAGTAGAGGTGGTTATTGCGAGTGGCGTAGAGCATGCCGGAGACTTGGGGGATGAGGCGGGCGATATTGGCGGGGCAGCAGGCCGTGCCGAACCAGCCTGAGCGGGGTGCGTGGTCTTCATCGGCTTCAAGGGGGTTGGGGTAGAAGAAGCTAGTGCCATTGAGCCCGACACCGGAGAGGCAATTATTGAGGAGGGCGATTTCTGCGACGTCGAGGTATTTGGCGTCGCCGTATTTGAGGAACATGCGGAGGTTAAAGAGGACGTTGCCGACGGCGGCGCAGGTTTCGAGGTAGGTATCCTTGTTGGGAAGGACGTAGGGTGGACCGAAGCCTTCGATGCCGTGGACGGCGCCGAGGCCGCCGGTGAGGTGCATTTTGGTATCGGCGAGGCTATGCCAGATACTGTTGAGGGCGGTGGAGTAGCGGGTTTGGCCGAGGAGGCTGTCGACTTCGGCCATGGCGGAGTATTGGTAGGCGGCGCGGACCGCGTGGCCGACGGCTTCGCGTTGGTCGGCGACGGGTTGGTGTTGTTGGGCGTAGGTGGGGGAGTTCACTCCGGTGCCGTCGGGGATGAAGGTGACGCCGCGGATTTCGAGGAACTTACTGGCCATTTCGAGGTAGAGGGGGTTGCCGGTATAGTTGGCGAGTTTGATGAGGCCGATTTCGATTTCCTGGTGTCCGGGGGCCTGGTTGACGGGTTTGCCGTCGTTGTAGTTGGGGTCGCCGAGGAAGAATGCGCGGTTCACGTGTTGGGCGCTTTTTTCGGCGACTTGGAGGAGCTTGGTTTTTCCGGTGGCCTGGGCGTAGGCGACGGCGGCTTCGTAGAGGTGGCCGATATTGTATAGTTCGTGCGAGTGGATGACGTAGCTGTAGGGGCGCGGGCCCATTTCATTCTTGTAGATGGAGCCGGTGATGTGGGGAACGTAGAGGTAGCCGTCGGGTTTTTGTGCAGCGGCGATGACATCGATGATGGCGTCCAGTTGTTGTTCGATGTTGGGGTTGGGTTCGGTTTGGATCATGAGGGCGGCGCCTTCCATGACCTTGTAGAGGTCCGAGGTGTTGAAGCGGTGGGGGGCGGGTTTGGGGCCGCCGCCGTTTTTGAGGAACTCTGCGGTGAGGCGGAGGCGTTCCTGGGCTTCCTGAGTGTTCTTGAAGGCGTGGGGGAGGGTTTTGTTGACGAGATCACGAATGCGGGGGCGCCAGACGGGGTCAGTCATTTCGACCTGGTTAAAGGGGACCATGCGGATGGGTTGTGCCGGGGCGGCGTGGAGGAGGGGGGGGAGGGCGATCCAGCAGGTGAGGAGCGTGAGGAATTTGTGCATGGTGACGCTTTGTGGCAGGCGGGGTGCGGTGGGGGACGGAGCCTGCATTGCGGGGGAGTGTAAGCGAGTTCCGTGGAAGGACGCGAGAGTGCACTTGGGGGGCAGTTGTGATTTGCAGGGCTTCCCTGCGGGGGGTGGCTTGGGTAGGTTCATTTGTCATGAAGCTTTTTTACTGTGTTGTCGTGCTGATTTTGGGTGGGGTTGTTGGGCAGTGTGCCGGGGGGTGGAGCTGGTATCGGGGCAACACGCACACCCACACCTTATGGAGTGATGGGGATGCTGCGCCGGAGCAGGTGGCACGGTGGTATCGGGAGCAGGGGTATCAGTTCCTGGTGTTGTCGGACCACAACATCCTGATGGAGGGGGAGAGGTGGTTTCCGGTGAAGGCTGGGGGGCGATTGACGGTGGAGAGATTGGAGGCGTTGCGTGAGTTGGAGGGTGTTGCTGCGGTGGAGACGCGGGAGCGGGCTGGGGGATTGGAGATGCGGCTGAAGACCTTGTCGGAGTTGAGGGCGAGGTTTGAGGTGCCCGGGGAGTTTATCTTTATTCAGGGGGAGGAGATTTCCGACGGGTATGATGGGGCTCCGGTTCACATTAACGCGCTAAACATTGGCGAGCTGATTCCTCCGCAGGGCGGAAAGACCATGAGGGAGGTGATTCAGGCTAATCTGGATGCCATTGCTGAGCAGGGGCGGCGTTTGGGGCGGCCGGTTTTGGGGCATGTGAACCACCCGAACTTCGGGTGGGCCCTGACGGCGGAGGATATTGCGGCGATCACGGGCGAGAATTTTTTTGAGGTGTATAACGGGCATTCGGGGGTTCGGAATTATGGGGATGCGAGTCATCCGAGCACGGAGCGCATGTGGGACATTGCATTGACGTTGCGGCTGACGCGGCTGGGGAACGGTGTGTTGTATGGATTGGCGACTGACGACTCGCACGAGTATTACCAGTGGGGGGTTGGGCTGACGAATCCCGGGCGGGGGTGGGTGATGGTAAAGGCTGGGGAGCTGGAGGCTGGGGCGATAATTACGGCGCTGCGGGCTGGGGAATTCTATGCAAGCAGCGGGGTTGAGCTGGTTGATTTTCGGGTGAAGGCGGGGCGGTTGGAAGTAGAGATTCGGGGTGAGCCTGGGGTGACTTACAGCACGGAGTTCGTTGGGACGCGTCGTGTTGGGGATGGGTTCGGGGAGGTGGGTGAGGTTTTGGAGCGCGTGGAGGGTTTGGCTCCTGCGTACCGCTTTCGGGGTGACGAGGTGTATGTGCGGGCGAAAGTCACTTCATCGCGGTTGCATCCGAATCCGTATGCTGAGGGGGATCGTGAGAGTGCGTGGGTGCAGCCGGTGATTCCGCAGGGAGCGACAAAGCGGGGCTGAGGGTATTTAGCGTTTGAGTTTGCGATCGTGGTAGGGGTCGCCGGCGGGGGGCTTGATGGGGAGCGTGAGGCCACCGGACGCGTCCAGTTCATCGAAGAGTTGTTGTTGGAGGGCGAGGGCCTGGTCTTTGAATGCGGGGACCTGGATGAGGTTATGGCGTTCGTGGGGGTCGGTTTGGAGGTCGTAGAGGCCATTCAGGTCCCAGAGGCCGTGGTAGTAGATATATTTCCAGCGGTCGGTACGGATGGCGAGAGTTGTGGGGGTGGCGGGGAAATTCCATTCCCAGTGGTATTCGTAGAGGATGTGGTCACGCCAGGGTGTAGTGGGGGTTTTACCCTGCAGCAGCGGGAGGAAGGAGCGGCCGTCGAAGCGGGCTGATTCTGCGGAGGGGTTTGCACCGGCCAATTCGAGGATGGAGGGGGCGATGTCGATATTGAGGACCATGTTACTGACGACTGAGCCGGGTTGGATTCCGGGGCCTCGTGCGAGCATGGGGATGCGGATGGATTCTTCGAAGGCGTCGCGTTTGTCGTAGAAGCCGTGTTCGCCTAGGGCGAAGCCGTTGTCGCCGAGGTAGAGAACGAGTGTATTCTCGGCAAGGTTGGCATCATCGAGGTATTGGAGCAGGTGACCGATGTTTTCATCGAGGCCGTGGATAGTCTCGCAGAAGTTCCAGTAGAGTTCGTTGAAGTCGGGTACTGGATCATGGTCGAGGGGGCCGGTTTGCATGTGGTCGATTCCATGGATGCCGTAGCGACGTTCCCGGACCCAGTGTGGTTGGGTGGCGTAGTTATCCTCGGTATTGGCCATGGTTTCCGGGTAGGGGATGGGTTTGCCCTGGTAGCGGTTGGCGTGGCGTGGGGGTGGGGTGAAGGGGAAGTGGACGGCTTTATAGGAGAGGTAGAGGAAGAAGGGTTTTTTGTGTTGTTGTTCAGTCAGCCACTGGATGGCTTGGGAGGTGAGGACATCGGAATTATAGCCTGTGAAGGACTGGTGTTTGCCGTTGATGTTGAGTTCGGGATCGAAGTAGGAGCCTTGGCCTTTGAAGCTGACCCAGTGATTGAAGCCGGGGCGGGGGTTGGCGTTGTCGTGGCCCATGTGCCATTTGCCGACGAAGGCAGTTTGGTAGCCGTTATTCTGGAGGTATTGAGGGAAGAAGACCGTGCCGGGCGGGACGGGGTGTTGGTTATCGACCACGCGGTGATGGTGCATGTATTGGCCGGTGAGTATGGAGGCGCGGCTGGGTGAGCAGAGGGAGGTGGTGACGAAGGCATTGGGGAAGTGGGCGCCTTCGGCGGCGAGCCGGTCGAGGGCGGGGGTTTCCAGCCATTCGGGGCTATTCGGGTGGAAGCCCATGAGGTCGTAACGGTGGTCGTCACTTAGGATGAGGATGACATTGGCTGGGGCGGCGTTTATGCAGGTGGCCGCGAGTAGGAGAATTGCGAGGGCGCGGAGCATGGGTGGGATGAGAACCGGAGAATAGGGTGGGGGTCAAACGCGGAGTGGTGCCGGTGGTGGGACTTGAACCCACACGACTTTTAAAGGTCCCGGGATTTTAAGTCCCGTGCGTCTGCCATTCCGCCACACCGGCAGGTGTTGATTACCAACGTGTTACGTTTTGGAAATCAGTCCGAACTTGCGCTGGTGACACTTTTGGTGACAGTGTTACAGCGTGAAACGCACCGAAACAGTCTCCAAAGCTCAGAATGCCAAAGCCGCAAGTCATGCGCGGGAAAGCTACCAGCCAGTTACCGATGGTCGAGGGAAAACGATCAGGGGCCTCTGCAAGCGCAGGGATATCTATTACGCTCGGCTCACGGTGGAGGATCACACGACGGGAAAGAAGGAGGTCCGCAGGGTCCCGTTGATGGACAAGGACGGGGTGACGCCCGCCCATACGGTGCCAGCCGCTCGGGATGCCTTGTCGAGGCTGAAGGTCAGTCGGGATGCGGGCA
>JBJOII010000140.1:0-10701 GCA_046047235.1 Verrucomicrobiota bacterium | reverse complement strand
GAAGGCGAGTGTGGTTTTTGAGGGGGGGTTACAGGCGGATTTGCGGGTGGTCTCGGATGCGGAGTTTGTATCGGCGCTGGCGTATTTTACCGGGAGCAAGGAGCACAACATTGTGATGCGGCAGCGGGCGATAGAGCGGGGGATGCGGTTGAGCGAGTATGGTTTGTTTCGGTCGAAGGAGGAGACGCGGGACGTGAAGTTACGGGTGGCGTGCCGGACGGAGGAGGAGTTATATCAGGCTTTGGATTTGGCTTATGTGCCGCCGGAGATGCGGGAGGATCGGGGTGAGTTTGAGTTAGCGGAGCGGGGTGCGCTGCCGCGTTTGCTGGAGTGGACGGATTTGAAGGGTTCGTTGCACAACCACAGCAACTGGAGTGATGGGCGGCAGAGTTTGGAGGAGGTGGGGGAGATGGCGGTGGGGTTGGGGTGTGCGTATTGGGCGGTGACGGATCATTCGCGGTCGTCGTTTGTGGCGAACGGGCTGGATGAGCGGAGGTTGAGGCAGCAGTTGAAGGCGGTGGCGGAGGTGAACCGGAGGTATGAGGGGGAGGGGAGTTCGTTCCGGTTATTGACGGGGAGCGAGGTGGATATATTGGGGGATGGGCGGTTGGATTTTTCGGATGACATGTTGGCTGAGCTGGATGTGGTGGTGGCGAGCATCCATCAGGGTTTTACGGGTGATGAGGCCGCGATGACGCGGCGGTTGATTCGTGCGATAGAGAATCCGCATGTGCGGATACTGGGGCACATGACGGGGAGGTTATTGCTTCAGCGGGAAGGGTATCGGGTGGATGCGATGGCGGTGATTGAGGCGTGTGCTGCGACGGGGACGTGGATTGAGTTGAATGCGAGTCCGATGCGTTTGGACATGGACTGGCGGTTATGGGGTGAGGCGTTGAGGCGCGGGGTGCGTTGTGTGATCAACTGTGATGCGCATCGGGAAGAGCATGCGGGGTGGTTGAGATTGGGTGCGGGGGTGGCGCGGAAGGCTGGGATGACGCGGGAGGATGTGATGAACACGCGGTCGTTGGTGGCATTGCGGGAAGCGTTAGGCGGCAAGCGCTGAGGGCTGAGGGCTGAGGGCTGAGGGCTGAGGGCTGAGGGTGGTGCCGCGTGGGCGGCACGGGAGCTGGGAGTTAGGAGCTGGGAGCTAGGGGATGGGCGCTTCGCGCGAGAGGAGCCAAGCGGCAAGCGCTGAGGGTTGAGGGTTGAGGACTGCCTGTCCTCCATAGTCCGAAGGACGGTGGCGGAAGGGCGGAGCATGGACTACGGGTGACCTGCTGTGGCAGGGTCACCGGCTACGGTCGCTTGTCATGAGTCCTTCGACTCCCGGCGGATGCCGGTTTGCTCAGGCTCTTCGACTCGGGACAACTACGGGCGGAAGGGCATTTGCGTGTCGTGGTGGTGGCATGCAGGGATAGGGGAGAGAGTGGAGCGGAGAGGGTGGGATGGCGCTTTGCGCAAGAGCTTGTAGTAAACCCGGTTGTGGCGTTGATGCGCCGTGTGACTATTCTGAAGCGCAGAAACACCGAAACACTGGCTGGGGGTCAGGTGAGGATATCGTGGACGACGCGGGCGGGTTCGACGCCGGTGAGTTTCATATCGAGGCCTTGGTGTCGGTAGGTGAGGCGTTGGTGATTGATACCGAGGAGGTGGAGCATGGTGGCGTGGAGGTCACGGACGTGGACGACATTTTCGACGGCGTTATAGCCGAGTTCATCGGTAGCGCCGTAGGTGGTGCCGGCTTGGATACCGCCGCCGGCGAGCCACATGGAGAAGCCCTTGATGTGGTGGTCGCGTCCTTTGCCGCCTTTTTCCTGGGACATGGGGGTGCGGCCGAATTCGCCGCCCCAGATGATGAGGGTGTCGTCGAGCAGGCCGCGTTGTTTGAGGTCGGTGAGGAGGGCGTAGGTGGGTTTATCGGTGAGGGGGCAGCAGACGTTCATGTATTTGACGAGGTCGCCGTGGTGGTCCCATCCGCGGTGGTAGAGGTGGATGAAGCGGACGCCTTGTTCGGCGAGGCGTCGGGCGAGGAGGCAATTGGAGGCGTAGGAGCCGTCGCCGGGTTGGGCGCCGTACATGTCGAGGACGTGTTGGGGTTCGTTGCTGAAGTCCATCAGGTTGGGGACGGACATTTGCATTTGGAAGGCCATTTCATAGGCGGCGATGCGGGTTTCGATTTCGGGGTTATGGGCGGTGAGGTTTCTGTGGGTATCGAGTTGTTGGATAGTTTGGACGAGTTGTTGTTGTTGTGATCGGGGGAGGCCGTTGGGGTTGTGGACGTAGTGGACGGGGTCGCCGGAGCCGTTGAATTCGACGCCTTGGTAGCGGCTGGGGAGGAAGCCGGCGGACCATTGTCTGGAGGCGATGGGTTGGGGGTTACGTCCGCCCTGGCTGGTGAGGACGACGAAGCCGGGGAGGTTTTGGGATTCGGAGCCGAGGCCATAGGTGATCCATGCGCCCATGGAGGGGCGGCCGCTGATGGCGGTGCCGGTATTCATGAACGTGTGGGCGGGGTCATGGTTGATTTGTTCCGTGACCATGGAGCGGACGATGCAGATGTCGTCGGCCATTTTGGCGTGATAGGGGAGGAAGTCGGAGATTTCCTGTCCATTTTTGCCGTAGCGGTTGAAGGCGGTCATGGGGCCTTGGGCTTTGAGCGTTTGGCCTTGGAGTTGGGCGATGGGTTGGCCGGCGGTGAGGGAGGAGGGGAAGGGTTGTCCGTCGAGCTGGGCGAGTTTGGGTTTATAGTCGAACGTTTCGAGGTGGGACGGGCCTCCGGCCATGCAGAGGAAGATGACGCGTTTGACGCGGGGTTTGTGGTGGGGGAGCCCGGTGGGGGTGGATGCGGTGAGCGATTTGGGGAGGAGCGAAGAGAGGGCTAGCGAGCCGAGGCCGAGGCTGGTTTGGGAGAGGAAGGTGCGTCGGTTGAGGTGGAGGGGGTGAGGCATGGTGTTAGTTACGGGTATAGGTTTCGTTGAGGTTGAGGATGGCGCGGGCGGTTTGGGTCCAGGCGGCGAGTTCGGGTGCGGGCCAATGATCGGGTATGGGTGAGATGCCGGTTTGGAGGAGTTGGGTGGCGTTGGTGGGGGAGTGGTTAAAGGCGGTGGTTTGGGTTTCGTGGAGTTGGGTGAGGATTTGGAGTTCCGTGGGGTCGGGTTGGCGGGAGGTGGCGAGGTGGAAGGCGTATTTGATTCGTTGTTGGGTGGAGGGTCCGGCGTGTTCGAGCGTGATTGCTGCGAGGGCACGGGCGGCTTCGACGAACGTGGGGTCATTCAGGAGAGTGAGGGAGGCGAGGGGTGTATTGGAGTGGGGGCGTTGGGCGGTGCATTCTTCGCGGGAGGGTGCGTCGAAGGCTTTGAGCATGGGGTGGAGGAACTGGCGTTGCCAGTGGACGTAGAGGCCGCGCCGCCATTGGCGGGAATCTGTATGGTGGGAGTAGGTGCGGGTGGGGAAGTTGAGGTGCTGGTAATAGCCGGCGGGCTGGTAGGGTTTGATGCTGGGGCCGCCGATTTGGTGGACGAGGAGGCCGCTGATGGAGAGTGCGGTATCGCGGATCATTTCTGCGGGGAGACGCCAGCGGGACTGGCGGGCGAGGAGGATGTTGGCGGGATCGATTTCTTCGAGTTGGGGGGAGGGTGTGGAGCTTTGGCGGTAGGTCTGGGAGGAGGTGATGAGTTTGAGGATGGCTTTGGTATTCCAGCCGGACTGGACGAACTCGATGGCGAGGTTATCGAGGAGTTCGGGGTGGGAGGGTGGTGAGCCTTGGTTGCCGAAGTCATCGAGGGAGGGGGAGAGGCCTTGGCCGAAGAGGAGGTACCAGAAGCGGTTGACCACGATGCGGGCGGTGAGGAGGGCTTGTGGGCTGGAGGGGTTGGTGAGCCAGTTGGCGAGGTCGAGGCGGGTGGCTCGTTCGTTCTTGTGGGGGATTGTGCCGAGGAATTGGGGGATGGCGGGCTGGACTATTTCGCCGGATTCGTCGAGCCAGTTCCCGCGAGGGAGGATACGGGTGGTGCGGGGTGTGCTGAGGGCTTGCGTGACCATGGTGAGGCGGCCTTGTTGTCGGAGTTGTTCCAGTTCCGTGGCGGCCTCGGTCAGGTTTTTTTGCAGTTGGTCCAGTTGAGTTGGGGGCGTGTGGAGGAGTTGATTGGCGAGTTGCTGACGGAGTTGAGACAGGCGGGCTTCGGTGTCCGGCGGGAAGACCATTATTTCCGGTGCACGTTTGGTGGGGAGGTCGTTGGTGCCATCGCTGAAGTGGCTGGTGTCGTCGATGTCGGCGAAGAACGCGGCGAGCGAATAGAAGTCACGGAGCGTGTAGGGGTCGTATTTATGGTCGTGGCACTGGGCGCAGCCGACGGTGGCGCCCATCCAGACGGTGGAGAGGTTACGGACGCGGTCGGCGGCGTAGATGGCGATGTATTCCCTG
This sequence comes from Verrucomicrobiota bacterium, assembly GCA_046047235.1. Lineage (GTDB taxonomy): Bacteria > Verrucomicrobiota > Verrucomicrobiia > Limisphaerales > JAHDYP01 > JBMTVN01. The sequence goes on along the minus strand of JBJOII010000140.1, from coordinate 6,275 downwards.
GGTTGGAGTCCGCCTTCGTGGGTGGTTTGGAGGAGGCGGTTATAGCCGGAGGCGATTTTCTGGGAGGTGGAGGAATTGGGGAGGAGGTCGCCGGCGAGTTGTTCACGGGTGAACTGGTCGAAGGGCATGTTGTTATTGAAGGCGTGGATGATCCAATCGCGGTAGGGGGAGATATTGTGGTCTTGATCGCCGTGGTAGCCGACCGTATCGGCGTAGCGGACGAGGTCGAGCCAGTAGGCGGCCATGCGTTCACCAAAGGCGGGGTTTTCGAGGAGGGAATCGACGAAGGCGTCGTAGTCTGCGGGGGATATGATTTGGGTGAAGCTTTGGATTTGGTCGGGGGATGGGGGGAGGCCGGTGAGGTCGAAAGTGAGTCGGCGGAGGAGAGTGATGGGGTCAGCCGGTGGGGAGGGTTGGAGGTGGTTTTGTTCGAGGCGTTGGAGGATGAAGGCATCGATCCAGTTGGCTGGGTGGGAGGTTTTTTGGGGGGCGGGTATGGGGTGGAGTGTGGGAGTGGTATAGGCCCAATGTCCGGACCATTGGGCACCGGCGAGGATCCAGTTTTCGAGTTGGGTTATTTCCTCTGCGGAGAGGGATTTGCCGGATTCCGCTGGGGGCATCAGGTCGGCGGGCTCTGAGGTTTTGATGCGGCGGATGAGTTCGCTGGTGTCTGGGTGGCCGGGGGTGACGGCCTGGTAGCCTCCGAGGTCGGCGAGGAGGCCGTCGCTGGTATCGAGGCGGAGGTTAGCTTTCCGGTGGTTGGCGTCGGGGCCGTGGCACTGGAAGCATTTATCCGAGAGTAGTTGTCGTATGTTATGGGTGGGAGCGGCGCTGGCGAGCTGGGTGGTGGCGAGGAGGAGGCTGGCTAGGAGTTGGCGGCACGACATGGGTTTGGGGAATGCACGATGTGCGGGAGGTTCGGCTTCGGGGGTGGGTTAGGCGTCTTGGGATTCGTTGGGTGTGAGGCCGAGGACGACATCGAAGCGGGCATTGAGTTCACCGATACGGGATTGTGGGAGGGGGGTGAAGTTGACTTCGACTGACTGGCGTTGGCGGGTATCGCGGATATTACGGAAGATGGAGTCGGTGGCGTTGAGTTCGTGGCCTTGGATGTAGCATTGGGTGGTGAGGAGGTGTTGGGATTTGCGGCTGATCTTAAAGTGGATGTGTGGGGTGCGGCCGGGGTAGGGGACGGGTTTGATGGTGCGGAAGTAGTATTCCCCGGTCGAGCTGGTGAGGAAGCGTCCGTAGCTTTGGAAGTTAGCGTCGCGTTTGGACTGGTCGCGGTCTTGGGAGTGGCGGTAGATGCCATTCCCGTCGGCCTGCCAGATTTCGATCAGGGCATTCCGGACGGGGTCGCCGCGGTGGTCGAGGAGGCGACCGCTGAGGTGGGTGATTTGGCCGATGGCGGGGGTGAGGGAATCGTTGAGGATGAGGAGGTCGTTGTCGGTATCGAGGGGGAGGCTATCGGGGTAGAAGGGGCCTTCTGTTTGGGCTGGGGTTTGGGTGAGTTCATTGGCGAGGGCACCGGGGATGGCGAGCCAGGCGGAGGCCGCGAGGAGGGAGCGTTGGAGGAAGGCACGCCGGGATGGATCAGGTGTGTTCATGTTTGGATAAGGGGTTTTGATTGTGGGTGAAACTACGACTTGGCGGTGCGGGAGGCAAGGGGGAAGCGGGAAGCGCAGAGGGTAGTGCCGTGCGGGCGGTGAGGGATATGGGATATGGGATATGGGATATGGGATATGGGATATGGGAGATGGGAGACAGGCGCTGCGCGCGAGGGGCGAAGTCCAAAGCGGCTGCCCGGTCTAGTTCCGGGCTGCGAGCTTTGAGCTACTGCGTGACGGGGTCGCGCAACAGCTGTTGGTTTCTCTGCCTGCTCTTGGATCCACGCGCTGGAGGCGCGTTTCGATCCCGATTTTGGTCGCGATCCCGTTACCGATGACGGTGCTTTTGAGCGGGGCGCTGATCCGTTGGTGCCGCTGCGCGGGGTGTAGCTGTTCCGAAGTACAGAACTCCGAAACTCTGGATGCGGAGGGTGGCGGGTAGGGGTGGAGGGTGTATGCGGTGCCTTGACCCTTGGGGTGGGGCTCGCCAGAGTTGGCGGATGAAGAATGCAGGACGGGTTTATTTAGTTGGGGCGGGTCCCGGTGATGCGGGGTTACTGACTTTGCGTGGGGCGGAGTTATTGGGGCGGGCGGATGTGGTGGTGTATGACGCCTTGGTCTCGCGGTCGGTGGTACGGTTGGCGCGGGAGGGTGCGGAGATGATTTACGGGGGTAAGCGGTCGAAGTTACCGGGGATGGAGCAGGGGGCATTGAACAGTTTGCTGGTGGAGAAGGCGCGGGAGGGGAAGTTGGTGGTGCGGTTGAAGGGTGGGGATCCGTATACCTTTGGTCGTGGGGGTGAGGAGGCGGAGGAGTTGGCTGCGGCGGGGGTTCCGTTTGAGGTGGTTCCTGGGGTGAGTTCGGCGACGGCGGCTCCGAATTGTGCGGGGATACCGCTGACGCATCGGGATCATTGTTCGAGTTTTACCGTGATTACGGGGCATGAGGATCCGGATGTGAGTGATGAGGATTTGTCGTGGTCGAGGTTGGCGACGACACCGGGGACGAAGGTGGTGATGATGGGGTTGCGGAATTTTCGGAGGATTGTGGAGCGATTGATGTCGGAAGGGATGGCGGGGTCGACGCCGGTGGCGTTGATTCGTTGGGGGTCGACGCCGCGGCAGGAGACCTTGGAGGGGACCTTGGAGACGATTGCGGACCGGGTGGAGGAGGTGGGTTTTGGGGCGCCGGCGGTGACGGTGATTGGGGATGTGGTGAAGTTGAGGGGGCGGCTGAACTGGTTTGAGGCGCGGCCCTTGTTTGGGCAGCGGGTGGTAGTGACGCGGGAGCGGGGGCAGGCGCGGGAGTTTGTGGCGGGGTTGGAGGAGTGTGGGGCGGAGGTTTTGGAGGTGCCGGCTGTGCGGTTTACGATGCCGAGTCAGCGTGAGCCGATGGTGGAGGGGTTGGCTGGGTTGAACGGTTATGACTGGTTGATTTTCACGAGTGCGAACGGGGTGAAGTGGTTTTTTGACTCTTTTTTCCGGGCTTTCAAGGATTTGCGGGATTTGGGTGGGGTGAGGATTGCGGCTGTGGGGCCGGCGACGGCGGCGAGTCTGGAGGCGTTGCATTTGCAGGTGGACGTGATGCCGGAGCGGCATGATGCGGCCTCCTTGGCGCGGGCTTTGAGTGAGTATGAGACACTGGAGAACCTGAGGGTTTTGTTGGCGCGGGCGGAGGTGGCGACGCCGGAGTTACCGAAGATTCTGGAGGAGAAGGGGGCGATTGTGGATGACATTGCGTTTTACCGGACCGAGGCGGAAGCGGGTGGGGAGGAGGATGAGGTGGCGGTGCGGTTGCGTGAGGAGGGGGCGGACTGGTTGACCTTTACGAGTGGTTCGACGGCGCGGCATTTTCATGCGCGGTTTGACCTGGTGGCGATGCGGGTGCGGTTTCCGGGGATGCGGGTGGTATCGATTGGTCCGGAGACGACGGCTGTATTGGAGGAGTTAGGGGTGAAGGTGGATGTGGAGGCGAAGGTGCAGACGACCGAGGGGATGATGGAAGTGATGTTGAAATCGGGTTTGCCGGTAGAGAAGAAGGCGAAGCGTAAAGCGCAGAGCGGGAAGCGCAAAGCGGCAAGGGGTAAGGGCTGAGGGCTGAGGGCTGAGGGTAGTGCCGCGTGCACGCCACGGGAGCTGTCGGCTAGGAGCTGGGGGATGGGCGCTGCGCGCGAGGGGCAGGGAGGAGGTGAAGGGAGTTTGGCCGCACACTGGCTGGGGTCCGCCGCGAACTTTGGTGTTCGATACCGATAGCGATCCCGATTTCGATTTCGATGGCGCGGTAGTGCTAGCGGCAGATTTCGGCGTCCAGCCGAGGAAGCGCAGGGTGCTGAGGGCTGCCTGTCCGCCATAGTCCGGAGGACAGCGGCGGAAGGGCTATTGCGGCGCGTGGTGTCGCGCCGCAAGGAGAGGGGAGCGGGGAGCTGGGGGATGGGCGCTGCTGGGGTGGGGTTACTTCCCGTTTTTGTTTTCGAGGGCGGTCATGCTGCGTTGGAAGATGTCATCGGGTGAGCCGTGGGCATCGACGCTGACGAGCAGGTCCTTTTCTTTAAAGTAGTTGGTGAGGGGGGAGGTGCTATTGGCGTAGGCCTCCATGCGGACCTTGATGGATTCGGGGCGGTCATCTTCACGCTGGAAGAGGTCGGCGCCGCAGAGGTCGCATTTGCTTTCGATTTTTGGGGGTTTAGTGCTGACGTGGTAGACGGCTTTACAATGGGAGCAGGTACGGCGGCCGCCGAGGCGGGAGACGATTTCGTCGATGGGGAGTTCGTAATTGAGGACGCCGTCGAGTTCGACGCCGAGGTCGCCGAGCATTTCCTGGAGGGCTTCGGCCTGACCGACGGTTCGGGGGAAGCCATCGAGGAGGAAGCCGCCTTCGCAGCGGAGGCAGCCGAAGCGTTCGCGGACCATATTGAGGACCGTGGAATCGGGGACGAGTTCGCCACGTTTCATGTAATCGATGGCTTCATTCATGGCTGCCGAGCGTTTATCCGGGGGGAGGCAGCGGGCGGCGCGGAAGACATCGCCGGTGGAGAGGTGGCAGGCGCCGAGGCGGTCGGCGATGAGTTCGGCTTGGGTGCCTTTACCGACGCCGGGTGCGCCGAGGAGGATGAGTCGCCAGGGCCGGGAGGGGAAGACGGGTTGGGGGTGACATTGGGCGGCGGGGCCTTGGACCCAGGTGGCGCGATCGGTTTTGGAGGACATAAGCAACGGGCTTCGTATTGGTGCGCTGACGTTTAGAGGACTTCACATCATGGAGTTGCCCGGCGTCAAGTCGCACCTGAGCGGTAGAGTGGGGTTGGCGGGTTTGGGTGGTCGTCAAGAATAGATGATGGATTGCCAATAAACGTCAGGCTTGGTGAAGGGGGATGGGCTGAGATTGGGGGCGTGATTCCGGCTGGTTGTTTTGGGGGGTCCTGGTGTTTGATAGCGTGTCTGCAGGGGCGGTCGCGCTTGGGTTTCGTATTGCCTGAGGGTGGGCTGCAGGGACCTGCGGGAGGAATACAGGCATGAAGTTATTGAGATCAACGAGGCTGGATGGGCGGATCGGTTTGGGTTTGCTGGTTATGGCGGCATTTTGTTTTGCGGGGGCGGTGCAGGGTTTGGGTTCTGGGCGGGAGGAGTGGATGGCGAACTGGCCGATGTTTCGGGGGCCGCGAGGTGATGGGGTGTCTGGGGTGACGAATGCGCCGGTGGCATGGGATGTGGAGAGTGGTGCGGGGGTGTTATGGAAGGTGAAGGTGCCCCATGGGGGGCATGGTTCACCGGTGGTGTGGGGGGATCGGATTTTTCTGACGGGCGGGGATGTAGAGGAGCGGCATGTGATGTGTTTTGACGCGGCGAAAGGGGGTTTGTTGTGGGATCGGGAGGTGGCGCCTCCGGCGGAGGGTTTTGGGCAACCGTTGGAAGTGATGGAGGATACAGGGGTGGCGGCTTCCACGCCGGCGACGGATGGGCAACGAGTGTATGCGATTTTTGCGAGTGGGGAATTGGTGGCGTATGACTATGCGGGGGAGCTGGTGTGGAGCAAGTTCCTGGGGGTTCCGGACAGCATGTATGGGTATGCGTCGTCGCTGGTGGTCTGGGGGGATTTGTTGGTGGTGTTGTATGACCAGGGGAACGGGCGGGATGGGAAGTCGCACTTGTATGCGTTTGACTGTGCGAGTGGGGAGAAGCGATGGGAGCGGAGCCGGCCGGTGGCGGCGTCATGGTCGACCCCCCTGGTGACGGAGGTGGGGGGCAAGGCGAGGTTGATGGTATTGGGCGATCCATGGGTGATGGGGTATGACGTATTGACGGGTGATGAGCTCTGGCGGTTGGACTGTATGGGGACGGATTTGGCGCCGATGCCGGTGGTTACGACGAACTTGTTGGTGGTGGTGAGTCCGGGGAATCACGTATCGGGTTTGCGGATGGACGGGGAGGGGGATGTGACCGAGACGCATCAGGCGTGGCAGTATGACGAGTTTGTGCCGGACATCACGAGTCCGGTGAGTGATGGCGAGCGGGTCTATTTATTGATTACCTATGGGGATGTCGTGTGTGTGGACGGGGTGAAGGGTGAGACCCTTTGGGAGAAGAGCCTGGAGGTGGAGTTCAACGCGTCGCCGGTTTTGGTAGGGGGAAACATTTATGCGTTTAGTGCGGAGGGTGAGTCGGTGGTATTTGC
>JBJOII010000139.1:0-11012 GCA_046047235.1 Verrucomicrobiota bacterium | reverse complement strand
TTGCTGTGTGGCTTGTATTTGGGCTGGGGGTACTGGGCGCGGAGGTGTCCATGATGGATCGGGCGTTGGGGGTGCGGTCGGAGCTGAGGGGAAAAGTGATGCCTTATTGGTTGAAGACCGTGGATTGGGAGCGTGGAGGCTATTTACTTGCGGACGATGGGGAGGGGAGAGGGGAGGCACGGGACAAGCAGCTGGTCTCGCAGGCACGGATGGTGTGGGGTTTTTCTGTGGCGCATCAGAAGGGTTTGGGTGGTGAGGGGCGTGATTATTTGGTGGCGGCGCGGAGTGGGGTGGAGTTTTTGGAGAGTGCGTTTCGGGACCGGGAGCATGGGGGGTATTACTGGAAGGTGGATCTGGAGGGCAAGCCGGTGAATTCGTGCAAGTTTTTGTATGGTGAGGCTTTTGTGGTTTACGCGTTGGTGGAGTATCACCGTGCGAGTGGGGACGAGGCGGCTTTGGGGGCGGCAATGAAGTTATATGAGGATATCCAGCGGCACATGTATGACAAGGAGCATGGGGGGTGGATTGAACACACGGAGGCGGACTGGGTGCCTTTGAAGCGCGGGGATAGCCGCAACGAGGTGGAGGTAGTGGGGTACAAGAGTGCGAATGCGCATCTGCACTGGATGGAGGCGTTGTCGGAATTATTTTTAGAGACGCGGGATGCCGGGGTGGGCAAGTCATTGAGCGAGGCGTTGGAGATCAACTGTGATTACTTTTATCCAGAGGATGCGGGGAAGTCGTGTTTTCATCGGCAGGCCGATTGGTCGGTGGTGACGGAGCCATCGAGTGCGGGTTTGTCGTATGGGCACAACGTGGAGTTTGCCTGGTTGATGGTGCGGGCGATGCAGGTGTTGGGCAGGGAGCCGTTGTGGGGGCATTTCTCGGCGCATTTGGATCATGCATTGAAGCACGGGGTGGACGAGGGTCGGGGTGGTTTGTATTCGCGCGGGGTAGGGGACGAGGCGGCCAACGACACCGTTAAGGTGTGGTGGGCACAGGCGGAGTGGATGGCGGCGTTGGTGGATGGGATGTGGTATCGGCCTGATCCGCGGTATCAGCCGGCGTTGGAGGCGGTGATGCGTTTCACGTGGGAGCACATGGTCGATCCTCGGGATGGCATGTGGTATGACACCGTGGCGGCGGATGGGAAAGCGCTACGGAAAGCGAAGGCGCACAACTGGAAGGCGGCTTACCATGACGTAAGGGCGATGGTGAAGTTGATCGACCTGTATGGGGAGTGGGGCGGCGGGGGTACGGGGAAGTAGTTGGCTCGGCTGTTATTTCAGCAGGTTCTTGATTTGGTCGCGGATCGGTTCGAGGTCGGGGTCATGTTTGACCATGTCCTTGAATTGTTTGCGGTCGAGAAGTCGGGCGGCTTTGGTGAGCCATTGGATGGCCAGGGTTTCGCGTCCGAGCTGGCAGGCGTAGCAGGCGAGGTTGTAGGGGATGGTTCCGACGAGGGGGAACTTCTTGCTGGCGGGGAGGAGGGCGTTCCAGGCGTCCTGCGTACGTTTCATTTCGTGCAGGCAAAAGGACTGATTGATCCAGCCGGCGGGATTTTCGGGGTCGAGTTGCAGCAGGGAGATGGCGAGTTCGAGCGCGTGTTTCCAGTCTGCGAGGTGGGCGCTGATGTTCCAGCGCATCTCGAGGGTGGCGGGGTGGGTGCGGAGGTTGTTGGGGAGGGCGTCGAGTTCGGCGGAGGATTCCTTGGGGTTGCCGAGTTCCAACCAGCCTTGGGCGGCCAGAATGGCGAAGCGGTGTTGGGGTTCGAGCTCGGTCATGGTGCTAATGGATGCCTTGGTTGGGTTTGATGGGGCAAGAAGGAAAGGGGGCGAGCGCTGAGGGCTGAGGGCTGAGGGCTGAGGGCTGAGGGCTGAGGGGGAAGCGGGAAGCGCGGGGGTCAGGAGTCAGGGGTCAGGAGTCAGGGGTCAGGAGTCAGGGGTCAGGGGTCAGAGCGCGGAGCGGCGCCGCAGGGAGAGGGGAGAGCCAGTGGTTTTTCTCTGCTGTCTCCTGGATCCTCGCGCCGGGGGCGCGTTTCGATCCCGATTTCGATAGCGATTTCGATTTCGATGGGGCAGGAGCGCATAGCGCTGGCCTTTGACTTCTGTTTCGGAGGGTTGGGCTTGACCGTTTGGAAGGGGTGGCGGGATGGTTGGTTTCATGGCTGGAAAGACGAGCAAGGTGTGTTGTGGGTTGATTCTTGGGGTTGTGTGGTTGGGGGGAGTGGTTGGGGGTGTGGGGTCTGGGCTGGAGGATTTTTTGGGGGAGCCACGTTTTGGGCGGGCTACGTGGGGTGTGCACATGGAGGAAGTGGAGACGGGTCGGGTTCTTTTTTCGAGGAACGGGGAGCGTTTATTACAGCCTGCGAGCAGTGCGAAGTTGATGGTGGGGGCGATGGCGTTGGACCAATGGGGGGCGGTTCGGCGATGGAGCACGGGGTTGTTCCAGGAGGGGGAGGTGAACGAGGATGGAGAACTGAGCGGACGATTGATTGTGCGCGGGGTGGGGGATTTTTCATGGAGCGACCAATTTGGGGCGGGGCGTGCCGAGAGGGTTTTGGAGGAGATGGTAGCGATTATCCGTGGTGCGGGGATAAGACGGATTCACGGAGATTTAGTGGGGGATACCCGGTTATTTAAGGGGCCGTTTTGGGGGGTGGGTTGGGGGTGGGATGATTTGCAGTATGGGTATGGTGGCGGGGTGTCGGCGTTGATGTGGGGGGATGGTCGTTTCACGATGAGGATGGAGCCCGGGGGGGAGGTGGGTTCGGGGAGTCGGTTGTTGGAGTTTCCGTCGGTAGCTGGGTTGCGGGTTTTGAATCGTGTAGTGACGGTGGGTGGGGGTGATCCCTGGGGGGTATTGACCGATCGAGCTCCGGGCAGTGGGGATTTGGTGCTGACGGGCGCTTTGGCTTTGGGCAGCGGGGTTTGGGAGGAGACCTTTTCCGTGCCGGATCCGGCTATGGCATTTTTGGGGGAGTTGAGACGTGCTTTGGGGGTTGCTGGGATTGTCGTGGAGGGGGATTTGGATGTGTGGGGTTGGGCGACGCACGGGGGGCGGTTGCCGGAGGAGGGGGGATTGCGTGAGCTGGGGTGGGTGGAGTCGGCGACGGCTGCGCAGATGGTGGGGGTGATGCTGGGCGTATCGCAGAATCAATATGCGCAGATGTTATTAATGATGGCGGGTGCGGAGTTGGAGGGGTTGGGGGAGGCGGGTGGGTTGAAGTGGACGGCGGATTTGGGGTTGGAGCGGATGGGGCGATTCCTGGCGAGGGCGGGTATCAGTGCGGGAGAGTATCGGATGGACGAGGGGGCGGGATTAGCGAGGTCAGATCGGGTGACACCTGCGGCGCTGGTGCGGTTGCTGAGGTATATGGAGCGGCATCCGGAGCGGGGGGCTTTTGTGGCGGGTTTGCCGGTGACGGTGATTCACACGGCGGAGAGCGAGTTGGAGGTGCGGGCCAAGTCGGGCACGATGTCGGACATCTATGCTTTGGCGGGGTATGCGAAGCCGTATGGGGGGAGGGTGCTGGCTTTTTCAGTGATGTTGAACGGCTTTCGTCCGGGTGAATCTGCGGAGGGGCGCCGGGTGGTTTTGGAGAGCGTACGGCTGGCGGCCAAACTGGCCGGGGAGCGTGGCGAGCAGGGGGAGGATGCAGGAGATTAGAAGTCGAGGCTGATACCGGCGATGAGGCGGATGTCGTTCTTTTCCGGGACGGTGCCATCGTCGCGTTGCTGGGGGGATTGGATATGGTCCCATACGACGGAGAGGTCGAGGTCGAGGATATCGGTGAGTTCGATTTCGAGTCCGGTTTGGAAGTGGTGGGTATAGGTGCCTGATCGTTGGTTGGCTATGGTGAGGTCGTATTTGGAGTAGAGGTCGATCCAGGAGTTAAGCTCGGTATCGTAGACCGAACCGGCGATGAATGCGGGGGTTTTGGCTTCGGAGCTATCGCCGGTGATGACGCTGGCGAATTTGGTGTATTGGAAGGCGGGGCCGCCGTAGAGGTTCCATTCGCTGCGCGAAGTATCGATGAGCGTGTAACCTGCGCCGGCGCCGAGAGTGATTCGGTGGGCCACGTTTTGGAATCGGTCGCGGTAGTATTCCGTAAAGATGGGGCGGACGAAGAATCTGCGGCTGGCGAAGACGTCGAAGAATGAGTTGGCGCGGTGGTTGTTGGCCGTTTCGGCGTTGTCGATGACGGTAGATTGCCCCATGTAGTCGAGACTGAAGCGGTTGGCGGCGGTTCGGCGTCGGATGCGGGCTGAGATATTGACGTCGGTTTGTTCGGTGTTGCCGCGTTGAAAGGTAGCGCCGAGGCCGAGTTTGAAGGACCAGTAGTCCCATTCCTTGGGGCTGCCTTCGACGATGCTGACGAGGTCGTCGCGGTGGAATTTGCGGCTGGTGCCGTTGACGTCGATGACTTCCACTTCGTCGTTATTGATGCGGAGGCCGCCGAAGTATTGGACACGGTCTTCCGTGAGCATCATATGGGGTCGGTGGGTGATGACCTGGCGGATGTCTTCCCAATCGAGGCTGAGGAGGTCGAGTTTATCGCTATCGAACTCGAGCTTACGGTTGTAGAGAGCTTTGAGGTCTCCCTTGAGCCATTCGCCGGAGGTGAGTTCGATCCAGTCGAAGCCGTCGGTGAGGGTGATGTTTTGGGTGGCTTGGGGGTTTGGGGGTTGTTGGGCGAGGCTGGTTGGGGTGATGCCCAACAAGAGGAGTAAGGTGGTGAGCACTTGGGCCAGAGCTTTGGGTATGCGGCTGCGGGATTGTGGCATGGTGTCGGGTTGCACTGATGCTGGTTGTGGGGGCTGGGGCAACGAGCTCAGCATTCTTGTTGTTGAGCAGGGACGTTTTCCCGCTGGTCAAGGTTGATTGCAAGCCCTTAACTTTGCCGGCTATGCCAGGATTTGAATGGTTTGGAGCAGAAGAGCGGGCGGAAGTTTCCGAGGTTTTGGAGACTGGGGTCTTGATGCGTTACGGTTTTGATCCGATGCGGAAGGGGCGTTGGAAGGCGAGCGAGCTGGAGTCGGCCTTGGCGCAGCGGATGGGTGTGGCGCATGCGCATGTTTGTTCGAGTGGGACGGCGGCGGTTTTTACGGCTTTGGCGGCGTGCGGGGTGGGGGCGGGAGATGAGGTGATTGTTCCGCCGTTTACCTTTGTGGCGGACATTGAGGCGGTGTTGTGGTTGGGGGCGATTCCGGTGTTTGCGGAGATTGACGAGACCTTGTGTTTATCGCCGGCGTCGGTGGAGGCGAAGATGACGGGGCGGACCAAGGCGGTTTTGGTGGTTCACATGTGCGGGTCGATGGCGCGGATTGGGGAGCTGGCGGCCTTGTGTGAGCGTCGGGGAGTGGTGTTGGTGGAGGATGCGGCGCAGGCGGTGGGGGCTAGTTTTGAAGGGCGGGCTTTGGGGAGCATTGGGAGGGTGGGCGCGTATTCGTTTGATTATGTGAAGACGATGACCTGTGGGGAGGGGGGTGCGGTGGTGACGCATGATGCGGGGATACATGACTTGGTGCAGGCGTTTACTGATCACGGCCATGATCATCGGGGGAAGGATCGGGGGGCGGATTTGCATCCGATCATGGGGTTGAATTTCCGGATCAGCGAGTTGCATGCGGCGGTGGGGTTGGCGCAGTTGCGGAAGCTGGATTTGATCTTGGAGCGGCAGCGGAAAGTGAAGGGGGTCTTGAAGGAGGGCTTGCGTGGGGTGGAAGGGCTGAGTTTTCGGGAGGTGCCGGATCCGGCGGGCGATTCGGGCACGTTTCTGAGTTTCTTTTTACCGACGGAGGGGGAGGCCCGGGAGGCATCGAAGGCATTGGGGGCGGCGGGGGTGGACGGTTGTTTTTACTGGTATGACAACAACTGGCATTACCATCGGAGGTGGGAGCATTTTAAGCGTTTGGTGAGTCCGGCGGCGTTGGCGGTGCAGAAGGCGGGATGGTTGGAGAGCTTGGAGGGGATTGAGGTGCCGGAGTCGGATGCGTTGATGGGGCGGACCATTTGTATGCTGGTCAAGCTTGGGTGGACGGATGAGCAGGTGGAGGAGCGTTTGGGCAAGATGCGTTCCGTGCTGGGTGGACGGTGAGTCCGGGAGCGGGAGGACTAGAGAATTTGGAGACAGAACCATGAAGACTGCGATTATTGTTCCTGCGCGGGTGGCTTCCACCCGGTTTCCCCAGAAGCTCTTGCACGAGGTGAGGGGGAAGCCGGTGATATTATGGACGGCGGAGAGGATTCGGAGTGAGGCGCCGGAGTTTCCGCTATGGTTTGCCGTGGACAACGACAGGTTACTGGACTTGTTGAAGGGGGCGGGGTTTGAGGCGGTGATGACGGACGTGGGGCACAGTTGCGGGACGGACCGCATCGCCGAGGCAAACCGGACCATTGGGGCAGAGTATGTGATCAACGTGCAGGCGGACGAGCCGATGGTGACGGGGGGGCAGATCCGGCAGTTGGCGGATTTGATTGCGGGGGATGTGCCGATGGCGACCTTGGGTACGCCGCTTAAGCACGAGAAAGACTTTACCAATCCGAACCATGTGAAGTGTGTGCGGGATGTGAATGGTCATGCGCTGATGTTTTCGCGGTCGGCGATGCCGTATTTCCGGGATTCGCAGGGGTTATTTGATGCGGCGCGGGCGGCGGAGCTTCCCTTGCTGATTCACTTGGGCTTGTATGCCTACCGTTGTGATTTTCTGGAGCAGTTCAGCCAGATGCCGGCCGGACGGCTGGAGCAGATTGAGAAGCTGGAGATGTTGCGGGTATTGGAGCAGGGGCATCGGATTGCGGTGGGTGTGACGCAGGATGCGTTGATAGAGATCGACACCTTGGAGCAGGTTGAGGAGTTTGAGGCGGTGGTGAAGGAGCGTTATTCCCTCTGAAAGGTTTTGGCATGTATCGAAATTTGAAAGTGGTGCCGCAGCTGGTATTTGGGCGTGGGAGCATTCGGCAGCTGGGGGATATCCTGAACAAGCAGCGATCAGATGCCGGTTCTCCGGTGGTGTTCCTGATCGACAGTGTGCTGGAGCAGAAGGACTGGGTTCGGTCGTTGCCGGTTCATGCGAACGACCTGATGATTTTCGTGAATGTGGATCACGAGCCGAAGACGGTGGATGTGGATTCGTTGACCGAGCGGGTGAGGTCTTTTTCGAATCGCCAACCGGATGCGATTGTGGGGCTGGGTGGCGGGAGTGTGATGGATTTGGCGAAGGCGGTTTCCTTGATGCTTACGAACCCTGGTGGTTCGGCGGACTATCAGGGTTGGGATTTGGTGAAGTATCCGGGGATTTTTAAGATCGCCTTGCCGACCCTGGCGGGGACGGGGGCGGAAGTATCACGGACGGCGGTCTTGACCGGGCCGGTGAGGAAGCTCGGCATCAACTCAGATTACACGCCTTACGACCAAATCATCCTCGATCCGGATTTGATTGCGGACGCTCCGGTGAACCAGCGCTTTTACACGGCGATGGACTGCTACATTCACGGGGCGGAGTCGTTGCGGGGCACGTTCATTAATGAGTTCAGCCGGGCTTACGCGGAAAAGTCGATGGATCTGTGTCGGGAGGTCTTTTTGACTGAGATCAGCCGGGAGGTGGCGGATGAGAAGCTGATGATTGCGTCGTATTTCGGGGGGTTAAGCATTGCGTATTCGCAGGTGGGGGTGGCGCATGCGTTGAGCTACGGGTTGTCCTTTGTTTTGGGGACGCGGCATGGGGTGGGCAACTGCATCGTGTTTGATCAGCTGGATGACTATTATCCTGAGGAGGTGGCTGAGTTTCGTCGGATGGTGGAGCGGCATGGGGTGGAGATTCCGAGGGGGATTACGGCGGGGTTGGATGAGAAGCAGGTGAGTGAGATGGTGCGGGTGGCGTTGAGTTTGGCGCCATTATGGGAGAATGCATTGGGCAAGAACTGGCAGGAGCAGATGACGCCTGAGGTTGCGCGGGCGTTGTATGCGCGGATGTGAACATCCTGATCGTCAAGTTGAGCGCGTTGGGGGATGTGACGCACACGTTGCCTGCGTTGACGGCGCTTCGTCGGGCGTATCCTGAGGCTTCCATTGACTGGTTGGTGGAGGAGGTATCGGCGCCGATTGTGGAGGGTCACGGGGCGTTGGACCGGTTGCTGGTTTGGTCCAGGCGCAGATTTACGGGTGCGTTGAAGTCGGGTCGGTTATTGGAGGCTGGGCGCATTCTTTTTGGTTTTGTGAGTGATTTAAGGGGCAAGCGGTATGATTTGGTGTTGGATTTCCAGGCGTTGATGAAGAGCGGGGTCTGGGTGTTCTTGGCTCGGGGTCGGCGGAAAGTGGGTTTTGGGCGTGGGATGGATCACATGGAGGGGTCGTGGGTTTTTCTCAACGAGCGGGTTCCGGCGGTATCAATGGAAGTGCATGCATTGGACCGTGGGTTGAAGTTGTTGGAAGGTGTGGGGATTGGTGATGGCAAGGTGGTTTATGATTTTGCGATTTCGTCCAGGGCGAGAGAGCGGGTTGATGACTTGGTGGGGAAGGAAGGTGAAGACTCGCGTCCTTTGGTGGCGATGCATCCGGTGACGCGGTGGCGGACGAAGCAGTGGACGGAGGAGGGGTTTGCGGAGGTGGCGAAGGGATTGTTGGCGCGCGGGTATCGGGTGGTGTTCAGCGGGGCCCCGCAGGATAAGGGGGTGTTGGATTTGATTGAGAAGCACGCGGGGATGCCTTTGGAGCGGACGGATGGGAAGTTGGATTTGAAGGGGGTGGCGGCGTTGTTTGAGCGGGCGGACGTGGTGGTGTCGACGGATACGGGGCCGATGCATATTGCGGTGGCGGTGGGGACGCCGGTGGTGGCTTTATTTGGGCCGACGTCGCCGAACCGAACGGGGCCGCATGGGGAGGGGAATATTGTGCTGCAGGGCGGTGTGGGGTGCAGTCCATGCTTTTCGAAAGTCTGTCGCACGCCGATGGGCGAGCCGATGGGGTGTATGGGGCGGATACGTCCGGGGGAGGTAGTGAAGGCAGTTGAGGCGCAGTTACGGCGGAGGGGGGTGGGAGTGTGAAGGAGACGTGGAGCCAGAGGTTTTCGTTCAGGGCGTATCAGGCAGCGATGCACGTGGGTCTGCCTACGGGGATTCTGCTGGGATTGCCATGGATGTTGTTCAAGGCGAAGCGAAGAAAGACGGTGTTTCGCAGGTTGGGTTTTCAGGGTCTTGAGATTCCCCGGGGAGGGAGACGTCCCCTATGGGTGCATGCCTTGTCATTGGGTGAGACCTTGTCGTGCGTTTCATTGGTGAAGGAGTTGCGCAGGGTCGTGGAGGGCAGACCCCTCGTGATGTCCGTATCGACTTTATCGGCGAGGGAAATGGCGGAGGAGCGGTTGGGTGGTGTGGTAGATGGCATCTTCTATTTTCCTTTTGATTTGGTGCCGTCGATTGGACGGGTTTTGGGGGCGGTAGATCCTGCGATGGTGGTCCTGGTGGAGACGGACATTTGGCCGGGGTTTCAGCGGGCGATTCGGTTGCGGGGTATCACAGAGGTCTTGGTGAATGGACGATTATCGCCTGGTTCCTATCGGTCGTGTCGTCGGTTTGGTGCGTTATTCACCCCGGCGTTGAATAGTTTTGACCGGATATTTCCCCAGTCTCGGGGCGAGGCAGAGAGGTATGGGTCGGTCGGGGTGGAGGTTGGGCGGTTGGGTTCGGTGGGGAACCTCAAGTTTGATGTCGCGGGTGGGGTGATGGATGCAGATGCGTTGGAACAGCTGCGTGGTGAGTGCGGTTTAGTAGAGAGCTCACGGGTTGTGATCGCCGGCAGCACCCATCCGGGGGAGGAGGAACAGGTGCTTGCAGCCTTGGGTCGATTACGGGAGCGGTGGAAGGATTTGCGTTTAGTGCTGGTGCCGAGACATCCGCGTCGGGGGGCTGAGTTGCAAGCAATGGCTGAGGGGCGATCACTCCGCGTTGCGCGATGGTCACGGGGCCCGGTTGGTTCCGGATGGGACGTGCTGGTGGTGGATGTCATGGGTAAGCTGGCGTCGCTTTATCAGGTGGCGGACGTGGCTTTTGTCGGAGGGAGTTTGGCCAACAAGGGGGGGCAGAATCCGATTGAGCCGGCTGCGGCGGGGAAGCCGGTGCTGTTTGGCCCTGACATGTCGGACTTTCCGGATATTTCCCGTGAACTTCTGGAGCGTGGGGCAGCGTGTGAGGTGTCTGGTGCGGGGCAGCTTGCTGGAAAGTTGGAGGAGATCCTCTCAGACGCTGAGTTAGCGGAGCGGATGGGTGCTTCGGGTCGGGCCTTTGTGGAGTCTCATCGGGGGACAACGCAGCGTGTGGTTGAGTGGATTGGGGCGCGCCTGAGCGCCTAGCGCCTAGCGGGAAGCGCAGAGCTCAGGGGTCGGGGGTCGGGGGTCGGGGGTCGGGGCGTGGTTCGATCCTGATTTCGATGGGGCTTGGTTGGGTGCAATGGCCGGGTATTGAACAGGAGGGCACGGAGGGCGCAGAGGGGTGCTCAGGTCCGTGTTCCGAAACACGGAAACTCCGAAACTCGGAAACTCTGGGTGCGTCGCGCTGAGGGCTGCCTGGCCGCCAGGTATTCGCGGACCGTGGCCCGGTCCAGCGCCAGCTCCCGCGCGATCCGCGCGCTTGGACCAGCCCCGCGTGAACAACGAACCAATGCTTTGCTGCTGATTCACTTTGCCCATCGTGGTCGGACCACGACATCCACTTTGCCATCAAAGGGATGCGCCGATTTGGAGGCTGTTTTTGGTTCTATGGGCGCCTTTTTGGGGTCAAAAACGACGCCATAGGTTCCTGGGGTTGCCGTTATTGCGTTGGAGGGCCTATGGGGCCCAAAACGGACCCGAAAAGCGGTCCATGAGGCCTTTTCAGGGCCTCGGACGGGAGTATCTCACTGGGGAAGAGGACCTTGTCGTGGTCCGACCACGACTTACGCTGAGGTCGGGGGTCAGGAGTCAGGAGTCAGGAGTCAGGAGTCAGGAGTCAGGAGTCAGGAGTCAGGAGTCAAA
>JBJOII010000138.1:0-18081 GCA_046047235.1 Verrucomicrobiota bacterium | reverse complement strand
TGACTGGACTTACTGGTCGTCGCATCACCGAGGGGAGTCGAGTCGGGGGGAGTGGCTTTGATCGGAGGGGGACGAGTATGTGGGGGCGGAGGGCGCTATCCTGGAGGCGACCCTGCTGGTGCGTGGCGTGGTGGTTACGGACACGGATGCTGACGGTTTGGCGGATGATTGGGAGCAGCGGTGGTTGGGGGGGCTGTTTTACGGGGCGAAGGATGATCCTGATGGAGATGGCTATACCAATGCGTTTGAGCAACTGGCGGGGCAGGATCCGTCGGTTATTGATTTCGATTTCGACCTCGATTTAACGGCCTTGAGTGAGGGGAAGATGCGGTTGAGTTGGCCGGGTTTGCCTGGGGTGGTTTATCAGGTTTGGGGGGGAGAGGATTTGGACGAGCTGAATTTGGTGGCGGAGGTGGAGGGTGGGGTTCCTGAGACGGAGGTGGTGGTGCCGTTTGGGGCGGGGGGCGGCTGGTTTTACCAGGTGAGGTATTAGCTAGGAGATAGGAGATGGGAGATGGGGGCGAAGCGCAGAGCGGTAAGCGCAAAGCGCGGAGCGGTAAGCGGTAAGGGGTAAGCGGTAAGGGGAAGGCGCAGAGGGCTAAGCGGAAAGCGCAGAGCGTAAAGTGCAGGGCGGCAAGCGGTAAGCGATAAGGGGTAAGCGATAAGTGGCGGAGGGGTGGGGGTTAGGCTTCGACGTCCTTGGTATCGATGTCATCGAGGCCGTGGAGGGAGTCGGAGGGGCCTTTAGTAGTGAGGACCTTGTAGATGCACCAGCCGAAGAGGCTGACGACAAAGCCTACGGAGAGGGTCATAGTGATCCAGCCGCCGGTGGTCATGGGAGGTTTCCTTTCTGGGTTGGGATGGAGTTCCAGCGTTTTTTGGAGGCAGCGGTGATAGCGATGAAGAACGTGATGACGAGGGCGATGAGGAGGATGCTATAACGTGCGACGTGATCGGGGTTATCGCCGACGAGGTCGGTGATGTAGGAGGTGGGGGTGAAGTCGCCGGTGGAGGGGTTCCATCCGAAGACATTAAAGAGGACCCAGAGGGCGAAGATGGTGAAGAGGTAGAGTGGGGAGATGTAGCGGATGATGAACTTGAAGAAGTTGGGGATGCGGAGGGCGGCGCCTTTATGGGCTTCGGCGAAGCCTTTTTCGACGCCGACGATCCAGCCGAAGGTGATGATGATGATGGTGGCCATGATGAAGATGAGGAAGGTGCCGACCCAGAAGTCGATGGTATCGAGGGCTTTGAGGTCTTTACTGAAGTAGACGACGAAGAGGCAGCCGATGGAGGTGAGGAGGCCGAGGAGGGCGACGGACTGTTTGCGGTTGAGGCCGAGGGCTTCTTCGAGGAAGGCGATGCCGGGTTGGAGCATGGAGAGGGAGCTGGTGACGGCGGCGAGGAAGAGGAGGGTAAAGAAGACGGTGCCGAAGAGGTTGGGGAGGGGCATAGTGGAGAAGACGAGGGGGAGGACTTTGAAGCCGAGGGCGAAGGTGCCTTGGCCGACGACGCCGGCGCTGCCGAGGAAGACGAAGGCGGCGGGTACGGTGATCATGCCGCCGAGGGCGACTTCGCAGCATTCATTGGCACTGGAGGCGGTGAGGCCGCCGAGGACGATATCGTCGGATTCGCGGAGGTAGCTGGCGTAGGTGACGATGACGCCGAAGCCGACGGAGAGGGAGAAGAAGATTTGGCCGGCGGCGGCGAGCCAGAGCTGGGGGTTTTTCAGTTGGGAACCGACGTTACCGGGGTTCCACATGAAGCCGAGGCCGTTGACGAGGTTTTGGTCGGGGAGGTTGGGGTTGGGGGTTCCGAGGGTGAGGACGCGGATGAGGATAATGACGGCGAGGACGATGAGGGCGGGCATGGCCCAGAGGCAGAATTTCTCGATACCTTTGGCGAGGCCGCGGTAGATGATGACGTAGTTGAGGATATAGACGATGAAGAGGAAGAGGACGACCTGGTTATGGTTTTTACCGAGTGTGAGGCCATCGGCGGTGGCGCCGACGAAGTTGGCCCAATAGTCCTGGTAGGCTTGGACATCGGTGCCGAGGTTCATGTGGCCGGCGATGTAGCTATAGGCGTAGCCCAGGCACCAGGCTTCGATGTAGACATAGTACATGTAGATCACCACGGGGATGACGACGCCGAGGACGCCGACGTATTTGCCCCAGGGGTGTTGAATGATGGCGTGGAAGATGCCGGGGCTGGAGTTGAAGCCTTGTTGGCCGGCGTGGCGGCCGAGGGTCCATTCTGCCCAGCAGATGGGGATACCGAGGATGAGGAGGGAGAGGAAGTAAGCGATCATGAAGGCGCCGCTGCCGTATTGGGCGGCGAGGCCGGGGAAGCGGAGGAAGTTGCCGAGGCCCACGGCGCTGCCGGCGACTGCGAAGATGACACCCATGCGGGAGGTCCAGCGTTCTGGGGTTTGGGCCGTTGGCATGCGGGTTTTTAATACTGGGGATGAGAGGGGGCGAGTAGAAAATGGTGGCTGAGGCTTGCCATGTTGGGGGGTGGATTTAGACTCCGCCGCCTCATGCCGGATCTTCAGAGTCTTAACCCACAGCAGCGCGAGGCGGTGACCACCGTGAGGGGTCCGGTGTTGATTTTGGCGGGGGCGGGGACGGGGAAGACGCGGGTGATTACCTTTCGGATTGCGCAGTTGCTGGAGAAGGGGGTTCGGCCGGAGAACATTCTGGCGGTGACGTTTACGAACAAGGCGGCGAGGGAGATGCAGGAGCGGGTGAGGAAGCTGCTGCCCTTGTCGAGTGGAGGGGAGGGGGAGCGGAGGGGGCGTCGGGTGCAGCGGCCGACGATCTGTACCTTTCACAGTTTATGTGTACGGATATTGCGTCGGCATGCTGAGCGGCTGGGGTATAAGCGGAACTTTGTGATTTACGATCAGGCCGAGCAGTTGAGTACGGTGAAGAAGATTTTGGGGCGGATTGCGAGTCCTGGGGTGAAGGTGGATCCGGGTGAGGTGTTGGCGATGCTGAGTCGGTATCGGAACGGGGGTTCGGGGGCGGCGGCGATTGTGGGGCCGGCGGCGGACATGGCGGATCGGATTCGGAGGCGGTATGAGTCGGCGTTGCATGCGTGCAACGCGATGGATTTTGATGATTTGATCCTGCTGGTATTGAAGTTATTTGAGGAGCATCAGGAGGTTTTGGACGAGTGTCGTGAGCGGTATCGGTATGTGATGGTGGACGAGTATCAGGACACGAATGCGGCGCAGTTTCGGGTGGTGCATGCGTTGACGCGGAGTCATCGGAATTTGTGTGTGGTGGGGGACGATGACCAGAGCATATACGGGTGGCGGGGTGCGGAGATTGCGAACCTGTTGGATATGGAGCGGCATTATCCGGAGGTGAAGGTGGTGAAGTTGGAGCAGAATTACCGGTCGACCTCGACGATTTTGGAGGCGGCGAACGCGGTGATTCGGAACAACGTGCAGCGTCGGGGGAAGCAGTTATGGTCGCAGAACGGGGTGGGGACGAAGTTGGTATTGGAGGCGTATGGGAATGAGGAGGAGGAGGCGAAGTCGGTGGTGGACGCGATTGAGTTTCGTCGGACGATTCACGAGATTCCGTGGAGTCAGCAGGCGGTATTATTTCGGACCAATGGTCAGTCGCGGCCTTTGGAGCAGGCGTTTCGGTCGGCTGGGGTACGGTATCATCTGGTGGGTGGGCAGAGTTTCTTTGACCGGCGTGAGATTCGGGATTTGATGGCGTATTTGAAGGTGTTGTCGAATCCGCATGACGACATCAGTTTGTTGCGGATTGCGAACGTGCCGGCGCGGGGTTTGAGTGAGACGACGATGGAGCGGTTATTGGGGGCGAGTCATGAGCGGGGGAGTTCGGTTTATGCGGTGATGGAGAATTTGGGTGAGGGGGTGGGGTTGATGAAGCGGGCGGTGGAGGCGGTGGGGGATTTTGTGGAATTTGTGGAGGAGACGAGGAAGCCGTTGATGGAGACGCCGCCGGGATTTTCTTTGCGGCAGTGGGCGGAGAATTTTTTACGGGAGACGGGGTATGTGGATGAGTTACGTCGGTCGGAGAAGGAGATTGAGGCGGCGGAGAACCGGGTGCGGAACCTGATGGATTTAGTGGCTTCGTTGGACGAGGTGGAAGCGGCGGAGACGGAGTTGGAGCGGTTGCAGACCTTTTTGGAGGAGATGATGTTGGATCAGGATCGGGGGAGTGAGGAGGACAAGCCGGGTGAGGCGGTGACGTTGATCACGATGCACAGCTGCAAGGGTTTGGAGTATCCGCATGTTTACATTGTGGGGTTGGAGGAGGGGTTATTGCCGCATGCGCGCTCGAAGGAGGAGGGGACATTGGATGAGGAGCGGCGGTTATTTTATGTGGCGATTACGCGGGCGATGCGGACGTTGACCCTGAGTCATTGTGCGGCGCGGAAGAAGTATGGTTCCTTGAGTCCGATGCATCCGTCGCGTTTTTTGAAGGAGTTGCCGGCTGAGCTGGTGGATCAGGGTGGGTCGACGCGGCCGGTAGCAGTGGACAAGGGGAAGAACTTGTTTGCGGGGTTGCGGGCGGCGTTGGATTCCTTGGGGGATTGAGTGGGGGCATAGCGCGTAGCGGGAAGCGGGAAGCGCAGAGGGCGGAGGGCTGAGGGCTGAGGGCTGAGGGCTGAGGGCTGAGGGCTGAGGGCTGAGGGCTGAGGGCTGAGGGCTGAGGGGGGAGGGCTGAGGGGGGAGGGCTGAGGGGGGAGGGTTAATTGGGGGGAGATTGGAGGGTTTGGAGGATGAGGGGGAGGATTTGGCCGGCGGGGTATTGGAGGGAGAAGTGAGCGTAGGGGGTGAGGGGGGTAGGTTGGGGGTTGATTTCGACGAGGGTGGCGCCATTGGCGAGGGCGATTTCCGGGAGGGATGCGGCGGGGTAGACGAGGGAGGAGGTTCCGGCGGAGATGAAGAGGTTACAGGATCGGCTGGCTTGGATGGCGAGTCCGATTTGTTTACTGGGGAGGGATTCCCCGAACCAGACGACATCGGGGCGGAGGAAGCTTTGGCATTGTGGGCAGCGTGGTGGGGGCGGGTTGGTATCGGTGTAGTGTTCTACGGGGTGATTTTCCTCGAAGCATTTTACGCGGTGGAGGTTGCCGTGGAGTTCGATGACTTGGGTTGAGCCGGCGCGTTGGTGGAGGCCGTCGACATTTTGGGTAATGAGCGTGAGGGGGCGGAGCTGGGTGATTTTGGCGAGGCTGAGGTGGGCCGGGTTAGGTTGGCAACTGAGGATGGTTTTTCGGCGCCAGGCGTACCATTCCCAGACGATTTTGGGGTTTTGGAGGAAGCCTTGTGGGGAGGCGAGATCTTGGGGTGGGTAATTGGCCCAGAGGCCGGTTTGGGCATCGCGGAAGGTGGGGACTCCGCTTTCGGCGGAGACGCCGGCTCCGGTGAGGCAGGTAATGGATTTGGTGTTGCGGAGGAGAGTGAGGAGTTTTTTGGGGAGCATGGGGCTCAGTGTTTAATTTGAGCTTCGCGGGTATAGGGGTGGAAGTCGGAGGGTTTGGTTTTGAGCCAGAGGAGGAACGTGGCGACCTTGGGGTGTTGGGTGAGGGATTCGAGGGTGTTGAGTTCCCGTTCCAGAGTTTTTTCTGTGAACGTGGCGTGGAGGAAGTTGTGACAACCTTTGCAGAGCCGGGCGAGTGCCTGTCTGACGTGTTGGCGGTTGAGGTCACGTCGGACGCGGCGGTTGTTGTGTCGGGTTTTGGGGATGAGGTGGTGGGTGGTCAGGTGGGAGACCTGACGGTGGCAGAGTTCGCAGGTTTGGTTTGGGCGAGCGTTCAGGGCAGGAGTGCGGGGGAGAGGTAGTAGAGGCGTCCGGACTGCACCGTGGAGGTATCGGGGCCGAGCTGGATTTTGACGGTATTCTTGTCTTTGGGGGACTGGCCGAGGAGGCGGAAGATATTACCGAGGTCGAAGGGGCGTTGATAGCGGATGAGGTTGGCGGAGGAGATACCGGTTATGCGGTATGCTCGTTCGACGGCCTGTTCGAAGTTGCCCAGTTCATCGACGAAGCCGTGTTCGTAGGCTTGGGTGCCGGAGAGGATTCTGCCGTCGGCGTATTCTTCCCACGAGGGGCTGAGTTGGCGGCCGCTGTCGCCATTGAATTCGTGGGCGGTGTTGCGTCCTTTACGGACGACGTGTTTGAAGCGGGAGAAGGTTTCATCGACGAGGGTTTGGACCATTTGACGTTCTTCGGGGGAGACATCTTGTTCCCGTTTACTGCCGCTGAGCATGTCTTTGAAGCGGCCGCTTTTGAAGACTTCGGGGCGGACGCCGACTTTATCCATGAGGCCGCGGTAGTTATAGCCTTGCATGATGACGCCGATGCTTCCGGTGAGGGTGAGTTCGTGGGCGACGATCCAGCGGCAGGGTGCGGCGGCGTAGTAGCCTCCGGAGGCGGCGAGGCTTTGCATGGAGGCGATGACGGGTTTGCCGGCTTCGTCCTGGAATTCCTCGATGGCGCGATAGATTTCGTCTGAGGCGAGGACTTCTCCTCCTGGGGAATCGATGATGAGGACGACGGCGCGGACGCGGGGGTCATCAGCGGCGAGTTCGAGCTGGTCCTGGATGAGTCGGACGATGCTGTAGCCGGAGGCATCGATGGCGCCGTCGGTGATGATTCCGGAGAGGTTGACCAGGGCGATTTTATTGCGCGAGTCGTTATCTTCGACGAGGACTTCCTGGAGGAAGGAGCTTGGGGAGGAGGCGAGGGAGGGGGAGAGCGGGAGGGATCCGACGAAGCCCAGGAGGAGGAGGAGTCCGAGGCCGAGGCCGCCGAGGCTCAGGACGAGGATGAGGACGATGATCCAGCCGAGAGAGCGTTTTTTCTTGGGGCGTGGTGTGAGGGGTGGGGGTGTTGGGGGGTAGAGGGGTGGGGGCGTGAGGTTGCCGGGGTTGGGATTGGCTGGCGGGTCTTGGTCCATTGGACGGGAAGGTATCGCACGGGGGTGGGATGGGCAAGGGGGCAAGCGCAGGACGCAGAGCGGTAAGCGGTAAGGGCAGAGCGGCAAGCGGCAGGCGGTAAGCGGTAAGGGGTAAGCGGTAAGGGGTAAGCGGTAAGGGGTAAGCGGTAAGCGGTAAGGGCAGAGCGGCAAGGGCAGAGCGGCAAGGGCAGAGCGGCAAGCGGCAGGCGGTAAGCGGTAAGGGGTAAGCGGTAAGGGGTAAGCGGTAAGGGGTAAGCGGGTTCACGTCCTGATATAGGTTGACTGGCCTATGAGGAATAAGAAGTGCAGAGCGGTAGGTGCTGCCTGTCCTTCTTCGCTCTTTGAGCTACGGGGGACAGTCGGGCGTTAGGGGGAGGTGGGGCAGAGGATGGCGTCGGACATGCCGTGGATGATTTTTTTATCGGCGGGGCAGATGGTGGCGAGGGTTCCGCCGTGGGAGATTTGGGGTTGTTGGGAGGGGCCGGAGACGAAGTAGTAGGGGCAGAGGCGGGTGCGGCCGTAATCTTGGACGAGAGTATGGGTATTTAGGTTGACCCAGGAGCAGGGGATACGTTTGGGTTTTTCGAAGCGTTGGAGGATGGAGGGGGAGTTTGGGAATTGTTGGAGGGCTTGGTTGACCGCTTGGGCCCATTCGTTGGCGGGGAGGTCACTGCCGAGGAAGACCCCGCGGGCGCCCCAGGCTTGGGGGGAGAAGCCGGAGATTTTGAGGATGAGCTGGCGGTCTTTTTGGGAGAGTTCCTTGAGTTCGGACCAATCTGAGAGGTTGAGATCGGGGATGGCGGCGTGTGGGGGGAGGGGTGTGGGGTCGAGGATCCAGGTTCTTGGGGTGAGGGAGAGGAGTTGTTTGAGGTAGCTGGAGCCGAGTTCTTGTTTCCAGAAGGGTTCGAGTCGGCGGTTCCAGAGGAGGCCGAGGAGCATTTTTTCCTCGAGGAAGCTACGTGGGGGTGGGGTGAGGGAGATGGATTTGGCGAGGGTGGCGTTGAGGAGGGGTTGGGCGATGGGGAGGTTGGGGAGGTCGAACAGTTCGAAGAAGCGGTAGCAGGCGGTGCCGGGTTGGGGTTGGTGGTTTTCGGTATTATGGACTGAGCAGGGGGTGCCGCGGTTGGAGAGTTGTTGGGCGAGCCATTCCATTTCGGGCCGGTAGGTTTGGGATTCCTCCGAGACGATGATTTCGATGGGGGTATTGGGGGGGAAGATGGAGGTGAAGCCATCGATCATGCCGTTGGGGCCACCGGCGACGGGGTGGTTGAGGGAGGAGTAGGTTTGGTTGAGCCAGGCGGTGAGGCCGATGCCGCCGGGGACGCTGTCTAGTTCCGTGATGCGGAGGCCATTTTCGCAGAGGAGGAGGTCGGGTCGGATGACGCGGGGGAGTTCATTTTTGAGGGGGTTAGCGCGTTGGAGTTCGATGATATCGCGGGGTTTCCCGAGTTCGAGCCAGTGGGCGATCCAGGGGGGTTGTTGTCCGGCGACGCTGTGGCGGTAGAGGAGGTTAGCGGCGCGGTTGAACTGGTGGAGGGTTTTGCCGAGGTTTTGGATTGTGTGGGAGGTGGGGGCATCGAGGGCGAGGGGTTCGGGTGAGGTGCGCCAATCGAGTTGGTGGAAGAGGCCTTGAGGGGGCAGTTGATTCCGGATGGCTTGGGCTTGTTGGACGGGGGTCACGGGGGTCACGGGGGGCGGGGGGGGCGGGGGGGGTGGAGGTCAGGGGTCATACGGCTTCGAGGCGCTTTGCGCCACTAGGCCGGGACAAGGAGGTCGGGGGTTAGGTGCGGATTTGGCCGGATCCGAAGCAGAGCCATTTGATGGTGGTGAGTTCTTCGAGTCCCATGGGGCCGCGGGCGCCGACTTTGTCGGTGCTGATCCCGATTTCTGCGCCCATACCGAACTGGTTACCGTCGGTGAAGCGGGTGGAGGCGTTCCAGTAGACGGCGGCGGAGTCGACGGCGGCGAGGAATTTCCGGGCGGTGGGTTCGTGGGCAGTGATGATGCAATCGGAGTGGTGGCTGCCGTAGCGGTTGATGTGATGGATGGCGGAGTCGACGCCCTTGACCGTGCGGACATTGAGGATGAGGTCGTTATATTCCGTGTGGTAGTCCTGGTCGGTGGCGGGTTTGAGGTTGAGGGAGGAGGTGTCGAGCGATTTGGTGGACTGGAGGATTTCGAGGCTTTCGGGGTCGGCGCGGAGTTCGACGTGATGTTGGGCGAGGGATTTGGCGACGATGGGGAGGAGTGTTTTGGCGGCGGCGGCATCGACGAGGAGAGTTTCCATGGCGTTACAGACGCCGGGGCGTTGGGTTTTGGCGTTGACGGCGACGGATTCGGCCATGTTGGGGTCAGCGTGACGGTCGAGGTAGGTATGGCAGACGCCTTTGTAGTGTTTGATGACGGGGACTTTGGAGCAATCGGCTACGGCGCGGATGAGGCCTTCGCCTCCGCGAGGCATACAGAGGTCGACGAGGTGGGTGAGGGAGAGGAGTTCGGGTATAGCGGCGCGGTCGGTGGTGGGGACGACTTGGATGGCGTATTCGGGGAACTGGGGCAGGTTTTTTTGGGCGGCATCGACCATGATTTTGGCGATGAGTTGATTGGAGTGGAGGGCTTCTTTACCGCCGCGGAGGATGGTGGCGTTGCCGGATTTGAGGCAGAGGCTGGCGGCGTCGGCGGTGACGTTGGGTCTGGATTCATAGATGATGACGACGACGCCGATGGGCACGGAGACCTTTTGGAGGCGGAGGCCATTGGGTCGGGTACGTTCATCGAGGGTGCGGCCGACGGGGTCGGGGAGGGCGGCGACTTCGCGGAGGCCTTGGGCCATGGCCTGGATGCGGGTGTTGGTGAGAGTGAGCCGGTCGAGCATGGCTTGGCTGAGGCCCATTTCGGTGGCGGTGGCGAGGTCTTTTTGGTTGGCGAGCTGGAGTTCGTTTGAGTGGGTGAGGATGGCCTCGGCCATGCTTTCGAGGCAGTGGTTTTTGTCTTGGGTGGAGAGGAGGGCGAGCTGGTGGGAGGCGGCTTTGGCTTGGGTGGCCAGCTGGAGCATTTGTTCGGCGACAGTCATGGGGTGGAGGATAGTGGTTGGCGTGGTACGGGGAAATGAAAACTGTGGTTTGCTGCCTTGACTGTGGGGGTGGTGGCGGTGCCTGATAGCGCGCGTTCCCTGTTTCTGGCGCGATGGACGCATCTTATCAGCATGCGGTTTATGGGGTTGAGGCCATTTCGGTCTCGGCGGAGGTTTTGGGTCGGGTGGAGTCGTTGTATGGTCGGTCGCAGTTTCGGGAGATTTGGGATGAGGTGACGGGGGTGGGTCCATTGGTGGCGTGGGGGGGGGCGGTGGCCTGTTCATGGGCGGGGCGATTGGCGGGTAATTTGGGGAGTGAGCGGTTGGCGGGGGTGATTTTTCGGCGGGGTTTTCGGCGGTATCCGGACCGGGCGGATTTGGCGGGGTATTGTGCTTATGACTTAATGCGGCGTCGT
The DNA here is from genome assembly GCA_046047235.1 of Verrucomicrobiota bacterium. GTDB lineage: Bacteria > Verrucomicrobiota > Verrucomicrobiia > Limisphaerales > JAHDYP01 > JBMTVN01. Next base: position 7,641 of record JBJOII010000138.1, on the reverse strand, counting down.
GGGCCGTTGGCGGCATGGGAGTGGTTGCGGGGGTTGGGTGACATAGGGGGAGGGTTGACGGCGGATGAGCGGCTGACGTTTTGGTCGGCGCATTTGGAGGTGGCTTGTGCGTTTCGGGATTTTGGTCGGGCGGAGGAGGTTTTGGTTTGGTGTGAGCGGGAGTGTGAGGGGAATCCGTGGGTGGCATTTTTGGGGGCGCGGTTGAAGGAGATGGAGGATGATTACGGAGCGGCGCTGGCTAGCAACGAGGTGAGTTTACGGAGTCGGCCGTTGTATCGTCCGGCTTTGCAGCAGAGGGCGCATTTGTTGCAGATCATGGATCGAGCGGAGGAGGCGTTGGAGTTTTTGGATGATGTGGTGGGGAGGACGACGTGTGGTTTATTGGAGTTACAGCGGGCCCAGCTTTTGGGTGAGCTGGGGCGGTTTGAGGGGGCGTTGGAGGGGTATGATCGTTTTTTGGAGTTGAGTCCCTTGGCGGACGGGCATTATCGGCGGTGGGTGAATGGCCAGCGGTTGGCGTTGGCGTGTCGGGCGGGTGATTTGGGTCGGGCGCGGGTTTTGAATTGCGGGGGCGGTTGGGGGAGGAGGGGCGGGAGTGGGTGCGGAGGGTATTGCCGGTGGATTTCGTGAGGCAGCATCATTTGACGTGTGCGCCGGCGACGTTGTCGGCTTTGGCGCGGTATTGGGGGCGTCGTGCGGAGCATTTGGAGTTAGCGGATGCGATTTGTTATGACGGGACGAGTTCCTATGCGGAGCGGAAGTGGGCTGGGGGTGCGGGGTATGTGGTTCGTGAGTTTACGGTGACGTGGGAGTCGGCGGTGGCTTTGATTGATCGTGGGGTGCCGTTTACGGTGGGGACGACCGAGACGACGAGCGGGCATTTACAGGCGGTAGTGGGGTATGAGGAGTTGAGGCGGGTGCTGATTTTGAGGGATCCGTTTCATTATTATTTGCGGGAGGCGATGGCTCCGGCGTTTTTTGAGCGGTATGCGGCGCATGGGCCGCGCGGGATGGTGATGGTTCCGGAGGGGGAGGCGTGGAGGTTGGAGGGGGTGGAGTTACCGGATGCGGATTTGTATGACAGTTTATGGCAGGTGACGGCGGCGTTGGACCGGCACGATCGGGATGCGGCGAAGCGGGTATTGGTGGGGATGGAGGAGGGGCATGGGGTGCACCGGGTGGTGTGTTTTGCGGGGTGGGCCTTGGCGCGGTATGACAACAACACGGCGGATGTTTTGCGTCGGGTGGAGCAGTTACTGGCGAAGTATCCGACGGATGGGAGTTTATTGGCGACGCGGTTGGATTGTTTGCGGGTATTACGGGATCGGCGGACGCGGGTGGCGGCATTGGAGGAGCAGGTGGAGCGTGGGCATCCGGAGCCGTTATTTTTGGCGTGGTTAGGGAACGAGTTGCGGCAGGATGGGCGGGAATTGGAGCGTGCGGGAGTGATGTTGCGGAGGGCATTGCGGTCGAGTCCGACCGAGCCGGACCTATTGAGTTCGTATGCGGCGTATTTGGTGGATGCGGGGGAGTTGGACTGGTCGCATGAGGTGGCGCGTTTGGCGGCGTGTGCGGGGGAGCGGAGGGAGCATTATTCCCGGTTGTATTTTGAGTCTTCGCGGGCGTTGAGGAGGTCGGGTGAGGCGTTGGAGTTTTTGCGGGCGCGGCATCGTCGGTTGGGTCGGCGGTCGGGGGAGCCGGCGTCGACGTTATGTGATGTCTTGACCGAGTTATCGCGGGAGGAGGAGGCGGGTGAAGTATTGGGCGAGGCGTTGAAGTGGCGTCCGGAGGATGGGGAGTTATTGTTGTTCGCGGTGCGTTGGCTGGCTTGGCACGGGTCGGTGGGGGAGGCGCGGGAGTGTTTGGCGAGGGCGGAGGGGCGGACGCAGAGGACTGCGTGGTTACGTGGTGCGGCGGCGTTGGCCGATCGGGAGGGGGATCGGGTGCGGAGCATTGGGATTTGGCGGGAGGTGGTTGGGGTGGAGCCGTTGGCGGTGGATGCGCAGCGGGCGTTAGTTTGGGCATTGGAGGAGGGGGAGGGGCATGCGGCGGCTTTGGGGCATTTGGAGGAGGTGTGTGGGCGTTTTCCGCAGCACTGTGGTTTATTGGGGTTGCTGGTGGAGTTGCAGCGTCGGCATGGGGTGGAGGCGTATGAGGCGGCATTGCGGCGGTTGATTTCGGTGAATCCGGCGGATGCGTTTGCGTATCGGGAGTTGGCATCGAGGCTGGAGGATGTGGGGCGGGTGGAGGAGGCGTTGGAATTTGCGGAGCGGGCGATTGAGTTGGATCCGGACAACAGTTTTGGGTTTAGCGTACGTGGGGCGGTGCATTTGCGGGCGGGGCGGATGGAGGTTGGGAGGGGGGATTTGGAGCGGGCGGTGTGTTTATCGGTGGAGAACGGGTATGCGGTGGAGCGTTTTGTGGGGACGGCGACGACGGCGGTGGCGCGTTCGGCGGCGTTGGATTTGGTGCAGGCGGAGTTAGTGCGGCAGGTGGTATTTGACACGGCGTTATTTGCGTTTCAATCGGCGGCGCGGGGTGTGTTATCGCCTGATTTACTGCTGGCGAGGTTACGGGAGGCGCAGGGGGTGAGGCCGGATTTGTGGTGTGCGTGGGGGGCGTTGGTGGTGCAGTTGCGGGACATGGATCGACTGGAGGAGGCATTGGAGCTGGGGGTTGGGGCGTGTGAGCGGTTTCCGTTTGTGCCGCGTTTGTGGGTGGAGTTGGCTGAGGTGAGGTTAGCGAGGCTGGAATTTGGGGAGGGTGCGGAGGCGTTGGAGCGGGCGTTGGAGTTGAATCCGGGTTACAGCATGGCGGCGGACGAGTTGGCGGACATTTATCGGAGGATGGGTGAGATGGAGAGGGCGCGGGGTGTATTGGAGCGGGTTTTGGTGCATGCGCCGTTGGTTGCGGCGAACCACGGGTGTTTGGCGGAGGTATTATGGGAGTGTGGGCAGAGGGATGCGGCGTTGGAGCGGATGCTGCAGGCGTTGCAACTGGATGCGGAGTATACGTGGGCGTGGCGGATGCTGGAGGAGTGGAGTTCGGAGCTGGCGCGGCCGGAGGTGGTGATTGGGGCGGCGGAGGCGTTGACCCAGCGGCGTCCGCAGGAGGCGTCATCGTGGAGGCGTTTGGCGGAGGTATTGGCGCGGTGTGGCGAGTCGGCGCGGGGGTTGGAGGCGGTGGAGCGGGCGTTGGGATTAGATGGGAAGGATGTATCGGCGTATGAGTTGAAGGCGCGGATTTTCACGGCGATGGATCGGTTTGATGAGGCGATTGAGTGTTGTCGGGTGGGGGTTTTTTCGGAGCGGCCGGCGGGTTTAGTGGCGAGGGAGGCGTGGGTGGAGGAGAGTCGGGGGAGGGACAAGGTGGCCTTGGAGCGGATGCGGGAGGCGTTGGAGTTGGATCCGGGGATGTATCGGGGTTGGCAATTTGTGGCGGAGCGGCTGACGGAGGCTGGGGATTATGCGGGGGCGGCGGATGCGGCGGATCACATGGCGAGGTTGGCGCCGCAGCATCCGGTGCCTTTGGGTTTTGCGGCGGATTTGAGGTTACGGATGGGGGATCGTGCGGGGGCGGTGGAGCGTTTGGACCGGGCGTTTCAGATGGATCGGGAGTATGGGTATGCGGGGTGGCAGCTGGCGCGGATTTATTTGGAGGACGATCGGCTGGAGGAGGCTGGCGGGGTGGTGGAGTTATTGCGGAGGCATCATGCGGGTGTGGTGACGGAGGCGTATGGGGTGGTGTTATTGGTGAAGCAGGGGCGTGGGGAGGAGGCGTTGGAGGCTTTTCGTCGGTTGTGCGGGTTACCGGAGGAGGGGGATTGGTGTGTTGGGTATGCGGCGGCGGGTTTGGATGCCGGGGGGATGGTTGGGGAGGTGAACCGTGTATTGGGCGAGTTGGTGCGTGGGGAGGGGTTGAATCCGCAGGTGGTGGTGTTATGGGTAGGGCGATGTTTAGGGGGCTGGGGGCGTGGGGATGTGCAGGTTGTGGGGCGGTTGGCGGGGGATGAGCGGTTACGGGAGCCGGTGTTGGGGGCGGTTTGTGTGTTGCTGGTGGAGGGGTGGTCGGGGGCGGGCGGGTTCTTTGCGGGTTGGGATCGGCGGCGTGCGGGGCGTCGGTTTTCGAGATTATGGAAGGAGCATGCGGGGGTGTTGCAGGGGAGTGATTTTTTGTGGGGCAAGGTGAGTTATGTTTTGGCGAGCATGGGCCGGTATGGGGAGTTGTTGGAGTGGATGGGGGATTGGCGTGATCGGGGCGAGGTGGAGTCATGGATGTTGTATAATTATGCGTTGGGGTTGGTGATTACCGGGCGGGGGGAGGAGGCGTTGGAGGTATTGCAGCATGCGTTAAGTCAGCGGATGGAGGCGGGGATGTATCGGAGTTTGGCGGTGGTGGCGGCTTTTGAGTTGGCGGCGATTGGGAATGTGGGGGATGCGCGGGGGTTGTTGCAGAGTGTGGTTTTGGAGAGGGAGCCGGGGGTGACGCGGAGTTTGCATTTCATGGCTGAGGCGATGTTGGTGGAGGCCGGGGCTGATTCCGGGGCACGGGTGAGGGCATTGTTGCGGGATGCGTTTGACACGTGGCGACCGGCGAAGATGGGGCCGTTGGTGGGGGTGACGTATCGTCGGTTGCTTGGGCGGTTACGTGGACGGGGGATGGTTTGGTCATGGTTTTGGGGGTGGGTGAGGTATTGGTGATGGGGTTGAGATTGGGCATGACGCAGGTGGGGTGGAGTTGTCGAAGTATGGGAAAGGCATGACTGAGAAGGCGAAGAGTGAAGCGGGTGGGGAGGCTCCGGCGGTATTGGAGGCATTGGTGGGTCGGGCTGTTGCGGCGCGGGCGAGCGACGTGCATTTGCAGACGGAGGTTGGGGGTGTGCGGGTGGCGTTCCGGTTGGATGGCCGGATGACTGGGGCGGGCGAGTATTCTGTGGAGTTGGGGGAGAGAGTGATGGGGCGGATCAAGTATTTGGCGCGGTTGAAGACGTATGAGGATGCGTTACCGCAGGATGGGCGGATTGCGGGGGGTGAGCTGGGTGTGGCGGGGGACATTCGGGTATCGACGTATCCGACGGTGACGGGGGAGAAGATTGTATTACGGTTATTTGAGGTGGGAGGGGTGGTGGAGTTGAGGGAGTTGGGGTTACCTGAGGGGACGCGGGTTGAGGTGGAGGATTATCTGGGTGGGGACACGGGGATGCTGTTATTGACTGGGCCGGCGGGGAGTGGGAAGACGACGACGATTTATGCGTGTTTACGCCGGGTGGTGGCTGCGGGTGGGAGGCATGTGATTACCGTGGAGGATCCGGTGGAGCAGGTGATTCCTGGGTTGATGCAGACTGAGGTGAACGAGGCCGTGGGGTTGGGTTTTGCGCGGGCGGCGAGGCATTTATTGCGGCAGGATCCGGAGGTTTTGGTTTTGGGTGAGATACGGGATGAGGAGACGGCGGCGTTGGCATTGAGGGCGGCTTTGACGGGGCATCAGGTGGTGACCACGTTGCATGCGGGGTCGTGTCGGGGGGTATTTGACCGGTTGTTGTTACTGTGTGGGGAGGAGTATGTGGTGTATTCGGCAGTGGAGTTGGTATTGAACCAGAGGCTGGTGAGGCGGGTATGTGTGGGGTGTGGTGGGCGCGGGTGCGGGGAGTGTTTGGGGACGGGATTTTTGGGGCGTGCGTTGGTGGTGGAGCATTTACGCATGACTGACGGTTTGAGGGCGCGTGCGCGGGTGGAGGGGACTGGGGTATTGGTGAGTGAGCGGCCGTTGAGGGTGATGGCGGGTGAATTATGCAGGGCTGGCGTGACGAACGAGTTGGAGGTTGGTCGAACCCTTGGCACATGACGAAAGAAGAACTGGCATTTGTGAACCAGCAGCTGGCTGGGATGTTGCGGGCGGGTTTACCGTTGGAGGGTGCATTGGAGCGGGTATGCCGGGATTTGCGGGGTGGGGGGATGAGGGCTGAGCTGGAGTTGTTGAGGGAGGATTTGGTGCGTGGGGAGCCGGTGGTGGAGGCGGTGCGGAAGCGGCGGTTGCCGGAGTTATATCGGAACCTGGTGGAGGTTGGGGTACGGGGTGGGGATTTGCCGGGGATGTTGACGTTATTAGCGGACTATTATCAGCGTGGGCATGTGTTGTGGCTGAGGCTGAAGGGGTTGATGGTTTATCCGGTTTTAGTGTTGGCGGGGTGTGCGTTGGTGGCGGGATTTATTGCGTGGATCTTTGGGGTGATTGGGGGTGGGGTGCAGAGTCCCTTGGAGGAGTTATTGGGGGGTGGGGGGCGATGGGCTGGGGTGCGGGGTGACATGATGCGGTTATGGGCACCTGCGCTGGGGTTTGGTTTACTGGCGGTTTTGGTGGTGGGTTTGTTATTGGTGCCTGGGACGCGGAGGTGGTTGAGGTGGCGGGCGCCGGCGTTTCGGGAGGGTGCGTTGGCGAACCTGGCGATGTCGTTTTATTTGTTGTTATCGCGCGGGTGTTCCTTACGGGATGCGGTGGCTTTAGTGGCCCGATTGGAAGGTGGGTCACCTGCGGGGCGGGAGTTGGAGGTTTGGGCGAGGAAGATTGAGGGGGGGGAGGGGAAGCCGTTGCAGTTTGCGAGCGAGGGTCGGGTTTTGCCGCCGTTATTCCGGTGGATGATTTGCCAGGGGGGTGCGGATTTGGCGGCGGGGTTCAAGCGAGCGGGTGACCTGTATCATGCGCGGGCGGTGTATCGCAGTGACATGTTATTGAATCTGGCGTTGCCATTGTCGGTGATGGTTTTGGGTTTGTTGATTCTGGCCCAGTTTTATCCGTTGATGCGGTTATTGGCGATGCAGTTGGACATGCTGGGGAGTTTTGACATGTAGGAGGTCTGAGGTGCTTGAGTTTGTATTCCAGATGGCGTTGTGGGTGGTAATTTGGCTGGTGCCTAACGCGCTGGTTTTGTGGGTGGTGTATTACCTGTTGAGCCTGCCGTTGCGGCGGCAGGAGCGGGGTCGGTTTTTTGTAGATTTGGTGGAGTCGGCTTTAGCGAGGGGGAGATCGGTGGAGCAGGAGGTGGTGGCGCTTTCGGCGACGCGTGATCGATCGATGGGGGTGCGGTTTCACTGGTTGGCTTCGTATTTGGAGTCGGGCTGTTCACTGGGGGAGGCCTTGGATCGGGTGCCGGGGTTTTTATCCGGGCGGCTGCGGGGTTGGTTACGGGCGGGGTTGGAGTTGGGGGATTTGGGGCGGGTGATGCCGGCGTGTCGGAGGGTGACGAGTGATGCGATGTCGTCGGTTCAGGGGGCGAGCAATTATGTGGTATTGACGTTTCAGGCGTTATCGCCGGCGGCGGCGGGGATACTGGGGGTGTTGTTGGTTTTTGTATTTCCGAAGTATGTGATGATTGTGGAGGAGATGGGGGCTGAGGTGCCGGTATTTATGGAGGTGTTGATCCGGAACAGTCCGGTGGTGATCTGGTGTTTATTTGGATTTTGTGCGGTGGTTTATGGGGCGGCGTTCTTTTATGCGTTTGGGGGGTATGTGGAGGATTGGATGAGGCGGATGGGGTGGGGTTGGATGGATCGGGTGACGTGGTGTTTACCTTGGAGGAGGTTGCGGTTGGAGCGGGATTTTGTGGGGATGTTGAGTGTGTTATTGGATGGGGGGATGGGTGAG
>JBJOII010000137.1:0-11200 GCA_046047235.1 Verrucomicrobiota bacterium | reverse complement strand
CTGGCTTCTGGGGGTTGGGGTGATGTACTTTGGCATTGCCTGTGGGAGGTCGGTTGCTAGCTTTTGGGGATCCACGAACTTGCGAAGACTGGCTGGGGCGCGCATCGGGTGTTGTGCGGCTGAGTGGCTGGTCGGGTTTGGGGGTGCCAGAGATTTTTAGCCATGAGCGAGACCCGCAACAACTATCCGAAACTTCATAACGCGATGTGGCCCGGTTTGGTGGGCAAGGGCAGTCCGGGCGCGGAGCCCTGCATTGACTTGGACACCATGTTGAACATGACGGCCAAGGCTGAGGTGGACGGGGTGCGTTTTGATGGGGTGGACATTTTTCTGTTTGATCCTCACGTGAGCATTGATGCGACGGAGAGCCAATTGAAGCGGTTGGCGGCGAAGGTGGCGAAGAAGAAGCTGGTGGTGGGGTCGGTGGTGGCGCCGATTTGGCCTCCTACTGGGGGTGGTTCGGCGATGGGGAGTGAGGAGGAGCGCAAGAAGTTTGTGGAGCAGGTTCGGAAGGGGTGTCGGATTGCGAAGATTTTGCGTGAGCAGGGAGTGAGGCCGTATGGGGTGGTGCGGATTGATTCGGCTTGTGGGGTGACGGAATGGGACAAGGATCCGAAAGCGAACACCAAGAGGATTATTGAGACGTTCAAGGAGGCGGCAAAGGTGGCGAAGGATCATGGTGAGCGGTTGGCGGCAGAGGGTGAGATTTGTTGGGGTGGCATGCACAGTTGGAAGTATATGCTGCAGGTTTTGGAGGGGGTTGGGATGCCGAAGGTTTTGGGTTTTCAGGCGGACATGGCGCACACGCTTTTGTATGTGCTGGGGGAGAATGCCCGGGAGCATCGGATTGTGCCCAAGCGGTTTAACTGGGAGCCGGACAAGTTTCATGCGGCGATGCAGCAGCTGACGGATGCGTTGCGGCCATGGACGATTGATTTTCATGTGGCGCAGAATGATGCGACCGTGAAGGGGACGGGGACGCATGAGAAGACTGGCAAGCACTGTATGGCGACGGATCCGAACGGGAAGCTGAATATTGCCCGTGACGCGGGTTACTGGCTGCGGGACGGCAAGGGCAAGGTGCAGCGGAAGATCAAGCATATCTGCTGGGACGGCTGCATGTTCCCGAACGCGGTGATGGAGAGTCAGCAGACGTGGAATGACATTCTGGCGGCGATGATCCAAGTGAGGGACAATCACGGTTGGCGTGCTTGAGCAGGGTATTTTGGATGCAGCGATTGATTTGAGGTTGAAGACTATGAAGAAACTGAACGTGGGTATGATCGGCTACGGCTTCATGGGCCGTACGCACAGCAACGCTTTCCGGAAAGTGGGCAACTTTTTCAATCTGCCTTACGAGGTGGTGTTGAAGGGGGTGGCTGCGCGGAATGGTGAGAAGGTGCAGGCATTTGCCAAGCAGTGGGGTTATGAGAGCTGTACGACCGACTGGCGCGAGCTGATTGCGCGGGACGACATTGATCTGATCGACATTTGTGCTCCCAACGATGTGCATGCCGAGATGGCGATTGCGGCGGCCAAGGCGGGCAAGATGATCATGTGCGAGAAGCCTTTGTCCCGCACCGGGCCGGAGGGCTTAAAGATGGTGAAGGCCATTGAGAAGGCGGGGGTGCCGAACATGGTTTGGTACAACTACCGTCGGGTGCCGGCGGTGACCTTGGCGAAGCAGCTGATTGACGAGGGCAAGCTGGGGAAGATTTTCCACTATCGGGCGAAGTTTCTGCAGGACTGGACGATCAGCCCGGATTTGCCGCAGGGGGGTGCGGGATTATGGCGGTTGGACTCCAAGGTGGCTGGCAGCGGGGTGACGGGTGACTTGCTGGCGCACTGTATTGATACGGCCTTGTGGTTGAACGGGGACATGAGTCAGGTGAGTGCGATGACCGAGACATTTATCAAGGAGCGCACGCACACGGAGTCGGGGAAGGTGCAGAAGGTGGACATCGATGACGCTTGTGCATTCATGGCGCGGTTTGACAATGGGTCCCTGGCGACGTTTGAGTCGACGCGTTATGCGCGGGGGCACAAGGCGCTTTACACCTTTGAGATCAATGGGGAGCACGCATCGATCTTCTGGGATTTGCATGACCTGCATCGGCTCCAGTATTTCGACCACCGCGACAAGGGGTCGACCAGGGGCTGGCGTTCTATTCATGTGACGGATGGCGATCATCCCTACATGGGGAACTGGTGGGTGCCGGGCCTGCAGATTGGCTATGAGCACAGTTTTGTGCATCAGGTGGCGGACTTTTTGACGGCGGTTGGCAAGAAGAAGGCGGCGGGGCCGACATTCCGCGATGCGCTGAGCACGCAGTATGTGTGTGATGCTGTGTTGAAGTCGGCGAAGACGCTGAGGTGGGAGAAGGTCAAGAAGGCCTGATTGGGTGAAGTGATTCTTGGGATTGGCGTTGGACTGATCCCGGTGAGATGTTGTCCGGTCCGGGAGCTGTTGAGGCACCGGGCCGGATTTTTTCATGTCTTGCGACGTATGGTGAGAGTGTGGAGTTGAAAGGAACGAGACTCGAGAGATGACAGAGGCGAGGTCAGAGACCGTTGTTTTGCATCCCTTGGTGGGGCGGGATGTGCGTCATTATCGGGTGGATAGTGTTTTGGGGCAGGGGGGGATGGGGGTGGTGTATCGTGCCTGCGACACGAAGTTGCAGCGTCCGGTGGCCTTGAAGCTATTGCCGGGGGAGTGGACCTTGGATGAGGAGCGGAGGCGGCGGTTTTTGCGGGAGGCGCGGGCTGCGGCGCGGGTGATCCATCCGGCGATAGCGCAGGTGTATGATGTGGATGAGTTTGAGGGGGCGACCTTTATTGCGATGGAGTGGGTGGACGGGAGGACGGTGCGGGATCTGGTGAGGGCGAAGGAATTGGATTTACTGGGCAGCATCGATATTGCTTTGCAGGTAGCGGAGGGGTTGGCGAAGGCGCATGACATGGGGATTGTGCATCGGGACATCAAGCCGGCGAACGTGATGATGACGGCGGATGGTCACGTGAAGATTTTGGATTTTGGTTTGGCGAAGCAGGTTGGGGACGCAGGGGTGGGAACGGATTTGACCATGGTGACCCAGACGGAGGTGGGGCAGGTGATGGGTACGGCGGCGTATATGAGTCCGGAGCAGGTCAAGGGGTTGCCGGTGGATGGGAGGAGCGACATTTTTTCCTTGGGGGTGATGTTATTTGAGATGGCGACGGGGGAGTTGCCTTTTCAGCGTGCGACGGCGATGGAGACCATGCAGGCGGTGGCGTTTGATGATGCGCCTTCGGTGCACCGGTATCAGCAGGATTTGCCGCCGGAGTTGCAGCGGATTGTGGCGCGGTGTTTACAGAAGCGGTTGGAGGAGCGTTATGGGGATGCGCGGCAGCTCGTGCAGGATCTTAGGGTGCTGCGGCGTGACACTGAGTCGGGGATTCGGCGGTTGCCCTGGTGGCGGGAGTGGACGTTGGATGCTTGGGATCGGGTTTCACACGTGCGAGGGTCGCAGATGGTATGGATGGGGGCGGCGGGTGTGGCCTTGGCGGTCCTGCTTTACCCGATGCTTTCGAATGCGAGTCTGGGGGGCGTTTGGTTCTTCATGGTGCTGGCGTTGCTGGTGTTTCGCCATGTGCGTAATCGGCCACAGCGGATGTTGGAATTATTTGTGCGGAGGGTATCAAAGATCCCGGAGGTGCACGTGATTGTGGCACAGGATCATCGGTTGATGGTGGTGGTGGATCGCGCTCCGGGGCAGCTTTACGGTCGGATTAGCCAGCAATTGAACCAGTGTAACCGGAAGTTATTTTTTGGTCGGCCCATGGAGGTGACCGTGCGGCACGATCTGGGGTTGGCCGAGGTGCAGGGTTTGATGAGCGGTCCCGGAGTGCAGTATGTCAGGCACTAGGATAGCGCGTCTTGCCAACGTGAGACGCGAGGGAAGAGGATATCGGATATGGGATATGGGATATGGGATATGGGATATGGGAGGTTGAAGATCGCAGATTGGTTAATGGTTTGAGGTTTGTTAGGGGGATGGTCGCCAGGTGGTGGGGATATCGAGTTGGTTTTGGAGTTCGGCTGTGAGGAGGCGTTGGATTTCGCGGGACTGTTCGGTCGAGGGTTGGAGGCGTTGATGGAGTTGGGGGTTGGGTTCGAGGAGGTGTTGGCAGATGGAGCGGCTGCCGGGGGAGATGGGAGCGAGGGTGAGGTCGGGGGCTTGGCCCAGCCACTGGAGGAGTTGGAGTTCGAGGGCGGCGATGTGGAGGGTATGTGGGGGGTGAGTGCTGGTGGTATGGAGGAACTGCTGGAGGATCTCGAACAGGCCGGGGAGGGGGGTGTCGGTTTCTGTGACGCGTTCGAGGAGGCGGGTAGCGTAGGCGGCTTGGGCGAGCGCGGTGTAGCTTTGGCGGAGGCTGGCGAAGGTTTCTTCCAGCGTGATTTCTTTCAGAGTGTGCAGAGTTCCCTGGCGGCTTGGGGTGTAGGTGATGCTGGCGATGAAGTAGAGGTCGAGGCGTCCGCGGAGGGGAGACTTGGGTCGGGTGGCCCCGCGGGCGAGTGTGGCGATGCGGCCCTGATCCCGGGTTAGCCAGCGGACTACCAGGCTGGTTTCGGAGAAAGGGTGTGTGCGCAGGAGGATACCCCGGGCGGACTCTTGCATGGCGAGGTGGTGGGGCTAATCTTGGGACTGGTGCCTTGTGACGGGGTTCTCCGATCCCATGCGTTGGTGGACTGCGGCGGTGATGAATTCGGTGGCGTCCTTGACCTCCTGTGGTTCTTCGGGTGGCACGGAGAGGCCGGGGTGACGCTTTTTTCGGGCGATGGTGGTGGCGTGTTCCGGGGGGACCGATCCGAGGCTGATGAGGAATTTGATTCCTTCGGCGACGGAGATATCCAGATAGGTGAGTTCGTTTTCGGGGACGAGCACGAGGAATCCGGTGGTGGGGTTGGGGGTTGTGGGGAGGAAGACACTGAGGACTTTCGGGCCGGAATCGGGTTGTTGGGGGGAGTCACCTTCTCCGGTGACGAAGCCGACTGAGTGGAGGCCGGGGCGGGGGAACTCGACGAGTACGACTTTTTGGAATGCGGATTTTTTATTGGAGGAGAACGCAGCGTTGACCTGTTTGATGGTGCTGTAGATTTTGTTGAGCATGGGGATGCTGAGGAGGATGTAGTCGAGGGCCTGGAAGAGTTTGCGTCCGATGTAGTAGCGGGTGAGTCGGCCGATGAGGCTGACCATTAGGAAGCCGACGAGGAGGGCGAGCAGCTTCCAGTTCCAGAGCAGGGGGCCGGTGCCGGGGCCGTTCGGTCCTTCGGCGTGGGTGATTCGTTTGGGGATAAAGAAGAGGAGAGTATCGGTGAGGCCGGAGACCGTGCCGAAGACCCAGACTGCCACGATGAGCGTGACCACGATGGGCATGATGACGGCTAGGCCGGTGAAGAAATTGGTCTGCCAGCGAGCGACGGTCCCTTTGAGCATGTGGGGCAATGTAATCTGGGAGGGAGTTGGTGCCAAGTGGATCGAACGGTTGCAAGTTCTTGTTTGTGTTCTTTTTCTGGAGGGTATGTTCGTGCTGATCGGGTCGTCCGGTTGGGATATTTGGAGGGGGGCGTGCGGGTCTGGGGTGTCTTGGATCGGGAGGTGGGCGGTTGGGGGGGGAGGGTGGATGGGCTTGCAAGTGGGGTTCCGGGGCGGTAGGCAGGTGGGGCTTTCAGGGGTGGATGAAGATTTCTGTCCGGGAGAGATGTTGAGATGCCTGCAAAGAAGAAACAAACAGGGGGCGAGGCCCCGGTGGTCCTGGTTTTTGGGGAGGAGAGCGTGCTGGTTCGGGCGCGGGCGCGGGCGCTTTTTGATCAATGGAGCGAGGAGTTGGGTGGGATGGATCACGAGCGGCTGGACGCGTCGGCGGCGAACACGGGCGAGGCTTTGAGGGCGTTGGGGCGGTTGCGTGAGGCGTTACAGACACTGCCCTTCTTCGGTTCCGGCAAGGTGGTGTGGTTTGAAGGTTGCAGTTTTTTGGGGGATGAACGGACAGCGTTAGCCAAGCCGGTGGGGGAGGCTTTGGGGGAGCTGGCCGTTGAGCTGGGGAACTTTCGCTGGGAGGGCGTGCGTTTAATTATCAGCGCCGGGAAGGTGGACAAGCGTAGGGTTTTTTACAAAGCCTTGGCGAAGCTGGGGTCGGTGGAGGAGCAGGAGGGGCTTTCGGCGTCCATGCGGGACTGGGAAGGGAGGGCGGAGAGTTTGGTGCATCGTCGTGCGGGGGAGGCGGGGAAGCGGTTTGTTCCGGAGGCGGTGGCAGTCCTGGTGGCATCGGTAGGGCCGAATCTGGGGCAATTATTCAGCGAAGTGGATAAAGTTGCGACTTACGTGGGGGAGCGGGAGCAAGTGACGGCGAAGGATGTGAGGGAGGTGGCGATTCACAACAAGCAGGCGCGGGCTTTTGCTTTGGGGGATGCTTTGGGTGAGCGGGATTTGGCTGGTTTGTTAAGGGCTTTGGACGAGGAGTTGTGGGAGGCTCGGGGGGGGGGTAGCGGGGGGGAGATAGGACTGCTTTACGGGTTGATTTCCAAGGTGCGGGCGATGCTTTTGGCGAAGGAGATGGTGGGGGAGGGGTGGATTAAGAGCCTCGGGGATTATTATCGGTTCAAGTCGGAGTTTGAGGCTCTGCCGGAGGGGCGATTTGCCTCTGACAGGCGTTACAATCCGAGGTTGATGAATGCCTTTGTTGTCTTCCGGGCTGCGCAGCAGGCGCGGAATTACAGTCGGGAGGAGTTGGTCTGGTCTTTGGAACGGCTTATGGAGTGTGGGAGGAGCCTGATGTCTAGCAGTCTGGACGAGTCGGTTGTGTTGCAGCAGGCACTGGTAGAAATCTGTGATCGATCGCCCAAGGGGTTGCGTTTGTAGATTTGGGGGAAGGCGCAAAGCGCAAAGCGGTAAGGGGTAAGCGGTAAGGGCTGAGGGCGTGGGGGCTAGGCGTGGTTCGATCCCGATTTCGATTTCGATTTCGATACGCTGCGATGCAGCGCTGATTGTTCCGAAACTCCGAAACTCGGAAACTCTGAGCGCGTAGCGCAGAGGGCTGCTTGTCCTTCGAAGCTCAAAGAGCGAAGGAGGAAGGGCTGAGGGCTGAGGGCGTGGGGGGGGAGAGGGTAGTTCTGGGGGGTGGGTTTGGCCTGGGGTTGGAGCGTTCAAACCTGTTGAGGAGGTGGTTCTTATCGCTTTTGGCATTGACCGACATCTTCGCATAGCGGAAAAAGGGCCGCCAAAAATCCCTCAGAAAAACAAGTCTGTGGCTGCACGTGACGATTATTTAATTGATACCCTGGTAGACATGGGCCTGGTCGCCGATGGCGAGCTGGCTGCAGCCAGGGAAGATGCTGACCGAAGTGGTGAAGGCGTGCTTGATACGCTGGTGAGCCGGGGTGTGTTGACTCCGGCGAACGTGGCGCAAGCCAAGGCCGCCCAGTTCGGTGTGGAATTTGTTGAACTTGGTGAACTTCGGATCACTGACGATGTTCTGAAGGCTGTGCCGCGGCACATTGCCAAGAAGTATACCGTGGTTCCGATCGCGCTGTTTGAGAACACGGTGACGGTTGCGCTGAGTGATCCGTCGGATCTTGAGACCCTCGACAGTCTCAGGATGTTGTTGAACATGGACGTGGAGCCTCGGGTTGCGAGTCCTGACGACATTGAGGGGGCTATCAACCGTTATTACGGTTCCAAGGGGGATGAGTCTGCGGTCAGCAAGATGATCCAGGACATCACCGAGGGGGAGATTCAGATTTCGACTCTGGCGGAGGTTCAGGCGGTTGATGACGGTTCGGTGGTGGATGCGGATGCGCCGATCATCAAGCTGGTGAATTCGGTGATTGTCGACGCGTTCAAGATGCGGGCGTCGGACATTCATCTGGAGCCTTTGGGCAAGAAGTTCCGGTTGCGTTACCGGATTGACGGCATGATGCATGAGATGAAGAGCCCGCCCAAGCGGTTGCAGGCTTCGATGATCAGCCGTCTGAAGATCATGTCCAACATGTCGATTTCGGAGAAGCGCATCCCGCAGGACGGTCGTATTCAGTCCAATGTGGGGACTCGGATGATCGACCTTCGTGTTTCCTGTCTGCCGACGAACCATGGCGAGAGCATTGTCATGCGTATTCTGGACAAGGAAGGGCTGAAGCTGGGGTTGGGTGAGCTGGGGTTTTTCACGGACGACCAGCAGACATTCGAGCGGATGATTGGTCTGCCTGACGGCATTCTACTGGTGACGGGGCCGACGGGTTCGGGCAAGACGACCACACTGTATGCGGTGCTGAACTACATTAACCGGCCTGACCGTAAGATTATCACGGTGGAGGATCCGGTTGAGTACCAGATGAGCGGCATCAACCAGGTGCAGGTGCACGAGACGGTGGGGCTTACATTTGCGGCGGCTTTGCGCTCGATGCTGCGTCAGGCGCCCAACGTGATCATGTTGGGTGAGATTCGTGATTTGGAGACTGCAACCATTGCGATCAACGCATCGCTTACGGGTCACTTGGTTTTCTCGACGCTGCACACGAACGATGCGCCGAGTGCGGTGACCCGTTTGATTGATATCGGGGTGGCGCCATTCCTTGTGGCCTCATCTTCGCGCATGCTGATGGCGCAGCGTCTGGTGCGGAAGATCTGCAAGCGTTGTACTGCGCCTTACACGCCGACGGACAGTGAGTTGAAGGCTCTGGCTATTCCGGAGGAGAAGCTGGCGGATTCGACCGTGCGCAAGGGCAAGGGATGTGCTGACTGCAACAAGACGGGGAATCGTGGTCGTTTCGGTATTTTTGAGATGTTTGTGATTGATGACGAGGTCAGGAAGTTGATTTACGAGAAGGTGCCGGCGTCGGTGTTGCGGAGTCGGGCTCGGGAGATCGGGATGCGTACCCTGCGTGAGGACGGGGCCCGGAAGGTTTTGGCCGGGATGACGACTCCGGATGAGGTGATCAAGGCGACGATTTCGGACGCGGAGTAATTTATAGTGAGTTAAAGTCTGCTGGGCTGTCCAAGGATTGAAGCTAGCGGGGAAACGAGAAAGCGACTGGTATGTCATATTCGATGTCAGATTTGCTGCAGCTGGTGGTGACTGAAGGGGCTGCGGACTTGCACATCCGGGTGGGAGTTCCGCCGGTGATTCGGTTGCATGGTGTGTTGCATCGGGTCGAGGGGCCGGGGTTGACGGCGGACGACACCGAGGAACTGATGCGTTCGATCACCTCGGAGGACCATATCCAGCAGGTGCGGGAGAAGGGATCGGTAGACTTCGGGTTTGCATTTGGTGAGGCGGCCCGGTTCCGGGTGAGTGTATTTAAGGAGAAGGGGCAGTTCGCGATTGTTTCCCGTCAGATTCCGAGCAAGTTGCTGACGATGGAACAGATTGGGATTCCTGCGTCCACGAAGGAGTTGCTCTACAAGCCTAGGGGCTTGGTATTGGTGACGGGGCCTACGGGTAGTGGCAAGACCACGACATTGGCCTCGATGATTAACATCATCAATGAGGAGCGGGACGATGCACACATCATTACGATTGAGGATCCCATTGAGTATTATCATCGCCATAAGAAGGCGGTGATTACGCAGCGTGAAGTGAACGTGGACGTGCCGAATTTTGCGGAGGCGTTGCGTCGTGCGCTGCGTCAGGATCCGGACGTGATTCTGGTCGGGGAAATGCGTGACTTGGAGACGATTGACGCGGCGATTACGGCTGCGGAGACGGGGCACTTGGTGTTTGGTACCCTGCACACGACGGGGGCGGCGAAGACAATTGACCGTTTGGTGAATGCGTTTCCGACGAACCAGCAGGAGCAGATTCGCATTCAGCTTTCCACGGTGTTGCAGTCGGTGATTTCGCAGTTGCTGCTCCCGCGTTCGGACAAGCCGGGTCGTGTGGCTGCGTTTGAAATCATGATCAACACGCCTTCAATTGCCGCGTTGATTCGTGACAACAAGACCTTCCGTATCAACTCGGACATTCAGACTGGGGCGAAGTATGGGATGGTGACGTTGGATGGATTTCTCTTGGACAAGTATATGGAGGGATTGATTTCGGAGCAGGAGGTGCTGACGAAGGCGCAGGATCCTGCGACGGTGATGTTGAAGCTTCAGGACATCCAGGCCGGGCGTTCGCGAGAAGAGGTATTGGGTAACGATTAGAACTTGAGTTAGCGTTAGGATTTTTTGACATGTCTGCCACCAGCCACCCCCTGCTTGCGCTGCTGCAGGAGCAAGCATTGCTTGACGACATGCAGCTTGAGGAAGTCTGGCAGGAGCACAACCGGACTGGAACTTCGGTTTACCAGATTCTGCAGGACAACCAGTTACTGGACAGCGCCACCATTTTGCAGGTGATGGCGGATCATCTTCACACGGAGGTGGTGGAGATCCAGGATTCGGAGCTGACGAAGGAGGTTCTTGAGTCGATTCCATCGGCGGATTGCCGGATGCACAACTGTTTGCCGGTGGCGGTTTACGGCAGCACGGTGCGTGTGGCTTTTGCGGATGCCTTGAACCCGGCGACGATTGACGAGTTGTCGTATAAGACCGGCAAGGAGATCCAGGTGGTGGTGGCTGATCCCGGGATGATTGAGGCGGCGATCAACAAGCACTTAGGTGGGGAGGAGAGCATTGGGGAGAGCATGGGGGACGTGCTCAAGGAGCTGGGTGATGACGCTGACCTGAGCAAGGAGATGGCGGAGGCGGTGTCGGGCACGGAGGTTAATCTTGAGAGCCTGGCTAATGAGACTCCGATCATTAAATTTGTGAACCTGGTTCTGATGCAGGCGGTGTCGGACCGGGCGAGCGATATTCACTTTGAGCCTTTTGAGGACGAGTTCAAGATCCGCTACCGCATGGACGGCGCGTTGTATGAGATGGCGCCTCCGCCGAAGCATCTGGCTGTGCCGGTGACCTCACGCATCAAGGTCATGGCGAACCTAGATATTGCGGAGCGGCGGTTACCTCAGGACGGGCGCATCAGCCTGAATTTGGCGGGCAAGCCGATTGATCTTCGTGTTTCGACATTGCCGACGCAATTTGGGGAATCGGTGGTGCTTCGTGTTTTGGACCGCTCGGCGGTGAGCATGGATTTGGAGAATCTGGGTTTTCCGGATTTTCTCTACAATTACATGCTGGAGGTGATCCAGCAGCCGAACGGGATCGTGATTGTCACGGGA
>JBJOII010000136.1:0-11533 GCA_046047235.1 Verrucomicrobiota bacterium | reverse complement strand
ATAAGACCGACTACGATGCTTTTGATGAGGCGCGTCATGTTACGCAGAACAGTTATTGGGCGAAATACGCTGATATTGGATATTACGCATACGCTATTCGTGTAGTAGGCGAAAACTACATCGTTAACGGCCTGCTGATGCCAGGAGAATAGAGGGGGAAGCGTCTGTGGCAACTTATTTTCCGGGCTGGGGGTCCTGACCGGGTGGTGGCGAGCTTGGGTTACTGGGAGGCGAGGTGGGCGAAGGGTTGGGGGCAGTTGTTGCGGACGCGGGAGGGGAGTCCGAAGTAATCGGTCCAGCTGGACCATTTCCATCGGTTCCATTGCCAGAGGACGCCGTCGGCGGTCAGGCCGACGATGGCATTGGGGTAACCTGGGATGGCGAGTTCGCCGACAGCGATCCAGTCGGTGCGGGTGGTGAGTTGGCGTTTGGAGGAGTCCGGGGTGATGGAGTCTGGCGCGAGATTGTAGGGGGTAGGGGCGAGTGGGCTGAAGAGCGTGCCGGTTGCGGTGATGACGTAACCTTCACGGTTATTGAGGTGGGCGGAGCGCCAGTGGTTGCGGCTCAGGGTGCGGGCGGATTTCAGGTCGCGCACGGTGCCATCGGCTTGGATGCCGTAGTTGAGGATCCCTGTGCAGTGGACCTCAGTGAAGGTGAAGTCAGGGAGGACAGGGAGTGGGGAGACTGGGGTTGTGTCGCCGATATTGACTGGTTTGGGGGAGGGGATGTCAGGTTGGGTTGTGGTGCTGAACCCGTAGGCGAAGGCGGGGGTGAGCCATTTTTGGATATGGCCGGTGGAAGTGACGGCGAGGATCTCGCCACTGGTTGCGGCGAGGGCTTGCAGGCCGGTTTGGGATCCGACGCGGACGGGGGTTTCGGAGGGCATGATCGTGCCTTCGCTGGTTTTGATCATGACCGTACCCCAGACCCAGAGGGAGCCATCGGACTGGAGGGCGGCGAAGTAGCGATCGGTAGCCGTGATGGATTTCCAGGTGCCCGGGGCTTCGACTTTTTGCGGGGCGATTCGAAGTTCGACCTTTGTTCCCTCAGGTTTTGGAACGGCAACGCTGGCTTCGAGGGCTCCGTTGAGAACGGGGAATGTCCAGAGGGAGCCATCCGTTTTGATCGCGTAGAGTCCCTTCCAGTTGCCGGCGATCGTGGTCCAGTCGGCATCGGGGTGGAGTTTGGTGGGGTGTTGGGTGCCGCGGACCTGGACGACGTTGGGATTGCCGCCTTGGAAATGGGCTTCCCACCAACCCCAGAGGGAGCCATCGGGCGTGAGGACTGCGCTGAGGATTCCACCGGCTTGTGTTTGCACGAATCCGGGTTGGACATTGGTTTTTGCGGGGAGGGGAGGGAGCGGGGCCGGGATGGGCTTGAGGCGTTCCCAGGACCGATCGATGACCAATGTTGGCAGGATGACGGTGAGGAGGGCGAGCAGCGTGATGGCGGAGATGTTGTAGCGGCGGTATTCCGGTCTGAGTTGGAATCCTCGATGGTTGAGTCGGCTGAGGAACGTGAGCATGGGCCAGCCGAGGATGAGCATGATCACGAGCATGAACGGTTCGATGTCGCCGCTTCCGTAGATTTCGGACTGGAGAACGAACATGAGTTTACTGACGACCATGCTGGTGGCTGAGAACAGGAGGACGATGCCGATCGTGAGGCCGATGGCGGTGGAGATGGCCTGGACTAGGGAGCGGGAGAGAGTGGAGGCGTAGAGCCCGATCGTGGTTCCGCACAGCCAGAACAGGCCTCGGACCATGAGCCAACCATGCAGGTCGCCGAATTCATCGAGGTAGCGGCCTTTGACGAGAGTGAACTCCAGGGTCAGGGGGAGCATGACGCCGAGGAGCAGGCTTACGAGCAGGGTGGTGGACCATTTGACGAGCCACTGGCGGGTGATGGAGACGGGCTGGACCGATTGCCAGGCATCGAGGCGGAGCCGGCGTTCCTCGGCATAGGCGGTTGCGCCGATAATGAAGGGGACGCAGGGCCAGAGGAGGAACCAGAGCATTTGCACATATTCCTGCATGTCCTTTTGGTGTTGGGTTTCGAGGGGGAGCCAGTGGAGTGCGGCGACGAGTGCGAGCAGGATGGCGGTGATTCCGGCGACCAGGAGGAGGTTGAGCTGGTGCAGGGCGAGTTCTTTACGGATGAGGGCGCGCAGCGGGTGGGTAGGGGTGGAGGGACTGACCTTTCGAGTTTTAGCGGGCCGTTTGATCCACTCGAGGAGGTCTAATTGGGATGAGCCGACATCCTGGGCGTGGAGGAAGAGCTGATATGCTGCGTAGTAGGAGGCCAGGGCGGTGGTGGGAATGGTTATCCACCAGGACAGGTCGGATGGGTCTTTGAGTCCGGTCCAGCTGAGGATGATTCCGAGGGAGATGGCGAGGAGGCCGGGGGTGGCGAGAGAGAGCCAGATGGCACCGATATTTTGTCGGGTGAGGAGGATCCAGAACAGGGCGTTGCAGATGGCACAGAGGAAGAGGGTGATTTTCCAGGCCGCACTGGTGAGCCGGTCCGCTGAGCTGTATTGGGGGCCTCCGAGCTGGGCGTGGGCGAACCAGAGGATGAGTTGCAGGGCGAGGATGCTGAGGGAGGTCCAGGCGAGGGGCTGCCATTTATTCCTCCAGATTTGCTGGCGGGAGATGGGTGTGGTGAGGAGGGACTGGAAAGTCTGGTGGGTGAATTCGCGTCCCAGCAGCTCCGTGCCGAGCAGGACGCCGGCGAGGTAGAGGCAGAAGTTCCAGGTGGTTTGAGACTCCCAGAGTCCGCCGTGGGTTCCCTGGAGCTGGAAGGCGATGTAGGGCAGGGCGGTGAGGCCGAGAGCGGCGAGCCAGGCTGGTCGCAGCGAGCGGAGTTCCTTTTGCAGTGCGGCGGTCATGGGATGGTCTTTCAATCCGCCTTGGCGCCGGCGGTGACGAGGAAGATTTCTTCGAGCGAGAGCGCCTCGACCTTCAGGTCGGCAGGCTGCAGCGTTTGGATGAAGTCCCTGGCCTGGTCCAGCTG
This sequence comes from Verrucomicrobiota bacterium, assembly GCA_046047235.1. GTDB lineage: Bacteria > Verrucomicrobiota > Verrucomicrobiia > Limisphaerales > JAHDYP01 > JBMTVN01. The sequence goes on along the minus strand of JBJOII010000136.1, from coordinate 8,521 downwards.
GCCGTTGACGAGGACTTCGAGGTTGCGGCCTTGGCGGAGGGTGCGGCGTGCGCCGGGGACGTCGACATTGGGTGCTTCAGTGCTGAACGATGCCGTGAGCTTTCTGTAGCGGTCCCGTGCGGCATCGGCCTCCATGGTCAGGACGGCCCGGCCTTTTTCGAGGATCGTGAATTCGTCGATCAGACCTTCGAATTCGGAGATGAGGTGAGTGGAGACGAAGACCGTGCGTCGGCCGGGGTCGGCGTCCTGGTAGGCGCCGATGACGGCGCGGATGAATTCGCGTCGGACGAGGGGGTCGAGGCCGGAGGTGGGTTCATCGAGGACGAGGAGGTCGGGTTCGGGGCAGATTGCGCCGATGAGGGCGACTTGGACGGCTTGGCCACGGGAGAGCGTGGAGGCTTTTTGGGTGTCATCGAGGTCGAACTGTCTGAGGAGTTCCGATTCCTTGTTGTGGTTCCAGGTTTTGCGGAAGGAGGCCTGATAATCGAACCAGTTACGGACCGTCATCCAGGGGTAGAAGGCGACGTGGTCAGGGACATAGGCGAGGCTGGATTTGACTGCGACCTCTTCGGTGCGGGGGTTATGTCCGAAGACGCGGATCGTTCCCTTATCGGGGCGGAGGAGGTTGAGCAGGCATTTGATGGTGGTGGTTTTGCCGGCTCCGTTACGGCCGAAGAAGCCGTAGCAGCGTCCGGGGGCGACCGTGAGGTCGAGGCCATGGACGGCCTCCAGCCGGCCATAGCGGCGGACGAGGCTCTGGATCTCGATTGCGGGGAGGGTGCTCATGACAGGGAATCCTTTTCGTTGTGGTGGGTGCGTTGACGTTCTTCGAAGTGGTTGAGGCGGTCCTCCACGATGGAGAGGAATTCTGTTTTATCCAACTGGAGGTGGTGGGCGGCCACGATGGCCTGGTCGATTTCGGCCACGAGCATTTCGCGTCGGACCTGTTTACGGAGGGGGGATTGGTTTTCGCGGATGAAGCAGCCGCGGCCTGGGCGGGTTTCGATGATCCCTTGGGTTTCGAGTTCGGCGTAGGCTTTGGCGACGGTGTTGCGGTTAACGCGCAGTTGTTCGGCGAGCGGGCGGATGGTGGGGAGGGGGTCACCTGGGTTGAGGGCGGCTGAGGCGACGGCGGCCCGGACCTGTTCCACCAGCTGGAGGTAGACTGGCAGGCCGGATTTGAAATTGATTTGGAAGATCACGGCGTTATTGAGTGTCCTATGACACTATGACAGTAAATTGGAATTTGGCAAGGGGTTGTTTTTGGAATGCGACTGAGGGGAGAAGTGGGAAGTGCGAAGCGGCAAGGGGTGGAGGTGATCTGGCTTTGAGTCGGGCGTGGGCAGAAGGCTGCGTTGTGTGGAGCTGTTGGTATGGATGAGATTGGGGCGGGGGATGGTGGTTGAGGCGTGCTTTGACTTTCGGGGGTGATGGTTCGCATACTTTTGGGCATGCGCTTGTTGATTACCGGGGTGACGGGTTTTGTGGGGAGCCATATGGCGGAGTATGCCTTGAAGCTGGGGGCGGATGTGTATGGGGCGTGTCGGTGGCGGTCGAACACCGAGAACATTGAGCACATTCGTGAGCGGCTGAACATTATTGAGGCGGACTTGAGGGATGTTTCATCGGTGCAGGAGATGCTGGAGCAGTCCCAACCGGACGCGATTGTGCATTTGGCGGGGCAGAGTTATGTGCCGACCTCGTGGCATGCGCCGGCGGAGACCGTGGCGACGAACGCGATTGGGCAGATCAACTTACTGGAGGCGATCCGGCATCGGGGCGGGGAGTTTCCGCGGATTTTGGTGGTGGGTTCGAGTGAGGAGTATGGGTTGGTGGGGGAGCGGGATTTGCCGGTGACGGAGGAGACGCCGTTGCGGCCATTGTCGCCGTATGCGGTGAGCAAGGTGGCGCAGGATTTTCTGGGTTTCCAGTATTACCGGAACTATGGGATTCCGTGTTTGCGGGCGCGGGCTTTTAACCATGAGGGGCCGCGTCGTGGTGAGGTGTTTGTGACCTCGAACTTTGCGCGGCAGATTGCGGAGATTGAGCTGGGCCGGCATGAGCCGGTGTTGCACGTGGGGAATTTGAAGGCGCGTCGGGACTACACGGATGTGAGGGATATTGTGCGCGGTTATTGGCTGTTATTGGAGCGGGGAGAGGCGGGGGAGGTGTATAACCTGTGTTCCGGGCGGGCGTGGGAGATTCAGGAGATTCTGGATCATTTATTGAGTTTGAGCATTTCCCGGAAGATTGAGGTGCGGGAGGATCCGAATCGTTTACGGCCATCGGATGTGCCGGTGTTGTATGGGAGTGCGGAGAAGATGCGGCGGATTACGGACTGGGAGCCTGAGATTCCGTTTGAGCAGACGCTGAAGGATTTGCTGGATTATTGGCGGGCGCGGTTGCGGAGGCGGTAGGCGCAGAGCGCGGGGCGCTCTGCGCGGGAGCTGGGAGTTAGTAGTTAGGAGCTAGGGGGCAGGCGCTACGCGCGAGGGGGGGCGGTAGCCAGTAGCTGGGGAGGACACGGACACGCGGAGGGACACGGACGGGCGGTAAGCGCTGAGGGCTGAGGGCTGAGGGCTGAGCGGCAAGGGGTAAGCGCGGAGCCGCTGTTTTCTGTCTACGGTCTCCTGGCTACACGCGCTGGAGGCGCGCTCGATCCCGATAGCGATCCCGATTTCGATGGGGCGTAAGCGTTGAGAGCAGATTTCGGCTTTCAGCTGACGAAGCGAGATCGAAAGCGTGTCCTCTCTGCTCTCTCCACTCTTCTGTCTACTGAGCGAAGCGCTGAGGGTCAGGGGTCAGGGGTGGCGGTGAGGTTTTCGCCGCGGGCGCGGGCTTCGAGCCAGTCGCAGGCTTTGGGGAGGACGGCATTCCAGTGGAGGGTTTTGGCGCGGGACCAGGCGCCTTGGCGGAGTTTCTGGTAGCGGTCGTTATTGGGGAGGAGTTCGATGATTTTATCAGCGAGGGCGGTGGGGGACTCCTTATCGGCGAGGAGGCCGGTTTGGTTATGGAGAGTGGATTCGCGGAGGCCTTCGACGGGGTAGACTACGGCGGGTGTGCCGAGGGCATTGGCTTCGATGACATTGAGGCCCCAGCCTTCGCGGACGGAGGTATGGAGGAGGAGATGGGATTGTTGGAGGATTTCGTCCTTTTGTGCTTCGGGGAGGGGGCCGGTGAAGCGGACGTGGTCAGTGATTTGGAGTTGGCTGGATTCCTGGAGGAGGAGGGGTTTCATATCGCCATCGCCGACGATGGTGAGTTGGGCGTTGATATTTCGGGTGAGGAGGGATTTGAGGGCTTGCAGCGCATGATTGACGCGTTTATTGGGGGCGAGGCGGGAGACTACGGCCAGTTGGAGAGGTTGGGTGAGGTGTTTCTCGGGGAGTTCGGGGAGGGGGTGGGTATGGACACCGTAGCGGATGATACTGACTTGCTGGATACCGTGGGCGTGGAGTCCGTCGCGGGTGGATTCGCAGGCGGTCCAGAAGTGGACGTTGCGGTAGAGCTGGTGGGTCCAGCGTTCCTGGAGTTGGCCGATATCGCACCAGGGACGTTTGTAGAAGGTTTTCCAGATGGGGCCGAGGACTTCGTGGACGTAGGCGATGCAGTTGGTTTTGCACCACCAGGGGGCGAGCCAGGGGATCCCGTGGTGTTGATCGATGACGAGGTCGAACTTGGGTTGGGAGGCGTGCCAACGTCGGGCTTCGAGGATGGACGAGCCAATGCCGCCGCCGCGGATGAGCTGGATGGGGCCGTGTTTTTCCTGTCGGGCGGAGCCGGGGAACTGGTTGGCGAACCAGAAGACCTCGTGGCCGCGCTCGGCGAGGGCGGTGAGGTAGCCTTCGGTGACCCGTTCGGCGCCGCCGGAGCGCGGGTTGTGGGGATCCCGCCAGTTGAGCATCAGGAAACGCATTTGGCAGGGCGGGATGTTGTCGATGTGGCGTGGAGTGGGCCAGATTTTTCTGGTTTTGTGTCGGGTGAGGGGAAGGTGTGTTCTTGCGTAACGGGCTGGGTGGGGCATATTCCGCGGCCATGAATATTACTGAAATTGGCGGATCGAGTCAGGGGCAGGTGGTGTTGTGGGTTTACATCGTGCTGTTGGTTGCGGGTGGTGCGATGGGCTTTATCAAGGCCAAGAGCAAGCCATCGTTGATTGCATCGACCGTGTTTGCGGTGGCCTTGGCCTTATGTGCGCTGGGGGTTATTCGAGGTGCGCACGCGGCTGACTGGCTGATGCTGGCGTTGCTGGGAGTCTTTGGGGCGCGTTTGGCCAAGACCAAGAAGTTCATGCCGGCGGGGTTGATGCTGGTACTGACTGCAGTTGCGTTGGCCCTGCGTAACCTGTCGTTTTAGCGCTATCGGTTGTCTCGTTAAATCGAGTGCATGAATGGATCCCTGCGTGAATGGGGGCGCAGTTGCGTGGGGAGGGGTGGTTGTGGGTGGATGACTTGTGTGGGGTGGAGGGGTGGAGCGGGTGTGGTCTTTAGGGTTACCGCATGAACGGATCCCTGCGTGAATGGAGGCTCAGTTGCGTGGGGAGGGGTGGTTGTGGGTGGATGACTTGTGCGGGGTGGAGGGGTAGAGCGGGTGTGGTCTTTGGGGTTACCGCATGAACGGATCCCTGCGTGAATGGGGGGTGCAGGTGAGGTTATTCACGGAAACAAAAACTCCCGGGTGAGGCCCGGGAGTTTGGAGAATGGAGATGGAGGTGTGGGCGGAATTTAGAAGCCCATGTGCATCAGGACGAAGCTCCGGAATTTCTGGCGATTTTCTTCGCTAAACTCGCGGTACATTTTGCGTTGTTTGCCATTGACCTGGACTTTGATGTCCTTGGCTTTGGCGATTTTGCGGAGGTCATCGGCTTTGGTCTCGAAGACCGCGTTCTCTACGAACTGACCGTTCCCAAGCTTTTTGCGGTTATCACCGCTGCCGGGGCCGCGGAAGCGCATGGTTTGGCCGTCGACCGTGAGGACGAGGCTATCGCCGGGGAGGATTTCGAGGAAGCCGGCGTCGCTGGCGGCTTGGTAGCGGACTTCGAGGTAGTAGCGGGCTTCCCATTCGCCATCGCGGACACGGACGGCGTTGAGCCAGACCAGATAGCTTCGGTCTTCGCTGCTTTCGAGCAGGTTATCGAGCGTGACGTCCATGTCTGGACCGGCGGTTGCGTCACGGAAAGTATAGGTGCTCCCGGTGGGGGTGGTAGTCCCACAGCCTGTCAGGAACGCCAAGGCCGCCAAAGTCAGTAAAACCCTCAGATTCATAATGCTTGTTGGGCCAGCGCCGCAGGTCCTTTGGTTGGCGTTGGCTGGGGTCGTTCTAACAGATCCGGAACGGATGTGAATCACGAAATTGCCTGAGGTTTTTGGCTTTCGGCGGGGGTGGCGGGGTGAGCATGCTTGCGGGGTATGAGCTTATTGCCGTTTGGGAGATTGGATTCGTATAAACCGCGTCGGTTTGTGCCGATGGATGGCCGGGTGGAGAGCTGGGAGGGTGTGGAGGGATTATTTGCGCGTTTGGCGGAGCGTTTGGAGGAGGTTGGGGGAGCGGATGAGTTGGCGAAGTGGTTATTGGACTGGGGTGAGCTGAGTGCATTTTTGGATGAGGAGGGGACGCGTCGGTATATCGCGATGACGTGTCATACCGATGACGAGGAGGCGGAGCGGGCGTATTTGGCTTTTGTGGAGGAGATAGAGCCTTTGATTAAGCCGCGGCAATTTGAGCTGGGGAAGGCGTATTTGCAGCATGCTGCGCGGGCGGGGTTGGAGTCGGGTCGATATGAGGTATTTGACCGGGACACGGCGGTGCAGGTGCGGTTGTTTCGGGAGGAGAATGTGGCCTTGGAGACGGAGGAGGCGCGGTTGGGGCAGCAGTATCAGAAGCTGGTGGGTGCGTTGACCGTGAATTTTGACGGGGTGGAGCGGACCTTGGCGCAGATGGCGCCGGTATTGGAGGAGACGGATCGGGGGCGTCGGGAGGCTGCCTGGAAGCTGGTGGCGAGTCGCCGGCTGGAGGAGGCGGGGCGGATGGATTCGTTGTTTGACGGTTTATTGAAGGTGCGCTGGCAGATGGCGGTGAATTCGGGATTTGAGAATCCGCGCGATTATTATTTTCGGAAGATGGGCCGGTTCGACTACACGCCTGAGGATTGTGTGAAGTTTCATGCCGCGGTGGAGTCGGCGGTGGTGCCGGTCTTGCGTCGCTTACAGGCGGAGCGTCGTGAGGCGATGGGACTGGACGGGTTACGTCCGTGGGATTTGGCGGTAGATCCGCAGGGGCGGGAGCCGTTGAAGCCGTTCCATGACGGGGCGGATTTGCTGGCGAGGACGCAGCGGGTATTTGACCGGCTGCATGGGGGTTTGGCGGAGGATTTCCGCAAGTTGGGCCAGCACAACCTATTGGATTTGGAGAACCGGAAGGGGAAGGCGCCGGGGGGCTACCAGAGTACTTTGGCCGAGGCGCGGTTGCCCTTTATTTTCATGAACGCGGTGGGGTTGCAGGGGGATGTGGAGACCTTGCTGCACGAGGCGGGTCATGCATTTCATGCGTTGGCTTCGGCGCATGATGATTTTTATGCTTATCGGACAGCGATCCCGATTGAGTTCTGCGAGGTGGCGTCCATGAGCATGGAGTTATTGGGGAACGAGCATTTGCAGTCGTTTTATGGGGAGGCGGAGATACGTCGGGCGCGGCGCAGTCATCTGGAGGGGGTGGTGGAGGTGTTGGGATGGATTGCGACCATTGATGCATTTCAGCATTGGATTTACACGCATGAGGGGCACACGGCGGAGGAGCGCAATCGTGCGTGGGTAGAGATTTTGGGGCGGTTTCAGGGGGATGTGAACTGGGAGGGGCATGAGGCTGCGCGGGACCGGTTATGGCACAAGCAGCTGCATCTGTTTTTGCATCCGTTTTATTACATTGAGTATGGGATTGCGCAGCTCGGGGCGTTGCAGGTGTGGGTGCGGTCACGGGAGAATGCGGGGAAGGCGTTGGAAGATTATCGGAGGGCGTTGGCGTTGGGCGGGTCGAGGCCGTTGCCGGAGTTGTTTGCGATGGCGGGTTGTCGTTTTGACTTGGGGGCTTCAACTGTGCGGCCGTTGTTGGAGGAGGTGGAGAAGGAATTGGCGTTGCTGTCGGATGAGTGATGCCGGGGGGGGATTGCTGGGGGTTTTCGGGTCTTGCACCGGAGACGTTGTTCGTCTCTATTCGGCCGGCCATGGTGAACGATGCGGATGTAGTGATCATTGGTGGTGGGCCGGGCGGGAGCACGGCTGCGGCGTTGTTGGCGGCGAGGGGGCGCAGGGTGGTGGTATTGGAGAAGGAGCATTTTCCGCGGTTTCACATTGGGGAGTCGCTGTTGCCTTACAACCGGAGGTTGTTCAAGGAGCTGGGGATTGAGTCCGAGCTGGAGCGGGCGGGGTATATCCGGAAGACGGGGGCGCAGTTTCATGCGGCGAACGGGCGGCATTCGGCGCAGTTCATATTCCGTAACGGGCGGTTCACACGGGAGGCGGAGGCCTATCAGGTAGAGCGGGCGGGCTTTGATGAGCTGCTGTTGCGCAACGCACAGTCGAAGGGGGCAGAGGTGCGGGAGGGATGGTCCGTGGAGAAGTTTTCGCATGAGGGAGATCATGTGGTGGTGACGGCGCGGGACGGTTCGGGAGCGGTGGAGCAGGTTCGGGGTCGGTTCTTGATTGATGCGAGCGGGAGGGGGAACTTGACGGGGAACCAGGAGGGATTGAAGGAGATGCATCCCCGGCACAAGAAGCTGGCGATTTACGGTCATTTCAAGGGTGTGGGGCGGTGTGAGGGAGAGCGGGGTGGCGATACCGTCATTGTGCGACTGCCGAACAAGTGGTTTTGGTTGATCCCGATTGGTCCGGACAAGGTGAGTGTGGGGGCGGTGATCGACAAGGATGAGTTCGCGCGGGACGGGAGGTCTGCGGCGGAGATTTTTCAAGCACTCGTGGGGAGCAGTGAGGTGATGCGCCAGCGGATGGCTGGGGCGGACTTGATGCGGCCGCTGGAGGTGACCACGGATTTTTCGTATCGGAACCGGCAAGCGGGCTTTATGGATCCGATTTTTTCGGCGGGTGTGTTTCTGGCGATGATGACGAGTCGGATGGCTGCTGGCATCGCGGACAAGGCTTTGGAACGAGGGGATGATGGTGGGGCGGATTTGGAGCGCTACGAGCGTCGGGTGCGAAATTCGATGGAGCTGTATTGGCGGATGGTGGAGGCGTTTTATACGCAGCCGTTCATGGAGTTGTTTTTTTCGCCGACAGAGCGTTTGAGTCTGCAATCAGCGGTGAACGCGGTTTTGGCGGGTGAGCTGGAGGCGGGGTGGAAGTTGGTATGGCGCCTGAAGCTGTTCTTCTTTCTGGTGAAGCTGCAGGGGAGGTTTCCCTTGGTGCCGAGAGTGGCGTTGGGGTAGGGGGGGCGGTAAGCGGTAAGGGGTAAGCGCAGAGGGCTGAGGGCTGAGGGCGGAGGGCGGAGGGCGGAGGGCGGAGGGCTTTTG
>JBJOII010000135.1:0-11409 GCA_046047235.1 Verrucomicrobiota bacterium | reverse complement strand
GGGATATGGGATATGGGAGATGGGATATGGGATATGGGATATGGGAGATGGGAGATGGGAGATGGGATACTGGATATGGGATATTGGATATTGGGTATGGGATGTGTCGGGTGTCGGGTGGGTAGTTAAGGGTGGAGGGGTGAGGTTTCCAAGTCTTTTGCATCGCGCGCTGAATTCGCCTGCGGCGAATTCAGGTGGCTGCGCTGTCGCGCAGCTGGTTGTTCTGAAGCACGGCCTGTCCTTCGTCTTGTCCCGGCGTAGTCCGACCGGACGGAGCCGGAAGCTCGAGGAGCGACCTGTCCGCAGACCTGTCCGCCGTAGCTCAACGAGCGAAGGCGGAAGCCTCGGCGAAGAAGGAAGGAGGAAAACACCGGGCGCGAAGCGCTGAGCGCTGAGCGTAGTGCGAGGTGGGTGCAAGGATTTGCGGTCACGCGGCATCCGTCTTCGCTCTGCGAGCTACGGCGGGACAAGGCGCGGCCCTACCTGAGCGAGGGATTTCGCTGCGCGAAATCCGGGAGGCGGTTTGGTGCAATGGGTTGGTAGCCCTAGCTACTGGCTACTAGCTTCCAGCTACGACGCGCCTGCGGCGCGCTACAGCGGGTTGAGTTGGGTCCGGATGGTATGGGCGAGGGTGGGGAATTCGTAGGGTTTGGGGAGGTAGGCGATGCCTTTTTTGTTGGGGATACCGGCTTGGGAGATTTGGGCGCTATAGCCGCTGGAGATGATGATTTTGAGGGAGGGTTTTTGTTGTTGGAGTTGTTCGGCGAGCTGGAGTCCGGTGATGCCTTTGGGCATGACCATATCGGTGATGAGGAGGTCGAATTGGTGTTGGTGTTGGTTCCAGAGGTTGAGGGCCTCGGGTGCATTGGGGGCGGTGGCGACCTGGTAACCGAGGGCGCGGAGGCTTTTGGCCATGGCGTTGCGGAGGGCGGGTTCGTCTTCGACGATGAGGAGGGATTCGGTGCCGCGCTGGGGTTTGGCTTCCTTTAGGGATTCGGTGGAGTTGGGGGTGGAGTTGGGGGAGGCGGGGAGGTAGATGGAGAAGGTGGAGCCGTGTTGGGGTTGGCTGGAGACTTCGATCCAGCCGCGGTGTTGGGCGACGATGCCGTGGATGGTGGAGAGGCCGAGGCCGGAGCCTTTGCCTTGTTCCTTGGTGGTGAAGAAGGGGTCGAAGATTTTGGGGATGATTTCGGGTGGGATACCGGCGCCGGTATCGGTGACGGTGAGGCGGACGAAGGGGCCGGGGCGGCGGTCGGGGTGGGATTCGAGTTCGTCGGCGGTGAACTGGGTGTTGGAGGTGGCGAGCGTGATGGTACCGCCGTTGGGCATGGCGTCGCGGGCATTGACGGCGAGGTTGACGATGATTTGTTCCATCATGCCGACGTCGGCCATGGCGGGGTGGAGGTTGGATTTGCCGTCGAAGATGAGCTCGATATTTTCGCCGATGAGGCGGTGGAGCATTTTGAGGAGGTTATCGATGATGTCGTTCAGGTTGATGGGGGTGACGGTGAGGACGGAGCGACGGCTGAACATGAGGAGTTGGCGGGTGAGGGCGGCGGCGCGGCGGGTTTCTTCGGAGAGGTCTTTGAGGCCTTGGGAGAGTTCATCATCGAGGCCGGGTTTCATTTTGAGCATGCCGAGGTTCATGGTGATGGCGGCGAGGATATTATTGAAGTCGTGGGCGACGCCTCCGGCGAGTTGTCCGACGGCCTCGATTTTTTGGGATTGGCGGAGTTGGGTTTCGAGGAGGACCTGGTTGGTGATATCAGTCCAGACGGCGGCGAGGAGTTTACGGCCGGGGACATTGAGGTGTTGGAGGCGTACGCGGACATTACGGAGGCTGCCGTCTTTGTGGCGGTGTCGGCTTTCGAAGGAGAGGGGGCCGTGGTCGCTGGCTTGCTGGATGCGTTGGCGGATGACGTCGGGTGAATCATCGGCCTGGAAATCTTTGACCTGGAGGGTGGCGAATTCTTCGCGGGAGTAGCCGAGGTCCTGGTGGGCGGCGGCATTGAACTCGACGAATTGACCGGTGGTTTCGTCGATGATGACGATGGCATCGGCGGCTTGGGTGACGATGGAGGTGAAGATTTCCTTTTGTTCGCGGAAGGCTTTTTCGGTGCGTTTACGTTCGGAGATATCGCGGGCGATAAATTGGATACCGGTTTGGCCGTCGAAGTGGGTGGGGGAAGCGATGACTTCGACGTCGACGTAGGAGCCGTCCGTGCGGCGGTAGCGGACTTCGGCGGGGTAGACGGATTTATCGCCGGCGTGGCGTTTTTGGATACGGTGTTTGACGTCGGGCATGTCATCGGGGTGGATAAGTTCTTCGGCGCGGCGGCCGATTACCTGTTCACTGGAGGTGGCACCGAGGAGCTTTAGGCCGGTGGAGTTGATGAAAGTGAGGGCTTCGCTTTGGTAGATACCGATGGCGTCGGGGGATTCTTCGACCAGGTAGCGGTAGCGGTCTTCACTTTCCTGGAGGGCGGCTTCGAAGCGTTTACGGCGGGTGATATCGGTATGGGTGCCGCGCATGAGGAGGGGTTTGCCATCGGGGGTGCGGGAGACGAGTTGGCCGCGGTCGGCGACCCAGATCCAGCTGCCGTCTTTATGGCGCATGCGGGCCTGGTGGTCGTAGTCGTCGAGTTTACCGTCGAAGTGTTGCTGGAGGAGTTCGCCGCTGGTTTTCAGGTCGTCTGGGTGTGCGAGGTCGATCCAGGTTTGGATGGAGATGGGTTGGAGTTCAGCGAGCGTATAGCCGAGGATATTGGCCCAGCGTTCGTTGAAAATGGTTTCGCCGGTTTGGACGTTCCATTCCCAGGTGCCGACCTGGGCGCTTTGGATGATGGAGGCGAGGCGGGCGCGTTCGAGGCTGAGGGCTTCGGCGGCCTGTTGTTGTTCGGTGATATCGCGGCAGACGCAGAGGACGAGTTTTTGGCCGTTGATTGTGGAGCCATTGGAGGAGATTTCGACGTTGATGATGGAGCCGTCTTTGCGGCGGTGGCGGGTTTGGAAGTGGTCGCTGTGGGGGCTGAGTTGCTGGACGGTGTGGAGGACTTTTTCGCGTGACCAGTCGCAGTCCCAGTCCCAGACGTGGAGTTCTTGGACTTCCTCGATGGAGTAGCCGAGCATTTGGGCGAAGCTTTGGTTGGCTTCGGCTACGCCGCCTTCCTCGTTGAGGATGACGATACCGTCGCGGGAATTTTCGATGAGGAGTCGGCGGTGGGAGCCTTCGGTGGCGAGGGCTTGTTGGGCTTTGCGGAGGTCGGTGACATCGACCATGACCGTGAGCATGGATTGTTGGCCCTGGTTGGAGATCATTTCACCGGAGAACAGGCCGTGGCGGGTTTGGCCGTTTCTGCAGCGGACGGGGGCGGCGACATTGGACATGGAGCCTTGGGTGTGGAGTTCCCGGGCGGCTTTTTGGAGGGGTTCGGGATCGGGCATGAGGTTGAGTTCCTGGCTGGTTTTGCCGAGGACCTCATGGCGTTGGAATCCGAGGAGTTTGAGCCAGGCGTCGTTGACGTCCTCGAACTGGAGGGTTTCGGGGTGATTGAGGGCCATGGGGAGGGGGTTATAGCGGAAGAGGCGTTCGAAGCGTTCTGAGGCTTCCGTTTGGGCGGTCAGGTCTTTACTGACAGCGAAGATGCAGGGTTGGTCGTTCCAGATGCCTTGCCAGACGCGGGTTTCGACGGGGAAGGTGGTGCCGTCTTTGCGTTGGAGGGGGATGGGGCAGGTTTGGGCTTTGCTCTGGCACATCTCGGCGAAGATGGTGGCGGCCTGATCGCGGAGATCGGGGGGGTGGAAGTCGAGGATTGTGAGGTGATCGAGTTCGTGGTGGGAATAGCCGAGTTTCCGTTCGACGGCGTGGTTCCAGGAGGCGAGGGAGCCGTCGGTGTTGGCGACGAAGATGAGGTCGTCGATGGTATTGAAGAAAGCGTCGAGGTTTTTTTGTCGTTCCTGGAGGTTCAGTTCGGCGGATTTACGCTGGTGGATATCGGTATGGGTGCCGCTCATGCGGAGGGGTTGGCCGGAGGGGGAGCGGTGGGTGACTTCGCCTTGAGTGAGGATCCAGCGGTAGGTGCCGTCCTTACATTGGATGCGGTGTTCGAGGTTGTAGGGTTGGGCGTGGTCTTTGAAGTGGGCGTCGAGTCGGTTGAGGGCGATGGGGAGGTCATCGGGATGGACGCGGGATTTCCATTCATCGGGGGAGGAGCTGAGTTCGTGTTGTTTGTAGCCGAGCATTGCGGTCCATTCAGGGCTGAAGAAGACCTGGTTGGACTGGAGGTTCCAGTCCCAGGCGCCCTGGTGGGCGGCGGAGAGGGCGAGGTTGAGGCGGGTTTCGCTTTCGAGGAGGCGTTGGTTGGCCTCGTGGTTGCGGTTAAAGAAATGTCGGAGGACGGCGGCGAGGATGAGCGTGGCGAAGCCGACGTAGAGGGCGTCCTTGGCGAGTTCGAAGTTGAGGGCGCTGTCCTTTTGGAGGGGGGATTTGGAGAGCAAGTAGTGGGAGAGGGCGAAGTAGAGGGAGCTGGCGAGGGCGAAGAGGGTGGCCAGCTTGAGGGTGAGTCGGGGTTTTTGGAGTGGATGGGCGGGCGGTGCTCCGTCGGGATGACGAGGTGATGCGGGGGGAGGGGTGGGTTGGCCGGGTGTCACAGGGTAAGAATCGATTTAAGGTTAACGGTTGTTTTAACCCTTCGGTGGGGGGTTGTCACCGTTGTGCGGCAGTATTTAGGGGGGCTTATGGGCGGAATTCGCCTGCTCCGAATTCCGGTGGCTGCGCAGGAGCTGGGAGCTAGGCGGTAAGCGGTAAGCGGTAAGGGCTGAGGGCTGAGGGCTGAGGGCTGAGGGCTGAGCGTAGTGCGAGGGGGGTGCAATGACTTGCGGTCACGCGGCATCCGTCTTCGCTCTGCGAGCTTCGCCGGGACAAGGCGTGAGACCCTACCTGAGCGATGGATTTGCGCGGGGCGCAAATCCAGTGGCTGCGCGTTCGCGCAGCTGGGTTGTGGTGAAATTTGGTAGCACTGGGCGCGACGAGTCGCGCCAACGCTCTTCTCTCTCCTGTCTCCTGGCTACACGCGCCTGCGGCGCGTTCGATCCCGATAGCGATAGCGATAGCGATTTCGAGGGGTGAGCGAGGGATTTGCGCGGGGCGCGAATCCGGGAGGCGGTTTGGTGCAATGGGTTGGCGGTCACGCGGCATCCGTCTTCGCTCTGCGAGCTTCGCCGGGACAAGGCGTGAGACCCTACCTGTAGGAGGTTGGTGCAAGGATTCGGTGTGGTAGGGCTGAGGGCTGAGGGCTGAGGGCTGAGCGTAGTGCGAGGGGGGTGCAATGACTTGCGGTCACGCGGGATTCGTCTTCGCTCCAGGAGCTGCGGCGGACAGGCTGGTTTCCGGTTTTGTCATTCGTTGGGATTAAGTGCTTAAGGGGTTTCGTGAATTTCCGTTTATCTTTCTAACGATGGCAGAGCTGGCGGGGGATGGGGAGGCGTATGGGATGATGGTGGGCGGGGTTTTGCTGGCGGTTGTTGAGTGATTGGAGCAACGAGCGACAGACGAGTGGAAGGCAGTTTATGAAACTAGGAACGCAACTGTATCTTGGATTTTCGGGTTTAGTGGCCATGGCATTGGGATTGGGTGGCATGGCGGTATGGAAGATGTCGTCGGTGAGGAAGAATGCGGAGCACATGGCGGATGATTTCATGCCGGCGGTGGTGGTGGCGAACAATGTGGAGCGGAGTTCATTGGGGACGATGTATGCGATGCGGGGGTATGGGTATACCGGGGAGACGAATTTTTTGGCAGAGGGTCAGAGTGGATTAGGTGAGGTGAAGCAGTATTTGGAGGAGGCGAAGGGGTTGGGGAATCAGGATAAGGACAACCTGGGTTGGTTGGGGCAGTCGAGTGATCGGGCGAAGGCGAAGGTGGCAGAGTATGAGGGGTTGGTGAATGAGACCGTGCGTGTGACGTCGGCGCTGGAGCGGGACCGCGATTTGATGGATGCGTCGGCCAACGCGTATATGGAGCACTGCAACGATTACCTGTCGGGGCAGAATGAGAAGTTGGCGACGTATATGGCGGAGCAGGAGAAGTCGGGTCAGCCGCTGGATGCGGTGGAGTTACGGGATCGGATTTTGAAGATCAACCTGGTGAACGACGTGATTGATTTGGGGAATGCGATTCGGGTGGGGAATTTCAAGGCGCAGGCGACGCGGGATCCGGAGTTGTTTCGGAGCACGCAGGAGATCTTTGTGCAGGTGCGCACGAAGCTGGATGAATTGAAGGCGGTGACGAAGTTGGAGCAGGATTTGGTGGACATTGCTGATTGTCGGAAGGCTGGGGACGATTACAACAGTGCGATGACGGCCTTTTTGGCGAACTGGGAGAAGCGGGAGAGTCTGGCGTCGCAGCGCAACACCGTGGCCGAGGTGGTTTTGCAGGAGGCGAAGTCGTCCGCCGAGAAGAGCACGAAGACGAGTGGTGACATGTCGACTCAGGCGGCCACGGCGTTGTCGGCGGCATCGACGACGATGATCGTGGGGTTGGGGATTGCGTTGGCGGTGGGGATTGGTTTGGCGACATATTTGACGAGGTCGATTACGAAGCCGATTCGCGGGGTGGCTGAGGCGTTGTCGGCTGGAGCGGCGCAGACGGCATCGGCGGCGGGCCAGGTATCGGAGGCGAGCCAGTCCTTGGCGGAGGGGGCGAGCGAGCAGGCGGCATCGTTGGAGGAGACGAGTTCATCGCTGGAGGAGATGGCTGGGATGATCAAGCGCAACGCGGAGAATGCGGCGCGGGTGAAGGAGTTGGGTGGTCAGGCTCGGCATGCGGGTGACACGGGTGTGCGTGACATGGAGCAGATGAATGCGGCGATGGAGGCGATCAAGTCATCGAGTGACGAGGTGGCGAAGATCATCAAGACCATTGATGAGATTGCATTCCAGACGAACATATTGGCATTGAACGCGGCGGTGGAGGCGGCTCGTGCGGGAGAAGCGGGGATGGGTTTTGCGGTGGTGGCTGACGAGGTGCGGAATTTGGCCCAGCGTGCGGCGCAATCGGCGAAGGACACTGCGGTGAAGATTGAGGATGCGGTGGAGAAGAGTGCGTATGGTGCGGAGATCTCGACCAAGGTGGCGGCGAGTTTGGAGGAGATTGTGACCAAGGCGCGTCAGGTGGATGAGTTGGCGGGTGAGGTGGCGGCGGCGTCGCAGGAGCAGAGCCAGGGGATTGACCAGGTGAACACGGCGGTGGCGCAGATGGACAAGGTCACCCAGGGGAATGCGGCGAATGCCGAGGAGAGCGCGAGTGCGGCTGAGGAGTTGAATGCACAATCCGAGGCGCTGCGCGAGGCCGTGAGTGAATTGATGATGCTGGTCGATGGCCGGGGTGGATCGGATCGGGTTGCGGCGAAGAGTTCGAACCTGGTTTCGCAGCCACAGAAGAGGTCGGTTGCGCCCGTGAAGTCGGGTGTGGCCTCGGCGGTGCACGGTCGCAACGGTGGGAATGGGCATCGGGTGCGGAGTCCTGAGCCGGAGATCCAGATGGTATCGTCGGGTGGTCGGGGGACTTTGCCGGCGGGTGGGGATTTCAAGGACTTTTGAGCGCGGTCCGCGCAGGAGCTGGGCGGTAAGCGGTAAGGGCAGAGCGGTAAGGGCAGAGGGCTGAGGGCTGAGGGCTGAGGGCTGAGGGCGGAGCGGTAAGGGGTAAGCGAAGGGTGATTTAGAGATGACGGGCGCGTCCTGCGGAAGCGGGGCGCGCTTTTGCGGTGCGCGGGCGCACCGCAGGGAGAGAGGAGAGTGGAGAGGGGAGAGGGTGGGGATTTCGGTGCCCGCCTCCCGGCGGGTCCGTCTCCTTCTGTATCCTTCGCTGGGCGACGTTGTCGCTTACTCAGGATCTGTCGCCCGCTGGAATTCGCTGCGCGAAATCCAGTGGCGCCGCTCCGCGGCGCGTAGCTGTTCCGAAACACCGCCTGTCGTTCGTCTTGTCCCGGCGTAGTCCGACCGGACGTAGCCGGAAGCTCGAAGAGCGTAGGAGGAAAACACAGAAACTCTGAAACTCCGAAACACTGGCGCGACTGAGTCGCGTTCCGATCCCGGTAGCGATGGGTGTGCGAGATTGTTGCAAGAGTCATTTCAGGTAGGGCCGAGCTGCGTCTCGGCCGGGGGATTGGGAGGGTGCAATGACTTGCGGTCACGCGTTGGCGTTTTCAGGAGGGTTTTGCTTGGGTTGGGGTGGTGTGGGTGATTTTATCTACGGCTATGATTCAGGGAAGACGAGTTGTTGGTGCTGAGATGGTGCGCTGGTGGGTGGGGGTACTGGTGTGGGTGGGGTTGTGTGCACGGGTGATGGGGGGGTGGCATCCGGCGGAGGTGGCTGGGGATGGGCGGGTGAGTTCGGGTGAGGTGGTGGATTATGCGGAGGCGTATGTTTCCGGTGGGGGTTGGGCTACGGGGCCGTCGCCGGTGACGTTGGAGTATTATGAGCGGGCGGTGTGGTTGTGGCGGAGTGGTGGGGTGTATCGGGAGGTCGTGGGTGTGGGTGAGCCACGGGGGTGGGTGCCGGCGCCGGAGGATGGGACGGTGTATGTGGCGTTGTTGGAGGGGGTGGTGGAACCGATGGATTATGTGGGGGTGATGGGGTTACCGGAGGGGGCGACGAATTTGTTTGCGGAGTATCAGGTGGATGGTGGGGGTGAGTTGTATTATTCGGGGGTGCGGGAGTTGGAGAGTGGTGGTTGGGAGTTATTGGTGCCGATGGTTTCGGGGGGTGAGGGTGGTGGTGGGGTGATTGATTTGGTTTTGAGGGGTGAGGGAGGGGAGCGGTATCCGGTGGGGTTGGTGGAAGTGACGGGGCTGGCGTCGGCGCCGGGTGCGGCGGTGGAGGTGGCGGTGGAGTTGGAGTTGATGGGGGAGGTGATGGGAGATTTTGCGGGGGAGCCCTTGAGCAGTTTTTATGGTGGGGGTGCGCCGGATGAGCTGAGGCCGTTTGTGGCGTTGGACAAGATCGTGCGGGATCCCTCTAACCCGAATAATTTGGGGAATGTGTTGAGGGGGACGGCGCCGGTGTTGTTGGAGGTGGGGGAGTATGATGCGGACATGACGGATCGGTTGTATGGGAAGTTTGGGGTTGCGGGGCAGTTGCGGGCGATGCGGATGGGGATGGAGGAGGCGGTGCGGCGGGGCGGGTTAGAGCGGGCGGGGGGATTGGGGCGGATGGATATCCTGCCCATTGCGAATTTGACGGAGTTATCGGCTTTGATGCAGCAGCAGTGTCGGGCGGCGGCGGCGACGGATCCGAACGGGCCGGCGGGGCGGGCGAAGGCGGGGTTTGGGTATGCGACGGCGGCGGTGGGTTTGATGGGGCCGGTGGGGGCGGCGTTTGCGTTGGGGGCGGGGGTGACGTCGTTTGTGCTGGATACGTATCAGCAGGGGGAGGCGGCTTTATTGCCGTCGGAGGTGGTGACCTATGAGTTACTTTTGAGCAAGTCGGAGTTCACCGAGGATTTTTGTGAAACGGCCAGTTGGGAGGTGAAGATTTCGGCACGGAACCAGGGTTGGAGTTTGGACAAGACGTTGGTGCAGGGGTTGTTTACGGCGGCGTCGGCGGCGCGCGGGGTGAAGGGTTTGGCGGGTGAAGTGGCGAGTCGGGAGCCGTTGCGGCGGTTGTCGAATGATTTGGCGGATGGGGTGGAGACCGTGGGGGGGCAGGCGTTGAACGAGATGTTTCCGGGTGATGCGTCGGTTTTCAGGATTGATCCGCGGGAGTGGGATGGGATTGAGGTGACGGATGGGGATTTTGGTTTAGTGGAGGTGAGTTATCCGGGTGGGGTGGTGAAGGAGGCGATGGGGTCACAACGATTTTTCGAGCCGGCGCAGGTGGGGAGTGGCGGGGTGAAAGTGGTGATGAACCCGGGGATATTGGGGTGTGCGGCGTCGCGGGGGAAGACCGAGCTGGTGGATGTGTTGGAGAACACGATCAGTGTGAGTCCGAATGGTGGTCAGGTGGAGCCGGGGCAGGTGTTGGAGTTTACCGCGACGATTACGGATGCGTATCACAAGGAGTTGGAGTGGGGGGTGACTGGGGGGACGCTGATGAGTCAGTCCAGTGATGCGGCGAGCGGGGTATCGACGATGGTATGGATGGCGCCGATGGAGGAGGATTTTCCGCCGGCGACCGTGCGGGTTTGGAGTCCGACGCAATTTTGTTTGCGGGAGGGGGTGGTGCGGGAGCGGGTGGTGACGATCTTTCCGAAGGTGAGCAACCTGGTTTTGACGCCGGGAGTGGCGTGTGTGCAGAGCGGCGGGACGCAGAGTTTTACCGTGGTGAAGAGTGATTTGACGGCGGTGGAGGAGGATTTGGTGTGGTCGATAGAGGGGCCGGGGTCATTGAATCCGGACGGGGTGAGTGCACATTTCACGGCGGGTGGTGATGGGGTGGTGACTGTGCGGGTGCATCCGGTGGGTGATCCGGCGAGTGTGTTGGAGGAGACCTTTAACGTGGGGACGTGTTACACGGGGAGCGTGACGTTGGTGGATGTATTGCCGGTGGAAGGGTGGAGTTCGGGGCCGGTGAATGCGTCGTTGATCTTGAGTGATGCGGAGAATCCGGATGCGTTGTGGTTGATGGAGTCGTATTACCTCGTGGGGAGTTTATATTTATCGAACTCGACTGACCGGCTGACGGGGACTTATGCGGCGATGGGGATTGCGTCGTTGATTGACGAGGAATTGGTGACGAGTCCGGAGACGTATGATGATGGGTCGAGGACCTTTGAGACGTCGGATGGGGATGCGATATTTGAGCTGACGCTGGAGCCGCGTTGGGGGTTTGACACGTCGGTGGAGGGGGTGATGCCGGTGGAGGTGGCGGGGGAGGGTCGGTTGCTGGTTCGGTTTGAGGGGAACAGTGCGGTGGTGGGGAGTTGGACAACCGACGTGGAGTTGGCGCGGCAGGAGTGGGAGTTTAGTGATGGGGCGAGGTATACGGGGGATCGGATTGAGCATGTGTTTGATGTGGGGCCGCGGTTTGAGCATTGGGTGAGAGTGACGGTGGTGGATACCGTGGGGCATAGTGCGACGCGGACGACACGGTTACGGTTGATGGACATGGTGATTTCGGGTTTCCGATACCGGGGTTTGATCCGGATTGTTCGGGGTTATTCCGGTCTTATGGTGGTCCGCATGCGGGTGATGCGTCGATGAACGCGATTTCTGTGGCGCCGATTCCGGAGAACCCGGCTTTGTATGGGATTCAGATTTCATTTTGAGCAGGAGGAGGAGGATTGAGATGAAGAGAGCATTTTTGAGTATTGGATTGGTGCTGGCTGGGGCTGTAGCAGGGATGCCGGCGGGTACGGCGGTACGGTCGGTGGGGGTGGGGGAGGCGCTGGTGGAAGTGGCCGCGGCTCCGGG
>JBJOII010000134.1:0-11431 GCA_046047235.1 Verrucomicrobiota bacterium | reverse complement strand
GCCGGGGGTTGATTGGGGTTTGGGGGACGAGTTGACTTTTGTTTTTGTGAGTCGGGGTGGGGACACGTGGTTGGGGACTGAGGAGGGGTTGGCGGTGTGGAATGGGCGGCAGGGGTTGTTTGTGGGGGTGGAGGCCTATGCATTTGGCGGGGCGTTGTCCATGGTGGATGCGGGTGGCGGGAAGCTGTGGTGTGCGACGGGGCGGGGTGTGGTGGAGGGGGATGGTCGGGTATGGTCTTTCATGCGGCCGACGCCAGGTGATGTGGAGCGATTGCGGGTATTGCGTGATGGTTCGCTGTGGGCGATGGGCGAGGGTTTTCTGAAGCGATTTTGGGCGGGGGCGTGGGTTGAGCAGCTTTGCGGTGGTGGGGTGGATGGGTTGAGTGCTACGGATGTGTGGTTGGACACGCGGGGCGGGCTTTGGTTGTCGGCGGGTGGGAGGTTATGGTTGCAGCATCCGGAGGTGGACACGGATGCCCCGAGGACGGAGGTGATATCTGCTGGTGGGAGGCGGACGTTTTCGACGCGTGAGCGGGTGAGTTTTTTAGTGAGGGGGATGGATCGGTGGAAGTATGTAGAGTCGGGGCGGCTATTATTTTCGACGCGTTTGAATGAGGGGGCTTGGACGGGGTATGAGTCTGGGTCGGTGTTATGGCTGACGAATTTGACCGCTGGGGCTCAGCGGTTGGAGGTTCGGAGCATGGATTTGGGTTTGAACGAGGAGGTTGAGCCGGCGGTATTTGAGTTTGTGGCATTTGTTCCGTGGTATGCGGAGCCGCGGATTGTGATTGTAGCTGGGGTGGGGGTGTTGGTGGCGATGGTATTGGCGGCTTTGGCGGTGAACCGGCATTTCCGTTTATTGCGGAGTTATGCGGAGGTGGAGCGGATTGTGGAGGAGCGCACGCGCGAGTTGGAGCGGGCGAATGAGGAGTTGGTGCACAGCCACAAGATGCGGGCTTTGGGGACTTTGGCGGCGGGGATTGCGCATGATTTCAATGCGATTTTGTCGATCATCAAGGGATCGGCACAGATTATTGAGAGCAGTTTGGGGGATCCGGAGAAGATCAAGGTGAGGGTGGATCGGATTCGGAAGATGGTGGATCAGGGGGCGGGGATTGTTCGGACGATGTTGGGGTTGAGCAGGACATCGCGTCAGGACTGGCGGGTGATTCGGATGGAGTCCTTTTTGGAGGAGACAATACGGCTGGTATCGGAGCAGTTACCGGTTGGGGTTCATTTACATTTGGAGGCGGCTCCGGATGTGCCGGAGGTGCGCATTGCGTCTGATTTATTCCGTCAGATGTTGATCAACCTGATTTTGAATGCGGGTGAGGCGATGTCCGGGGAGGGGGAGATTTTATTGAGGGCATGGGCGGGGCAGGTGGGTGGGGGGTTAGTTTTGCCGCCTTCGAGGAAGGGGGGTGCGGTGGTGGTGGAGGTATTGGACACGGGGATTGGGATTGCGCCGGATGTTTTACCGAGGATCTTTGAGCCATTTTTCACGACGAAGGCCTTTTCGACGCGGAAGGGGACGGGGTTGGGTTTGACGATGGTGCATGAGATTGCGCGGGAGTTGGGGTTGGGTTTGGGGGTGGAATCTGTGCCGGGGCAGGGGACGGTTTTTCGGATTTGCATACCGGAGGGGCTGGGCAGGTGAAGGAGGTCGTGTTTTGGCGGGGGGCGAAAGGGCTTGGCAGGGGGGTGATGTTCCGATAGCCACTAGGGCGCCTAAGCCATGACGAAAGCAGTGAAATCAGCGATGGATCGGTTTCCGCATCAGGCCCGGTTTATTCTGGGGAACGAGGCGGCGGAGCGTTACAGCTACTATGGGATGAAGGGGATTCTGGCCCTTTACATCACCAACGTGTTGCTGATGACGAAGGATCAGGCGACGACGATCATTCATTTGTTCACCTTTGTGAACTACTTCATGCCGTTGATTGGTGCGTGGGTATCGGACCGGTATTGGGGTCGATATCGGACGATTTTGTGGATTTCGTTGTTTTACTGTTTGGGGCACGGGGTGTTGGCGATGAGTGATTTATTTGGGGGGACGACGGAGAAGCTGTGGTGCCTATCGATTGGGTTGGGGTTGATTGCATTTGGGTCTGGGGGGATTAAGCCGTGTGTGTCGGCGTTTATGGGGGATCAGTTTAAGCCGGAGCAGGCGCATTTGTTGAGGAAGGCGTATGCGGCTTTTTACTGGGTGATCAATTTGGGTTCGACGGCGGCATTTTTGACGATTCCGTTTGTGCGGAAGGAGTATGGTTATGGCTGGGCGTTTGGGATTCCGGGGATTGCGATGGGGTTGGCGACTTTGGTGTTCTGGTTAGGCACGAGGCATTACGTGATGGTGCCGCCGACTTCGAAGACGCGTGCGGCGGGTTTTTTGAAAGTGTGGTGGTTTGCATGGCAGCAGCGGGGCAAGCGATCCGGGGGGCGTGGTTTTTGGGATGCGGCACGTGAGCGTTTTAGTGAGGCGGAGGTGGATGCTGCGAAGTCGGTCGCGCCGATTCTGTCGATATTTGCTTTGATTCCGGTGTTTTGGGCGTTGTTTGACCAGACCTTTTCCACGTGGGTTTTGCAGGGGGAGATGATGACGGTTTACAAGTTGGGGAGTTACAACATTGGGCCGGAGGAGATGCTGGCGGCGAACCCGATCATGGTGATGATCATGGTGCCGATATTGACCTTGCTGGTGTATCCGCGGTTGGGGCGGTTGGCGACGCCGTTGCGGCGGATGTCGGCGGGGATGTTTTTGGCAGGGTTTTCGTTTGTGGTGGTGGCGATTTTCCAGATGCGGCTGAATGCGGGGCAGGAGTTGAGTGTGATTTGGCAGGCGTTTCCGTATTTGATTTTGACGATGGCGGAGGTGTTGGTATCGACGACGGGGTTGGAGTTTGCGTTTAGGGAGGCTGCGCCGAGCATGAAGAGTACGATTATGGGTTTTTGGAGTTTGACGGTGGCGGTGGGGAATTTGCTGGTGATTGGTGCGACGAAGGTGGCGGGGATGTTGAGTGGGGAAGGTGGGGGGCACGACGTCTCTGTGACGCCTGGGATGTTCTTGTTTTACGCCGTGCTGACGGCGGTGGTGGCGGTGATATTCAGTGTGATTGCGGGGCGGTATCAGTATCGGGATGCGCGGGCGGCGGCGGGTGAGTGATCCTGGGGTTTCGGGTCGACGCTGGGGTATGGGGCGTGCGATGGTGGACGTGTTTTTCCGACTATGGACACCAAGCAATGGGAGACGATCTGTCGTTGTGCTGCGGGGGAGGATGTGGGGCGGGTTCCGGGGGCGCTGAAGATATTTCACAACGACACGAACAATCCGGTTTCGTATGGGCATGTGGGTGAGCTTGGGGTGCAGATTTTTAATTTCACGCATCTGCAACCGATTGCGGAGGTGAGGCGGCGTGTGGGGGCGGGTGTGTGTTTGATGGGTAACGTGCCTCCTTTGGAGGTGTTGGTGCAGGGGAGTCCTGAGCAGGTCAGGGAGAGTGGGCGGCGGTGTATGCGGGAGCATGGTGGGCGTGCGGGTTTGTTATTATCGGCCGGGGGTGGGGTTTCACCGGGGACGCCGGGGGACAGCGTAGAGGCTTTGATGGCCGTGGTTATGGAGGAGAGCGACGATGCATAGAGTTTTGATTGTGGGAGCGGGGGCGATTTCGGACGCGCATATATCGGCGTATGGGGCATTTGGGGACCGGTGTTATGTGGTGGGTTTGGTGGACTTGTATCCGGACAAGGCGCGGGAGAAGTTGGAGAAGCACGGCTTGGCGGGGAGGGTCTACAAGGATTTGTCGGAGGCGTTGGGGGCGGGGGACTTTGACTTGGCTTCGATTTGTTTGCCGCCGTTTGTGCATGCGGAGGCGGCGGTTGAGCTGTTGCGGGCGGGGAAGCATGTTCTGGTGGAGAAGCCGATGGCGACGAGTTTGGAGGAATGCGATGCGATGCTGGCGGCTGAGCGTGAGGGTGGGGGGATTTTGTCGGTCGTGGCGCAGAACCGTTTTAAGACGCCGATGATGCGGTTGAAGGCGGTGATGGAGTCGGGGTTGGCGGGGGAGATCCGGCATGCGCAGGTGGATTCTTATTGGTGGCGTGGTGGGCGGTATTATGACTTGTGGTGGAGGGGGACGTGGGAGAAGGAGGGGGGTGGGTGTACGATGAACCATGCGGTCCATCACATTGATATCTTTCAATGGTTGATGGGGATGCCTGAGGAGGTGCGGGCGGTATCGATGAATTTGTCGCATGAGAACTCGGAGGTGGAGGACTTTTCCACGGCGGTATTGCGGTATGGGGATGGTTGTGTGGGGCAGATTACGGCGTCGTTGGTGCATCATGGTGAGGAGCAGAGGTTTATTTTCCAGGGTGACCGGGCGCGGGTATCGGTGCCGTGGTCGGTGGCGGCGTCGAGCCAGCTGGAGAATGGTTTTCCTGAGGTGGACGAGGAGCTGGAGCGGGAGTTGTGCGGGATTTTTGAAGGGGTGGCGGAGTTGCGGCATGAGGGGCATACGGGGCAGGTGGAGAACTTTTTGGATGCGGTGGATGGTCGGGGGGGCTTATTGGTCGACGGGGTAGCGGGGAGGAGGACGCTGGAACTGATTACGGCGATTTATCAGGCCAGTCATTTGGGTGGGGTGGTGAAGCTGCCTTTGGGGGAGGATGCCCCGTTTTACCGTAGGGCGGGGATACTGGCCGGGGCGCGGCATTTTCACGAGAAGACGCGGAGTGTGGAGAATTTTCAGAGCAACGAGATTACCTTGGGAGGCAAGTATGGCTGAGCATCAGAAGTTGGATGGGATGAATTATGCGCCGAAGGGGAAGGCGGAGCGGGTTTGTGGGGAGGGGGAGTTCCGGTTTGCGGCGATGGGTTTGGACCACGGGCATATTTACGGCCAGTGCAACGGGTTGGTGGAGGCTGGGGGGGAGTTGGTGTGGGTGTATGATCCGGATCCGGTGAAGGTGGTGGAATTTCAGCGTCGGTATCCGGGGGTGAAGGTGGCGAGGGAGGAGGCTGAGGTGCTGGATGATGGGGGGATACAGTTGGTGGCGAGTGCGCCGGTGCCGTGTGAGCGGGGTCCGATGGGGTTAAGGGTGATGGAACACGGGAAGGACTATTTTACCGACAAGCCGCCGATGACGACGTTGGGGCAATTGGAGGAGGCTCGGGCCAAGGTGGCTGAGACGGGGCGTATTTTTGCGGTCTATTATGCGGAGCGGCTGCATGTGGAGGCGGCGGTTTATGCGGGTGAGCTGATTGAGCGTGGGGCGGTTGGGCGGGTGTTGCAGGTTTTGGGGTTGGGGCCGCATCGGATTAATGCGGGATCGCGGCCGGGTTGGTTTTGGGATCCGCAGAAGTATGGGGGGATCCTGGTGGATATTGGGAGTCATCAGATTGAGCAGTTTTTGCATTACGCAGGGGTATGCGAGGCGGAGGTTGTTCACAGCAAGGTGGCGAACTATCACTGGCCGGACCATCCGGAGTTTGAGGATTTTGGGGATGCGACCTTGGTGGGGGACAATGGGGCGACGCAGTATTTCCGGGTGGACTGGTTTACGCCCGAGGGGTTGGGTGCGTGGGGGGATGGCCGGACGGTGATTATGGGGACGGAGGGGACGATTGAGCTAAGGAAGTATCTGGATGTGGCGCGGGACCGGGAGGGGGACCATGTCTATTTGGTAGATGCGAAGGGTGAGCATCACTATCCCGTGCATGGGAAAGTGGGGTTTCCGTATTTCGGGCGATTGATTCGGGATTGTCTGGACCGGACGGAGACAGCGATGACGCAGCGGCACACCTTTCTGGCGATTGAGCTGGCGTTGAAGGCGCAGGGGCAGGCGGCGCGGATTACGGGGTGCCGGGTTTAGGGCATGGACGTGGGGGGCTGGGGTTTATGGCGGAGGCGGTTTCCGAGGTCGGAGAAGAGCGTGTAGACGACGGGGATTACGAAGAGAGTGAGGAGTGTGCTGGTGGTCATGCCACCGACGACGGCGAGGCCCATTGGGCGGCGGCTTTCGGCACCGGCGCCGAAGCCGATGGCGATGGGGAGGATGCCGGCGATGGTGGAGAAGGTGGTCATGAGGATGGGGCGGAGGCGGATGAGTCCGGCCTGGAGCATGGCTTG
Source organism: Verrucomicrobiota bacterium (assembly GCA_046047235.1). Classification (GTDB taxonomy): domain Bacteria; phylum Verrucomicrobiota; class Verrucomicrobiia; order Limisphaerales; family JAHDYP01; genus JBMTVN01. Next base: position 5,303 of record JBJOII010000134.1, on the reverse strand, counting down.
GCTTGAGGGGGCGCCTTGTTTGCGTTGTTGGTTGGCGAATTCGACGAGGAGGATGGAGTTTTTGGTGACCATACCGACCAGGAGGATGAGGCCTATTTGGCTGAAGAGATTGATATTCATTGCCGGGAGGGCGGGCCATAGACCGTGGCGTCCGCCTTGGTCGAGGATATAGATGAGGCCGAAGGCTCCTACTCCGGCGAGTGGGAGGGCGAGCATGACCGTGAGGGGGTGGACGAGGCTTTCGAATTGTGAGGCGAGGACCATATAGACGATGACGATGGCGAGGCTGAGGATCCACCAGAACTGGTATTGAGTGTCGAGGAAGTCGCGGGATTCGCCGGACCAGGCGTGGAGGAAGTTTTGAGGGAGGGATTCGTGGAGGGTGGCTTCGACTTGTTGGATGGCGGTTCCGAGCGTGACGCCGACGGGGGTGGCGGTGAGGGTAGCGCTGCGGAGGCGGTTATAGTGTTCGATGGCATTGGCTGCGGCACCGGTTCGATGGGACACGACGCTACTGAGTTGGATGAGGTTACCGCGATCGTTGCGGATGTAGACACGGTCGAGGTCCTGGGGGGTGAGGCGGGAGGAGCGTGTGAGTTGGGCGATGACGTCGTATTCCTTGCCTTCCTGTTTGATGCGGCTGAGGTCGAGTCCGCCGAAGAGGATTTGGAGTGTGCGGGAGATATCAGCTACGGAGACGCCGAGGACAGCGGCGCGGTTCCGGTCGATATCGATGCGGAGTTCGGGTTTAGTGACTTCGTAGGAGGAGCGGACATTGACGAGTGAGCGGTTTGTGCGGAGCTGGTTGCTGAGATTTTGTGCAGCTGTATTGAGGGCGTCGAGGTCTTGATTTTGGATGACGAGTTGGAAGGGGGCGCCGAAGCCGCGGCTGATGGGTTTGGGTATATTGGGGATGACGAGGGCGCCTTCGACGCCGGACATAAGTTGCATACGGAGTCCGGTGGGGCCATTGACGATTTCCTGGACGCTACGGTGACGTTCGGGTTGAAGGCGGACGAAGGCGATGCCCTGGTTTGCGAGGCCTGGGCCGGTGAAGGGGGGGGCGACGATTGAGCCCAGCGTGCGGATTTCGGGGGTTTGGCGGATGATGGATTCCATTTGCCGGACCATGCGGTCGGTGTATTCGCTGGTGGCGCCTTCGGGGGCGATGGCGAAGCAGATGAAGAGGCCGCGGTCTTCTTCGGGCAGGAAGTCTTGGTCGAGCTGGCGGTAGGCGAGGGTCATGGCGGCGGCGGAGGCGAGGCCGATGCAGAGGATGGTGAAGCGGTGGTGGAGGGACCACTGGAGGGTGCGGCCGTAGAGTTGGTTGATGTGGTTGAAGGTGTTTTCGAATTTTGTGAAGAGCCATCCGTGTTTTTGGGTGTTGGCGGGGCGGAGGATACGGGCGGCCATCATGGGGGAGAGGGAGAGGGCGACGAAGGCGGAGATGACGACTGAGCCGGCGAGGGCGAAGGCGAACTCGATGAAGAGGCGGCCGGCGGTAGTTTTTTGGAAGGCGAGGGGGACGAAGACAGCGACGAGCGAGATGGTGATTGCGATGATGGCGAAGCCGATTTCGTGCATGGCCTTGAAGGCCGCGGAGAGCGGTGGTTCACCGGCCTCGATATGGCGGAAGATATTTTCGAGGACGACGATGGCGTCATCGACCACGATACCGATGGCGAGGACGAGGGCGAGCATGGTGAGGATATTGACCGAGTAATCCATGGCGTAGAGGACGGAGAAGACGCCGACGATGGAGACTGGGATGACGACAGCGGGGATGAGGGTGGAGCGTAGGTTGCGGAGGAAGACGAAGATGACGAGGACGACGAGGACGAAGGCGATACCGAGAGTGAGCCAGACTTCGTTGATGGCTTCCTCGACGAAGAGGGAGGAGTCATAGGCGGCGATGAGGCTGATGCCGCTATCGAGGTCGGGTGCGATGCGGGCGAGTTCGGCTTTTACGTCCTGGGCGACCTGGACGGTATTGGCGCGGGACTGTTTGACGACGCCGAGGAACACCGAGGGGAGGCCATTGAAGCGGGCGACCGTGCGGAGGTCTTCGACCCCTTCCTCGGCGCGGCCGATGTCGCGGAGGCGGATGATTTTTGTGCCGTCGCTGTAGACGACGAGGTCGTTGTATTCCGTGGCGGTTTTGAGTTCGCCGCGGGTTTGATAGTCATTTCGCGGTCGAGGTTTTCGACGCGGCCGCTGGGGAGTTCGACATTTTGTTGTTTGAGGGCGCGGTCGACATCGAGGACTGTGATGCTGTGTGCGGCCATGCGTTCGGAATCTAGCCACAGGCGCATGGCGAAGCGTTTTTCGCCGCCGATGATGACGGAGGAGACGCCGGTGACGGTTTGGAGCCGGTTTTTGATTTGTCGTTCGGCGAGTGAGGTGAGTTCGAGGGGGGAATGGCGTTCGCTATTGAGTGAGATCCAGAGGATGGGTTGGGCATCGGACTCTTGTTTAGAGACGACGGGTTCGAGGATATCGTCGGGGAGGAGGCCACGGACGCGGGCGACGCGGTCGCGGACGTCCTGGGCGGCGAGGTCGATATTGCGGGAGAGGTCGAATTCGACGGTGATATTACTGACTTGTTCGCGGCTGGTGCTGGTGAGGGTTTTGATGCCTTCGATATTATTGACGGCTTCTTCGAGTCTTTCTGTGACTTCGGTTTCGACGACCTGGGCATTGGCGCCGGGGTAGACTGTGGTGACGTTGACGATAGGGGGGTCGATATTGGGCAGTTCGCGGACGGGGAGGCGACTGAGGCTGATGACACCGAACAGGACGAGCGCGAGGCTCATCATGGAGGTGAACACGGGCCTGCGGATGCTGACATCGGGGAGCATCATGGCTGGTTTTAGAGTTGGTAGGGGGCGGTTTTTTCGGGGCCGGCGATTTGGACGGGCATGCCGGGGCCGATTTTCTGGTGGCCTTCGACGACGACGAGGTCACCGGTTTGGAGGCCTGAAGTGATTTCGACGAAGCGGGGGAGGTGTTGGCCTAGCGTGACGGGTTGGAGGCGGGTGGTTTGGTTTGGTGTGACGACGAAGACGAGCGTGGCATCGCCGTTATGGATGATGGCGGCTTCGGGTATGACGAGGGCATTATCGCGGGTTTTGAGATTGAGTTGGAGGTTGGCGACCATGCCGGCCATGAGTCGGCTGTCGGGGTTGGGGATGCGGGTTTTGACGAGTGCGGTTCGGGTGATGAGGTCGAGGCGTGGGGTTACGAAGTAGACTTCGCCTTCGAAGGTTTCCCCGGGGTAGGCGGTGACTTCGAAGCGGATTTTTTGGCCGACTGAGGTTTGGCCGAGGAAGCGTTCCGGCATATTCATTTCGACTTTGACGGGGTCGAGGTCGACGAGCCAGGTGATGGGGGTGTTACGGGTGATGACCTGGCCGGGGCTGATGCTGCGGGCTCCGGTGCGACCTTTGAAGGGGGCATTGACGCGGGCGTCGCGGAGTTGGCGTTTGCGGAGTTCGACGGTGGCTTTAGCGACTTCGAAGGTGGATGCTGCCTGGTCGAACTCCTGTTGGGAGATGAGTTTTTCTGAGAAGAGCGGTTGGGATCTGGCGAAGGAGGTTTGGGCGAGTTTGAGGCGGGATTCGGCGTCGGTGAGTTCGGCTTGGAGTTTGGTTTCATCGAGGCGGATGAGCGGCTGGTCTTTTTGGACGAGGGCGCCTTCTTCGAAGAGGATTTCCTCCACGATTCCGTCGGTTTCCGCTTTGATTTCGACTTCCTCGTTGGCGGTGATGGTACCGACGAGGGAGACTGATTCGACGATAGGTTGTTGTCTGGCTGGGATGGCGACCACGGGCATGGCTGGGGTGTTGCGGGTGCCTTGGGTGTTTTGTCCGGTGGGGGTGGCTTTATTGCATCCGGTTTGGAGGAGGGAGCAACTCAGGAGCAGGAGGAGTGTGGTGCGGACTGATGGTGTCCGGATTGGGTGACGCTAGGGGGAGGGCAGCGTGGTGTCAACTGGGCTGTCGGGTGGGGGTTAGGAGAGGATGGCGGCGATGATGGGGGCGTAGAGGAAGGCGGGGAGGTAATCGGCGAGGCGGATTTTCTTGATGGGGAAGACGATAAGGCAGACTGAGAAGACGAGCATGCCGCCGGTTGCGGTGATGGCGTTGATCATGGCGGGGTTGAGGGTGTGGAGCGTGAGGGTTTGGGTCAGGAGCGTCAGGGTTCCCTGGAGGGCGAGGATGGGGAGGGTGGAGAGCATGACGGTCCAGCCGAGAGTGCGGCTGAAGGCGAGGGCTGAGAGGCCATCCATGACGGCTTTGATAGCGAGGATTTCCCAGGTGCCCTGGACGCCTTCGAGGATGGAGCCATAGATGCCGAGCGGGTTGAGGGCGAACACGACAGTACAGGCGAGGAAGGTTTGGCTGGTGGAGGGTGGGGTGGTGTGGTGGTGTGGGGTGAGGATCTGGCGGGCGAAAGTGCCGAGGTGGTTGAGGCCGGTTTGGATACGGAGCAGGCCTCCTGTGGCGTGACCGAGGGAGAGGGCTACGATAGTGAGTCCGAGTTGGCCGAGGATTTGGAGGAAGGAGCCGTTGAGGCCGGTCCAGCAGAGTTTGAGGCCGGTCCAGACGATGAAGATACCGAGGAAGAATTTGATGGCTCGCTGGGTATCGGCGGCGGGTTCTTTGCGGGAGAGGATACCGTAGAGGCAACCGATGAAAACTGCGGTGACGTTGAAGAGGGTACCTGGCACGAGGGGGATAAAACCGGAGGATTAGGAGGGATGCAATGGTTTGGGTAATTTTGGGGAAAAATACCTATTGCAATTCGGTCGTCTGATCGGCAACTTACGCCCTCGGTTCGGGGCGTAGCGTAGCCTGGCTAGCGCGCTTGTTTCGGGTACAAGAGGTCGGGAGTTCGAATCTCCCCGCCCCGACCATTTGCCCCGCGGCGAGGATCTCGCCGCGGGGCAAATGTTTTTTGGGTGGGCTTGTGGGAGGGTTAGAGGCCGCGGACGTCCCATCCTTTGCGGTAGGAACGGCGCACGTATTGGTTGGCGGCTTTTTCGTTGCTGAATTTCACGTTTTCGGCGTCCCAGTTGAGCGTGGTATTGGGGAAGCGGGTGGCGACGGATCCGAGGAGGACGGCTTCAGTGAGGGGGCCGGCGTAGTTAAAGTTTGCGGCGGTGGTGCCATTGCCGAGGATGGCTTCGACGAACTGATGCCAGTGGTTATCGCCTGGGACGCGGGGCATGTGATCGTTGTCGTGGTTTTTCTCGGGGAGGAGGACAGGGCGGCCGATGTGGGGCAGGAGCATGGCTCCTTGGG
>JBJOII010000133.1:0-11485 GCA_046047235.1 Verrucomicrobiota bacterium | reverse complement strand
GCTGGAGGTCAACGGTTTTTGAACAGAAGGTCTGGAAAAGTATAAGGGTTTGCTGGGGAGAGGGTTATGAATAGAAGGTCTGAGCAGCTATTGGGGTGGGGGCAGGTGGGAGGTGGGAGGGGGGGGTGTTAGTTCCAGCGGTAGGCGAGGGAGGCGGTGATGGCGTGGGCGGTGTAGTTGTTGGCGTTGTTGGAGGTGGGTTCGGTGTAGAGGAAGAGGCCGTAAGCGATGGTGGAGGCGAGGTGTGAGGAGAGTCGGTGGTGGAGGGCGGCGTTGAGGGTATGGCGTTGGTAGTTGATGCCGAGGGGGAGTCCTTCGGTGAGGGTGTCCTGGGTGTAATCGGCGTGGGAGTAGGCGTAGGTGGCACGCAGGTGGGTTTTGGTAGTGAGCACGTAGGTGGCGGAGTTGAGGCTGGAGATGGTGCGTCCCTGGTATGGGGCGATGAGGGTGTCATCTGTGGGGGCGGTATCGAGGTGGGAATCGACGTAGTTGAAAGTGGTGGAGAGGTGGAGGCGACGGAGGAGGCGGAGGGAGAGGTTGGCGCTGTAGGTGTGGGCGCGCTCGTGGCCGGCGAGGAGTTCGCCGCCGGGGAGCAGGACGGAGACGGGGGCGAAAGGGTCGGAGTAGTCGTCGATTGTGCTGGAGGCGGTTCGGGTACGGTAATCGGTATCGGAGTATTGGTAGGCGAGAGTGATACGGGTGGTGGCGTGGGCCCGCCATGAGATGCGGGTATTGATTTCGTCGCCGGTGACCTCTCGTCCGGTGATGAGAGCGGGGTAGCCGTTGGCGTTATCGGTGGGTGGGGAAGTGAGGTCGCGATCGACGAGGTGATCGAAGTCCTGGTTGCGCTGGCGGTGCCAGAAGCTGGCGTCGGCTGAGAGCATGGGGGTGGGGGAGAGGTTGACGCCGGTGCCGCCTTCGTTGCGGCTGCCGGTGGCTTGGGAGGCGCGGGAGTAGCCGATGGGGGCGAAGGGTGAATTGGACCAGGTTTGGGCTTCCTGTTGGTCGAGCCATTCCTGTTGCCAGCGTCCGGTGGCGTAGATGGAGGTGAGGGGGATGGAGTCGAATTTGAGAGTGGCGGTTTCGTCGATGGCTTGGCGGTTGAGGTTGGCGTTGGCCTGGCCGGGGATGGGGTCGATGGGGGCGACGAGGCCGGCGATGCCGTCGCGCTGGAGCCATTCGGCCTGGAGGCCGCCGTGGAGGGAGATGCCGTTCCAGGGGGCGATTTGGGCGTTGGCGTTGAGCGTGTGGTTTTCCTGTTGGAGAGTGATATCCGGGGCGGCGTCACCGGCGAAGGAGAAGTTGGGGGGTCCTGTGATGGTGGTGGTTTGGCTGAAGGAGCCATCGCCTTGGAGGTTGGCGTAGAGGTAGCCGGCTGAGGTGAGGAGCCAGGGGAGGAGTTGTTTTTCGGCTTTCAGGACATTGGAGGTTTGGGTGTGTTCGTAGGTTTCGCGGTAGGATCCCTGGAGGTCAGGGGCGCCATCGCCCTGGAGGTTTTTGCGGGAGTTGAGGTCGTAGAATTCGATACGGGCGTAATCTTCCAGGTGCCATCCGGCGAGGTTGTAGCTCAGGTTAAGTTTGGCGATATGGGTATGTTCGGCGAGGTGGCGGTAGTTGGGGAGGGTGCCTTGGCTGGTGAAGGAGGGTGGGGTTGCGGGCGCGATGCCGCGGGACAGGGTGGAGAGGTTGCCATCGCGCCAGCGGTATTCATAGCCGAGCTGGATGGCGGGCCAGTCTGGGAGAGTGAGGGCGAGGTCGATCCAGGTGCGGCCTCTTTGGGAATCCAGGGCGCGGTTGAGTGTGGGGGTGTAGCCAGCTTGGGGAGTATAGAGGCCGGTGTTGTTATCGTATTCGTTTCGCGTTTCGACTCCGAATCCAATGGAGCCGGTATCGCGGCGTCGGATTTGGAGGGAGAGGCGGTAGTCGTCCTGATTGAGGAGTCCGCGGCCTTGGAGGATGAGTTCTGTAGCGCGGTCGATTTGTTCACGCCAGAAGAGGTCCTGGAGTCCGCCGGAGGCGCCTTCCCGCAGCCCGGTATGTTCACGGAACTGGCTTTTATTTCCGCTGACGGAGATCCAGGTGGCGGAGGGGGAGATGGTGAGTTCGCGTTGTGGTGTGGTGGGGGTGGTGGACCAGGGGAGGTCCTGGTCGATCCAGGCGCGGAGGAGGCTGATTTCGTTTGGGGTGAGTGGGGTGCCTTTATCGACCGGGGGCATTTCCATATCGGGGACGAGGTTGGCCACGTAATGGATGAGGGGGCTATTGGCGCTATTGCCGGGAATTACGGCTGGGCCGTAGTTGCCGCCGCTGAGCACGGCCTGGCGGTCGGTGAGGCGGAAGCCGCCTTTGGGGCGTTCATTGCCGTGGCAGCGGAGGCAGGCGGATTCGAGAATGGGCTGGATATCTCGGTTGAAGTCGATGGTTTGGGGGGAGGGTGGTGGGAGTTGGGAGATATCGGGCGGAGTATTGGCTTGGGTGGCGTGGGTGCAGAGGAGGGAGGTGGAGGCGAGGAGGGCGACGAGGCTGGCTGTGGTTCCTCTGGGGGTGGGGGTAATGAGTTGCATGGCCGGGAGCCTAGTAGCGGAGTTTGGGGCTGACATTGGAGCCATGGACTGCGCCGTGGCAGCCGGCGGTGTAGCAGGTGCCGAGTTTGAGGTGGTCGGTATGGTCGACCTTGCCGATGCCGATTCGGATACGGCCTTCACGGTCCTGGGTTTGGGCATGGCAACGGAGGCAGAGGTTGGCGTCGAAGTCGGCGAGGAGTTTGCGGTTGATGGATCCGTGTGGGGAGTGGCAGGAGGTGCAGCCTTCGCGCATGGCCTCGTGTTCGAAGACGAAGGGGCGGGCTTGTTCCTGGTGGCAGGAGGCGCAGGAGGCGTCCAGGCGGTTGAGTCCGAGGCTATGGGCGGGCTGGAGGATGGCGGAGCCGTGGGGGTCGTGGCAGTCGGCGCAGTTCATCCAGCCTTCGGGGACGGGGTGATGGAAGGGGAGGTTAAATTCGGCGTCGGTGGAGAGGTGGCAGGAGAGGCAGGTGGCGGGGTTTTTCCCGGGGTTCAGTATGAAGTCAGCGCGACCTGCGGCGACGTGGCGGCTACCGGGGCCGTGGCAGGATTCGCAGCCGACATTGAGTTTTGTCTTGGGGTTGGTTTTGAAGTGTTGGCCGTGAGGGCTGGAGGCGAAAGTGCGGGAGTAACTGGGGTGGCAATCCGCGCAGGACTGGTTGCCGGAGTAGTGGGCTCCGGGGATTTCATTTGGGGGGGTGATGATGGTGTCCGTGCTGGAGCAGGAGGTGAGGAGGGTGAGGATGAGGGGGAATGCAGCGGCGAGGCTTGCGACGAGGCGCAGCCTTGTGGAGATGTACTGGTTGCCGGGTGGCGCGATAGTTCCGGACATAGGGGCTGTACATAACCAGAACTGGATGGGGGGAGGCAAGCCTCTTGGGTGGGCGGGGCTACTTGGATGCGAGGAGTTGGTGGAGGGTGGGGAGGAGTTGTTCGAGCGGGTAGGGTTTGGAGAGCAGTTTGATGCGCGGGTTGGATCTGAGGTGGAGGGGGAGCTGGGGGTTGTTGGAGCCGGAGGCGAGGATAGCGTTTTTTGTGGCAGTTTGACGTTCTCTTTGGTGATCGAGAGAGAGCCGCCATCGGGCTTTTGGAGCGGAGTGATTTGCGGGTTGAGGCTGATGTCGGATGGTGCAGGTGTAAAGCGAGGGAACAAATCGTGGAGCGGGCAATATCATTCGGGCTTGGGAGCCCTCTGAAAACGACGAACGCCATGGCGGGGGGGCATGGCGTTCGGGGTGAGGGTATGGGTAAGGAGTTGTATCTGGGCTGGGGCTCAGGCTTGGAGCCGCTTTCGGAGTTCAGTGAGCTGGTCTGCGAGCGCAGTGGGCAGCTGGGATCCGAAGCGGGCGTAGTTTTTCTCCACGTCGTCGACTTCGTTGAGCCAGCCCTTTTTATCTACGCCGAGGAGTTCCCGGATATCATCGGGGTCGAGTTGCAGACCATCGAGGTCGAGGGCGTCCTGAGCGGGCAGGAAGCCGATGGGGCTTTCGACGGCGCTGCCGGTTCCTTCGACGCGTTCGCAGATCCATTTGAGGACCCGGCTATTTTCACCGAAGCCGGGCCAGAGCCAGCGTCCGTCGTCACTTTTACGGAACCAATTGACGAAGAACACGCGAGGGAGTTTGGCGCGGTCGGTGCGGTTGGCGAGGTTGAGCCAATGGCTGAGGTAATCGCCCATGTGATAGCCACAGAAGGGGAGCATGGCGAAGGGGTCGCGGCGGAGGACACCGGCTTGGCCGAGGGCGGCTGCGGTGGTTTCGGAGCCGGCGGCTGAGCCCATGAAGACGGCGTGTTCCCAGCTGAAGGCTTCGTTAACGAGCGGGATGGTGGTGGGGCGGCGGCCGCCGAAGAGGATGGCGGAGATGGGGACTCCGTCGGGGTTTTGCCAGTCTTTGTCTATGACGGGGCATTGGCTGGCGGGGGCGGTGAAGCGGGCATTGGGGTGGGCCCCCTTTCTGCCGCAATCGGGGGTCCATTCATTCCCTTGCCAATCGATGCCTTTGGCGGGGGCGGGGACGCCCATATCTTCCCACCAGACGTCGCCGTCGGGGGTGAGCAGGACGTTGGTGAAGATACTATTGGAGGCGAAGGTGGCGACGGCGTTTGGGTTGGATCGGGTGGAGGTTCCGGGGGCGACGCCGAAGAAGCCGGTTTCCGGGTTCATGGCGTAGAGGCGTCCGTCTTTATCGAGTCGGATCCAGGCGATGTCATCGCCGAGGCAGCGCACGGTCCAGCCGGGGAGGGTGGGTTGCATCATGGCGAGGTTGGTTTTACCGCAGGCGCTGGGGAAGGCGGCGGCGATGTATTGGGTTTTGCCGGCTGGGGAGGTCAGGCTGAGGATGAGCATGTGTTCGGCCAGCCAACCTTCTTTGCGGGCGACGATGGAGGCGATGCGGAGGGCGAGGCATTTTTTACCGAGGAGTGCGTTGCCACCGTAGCCGGAGCCATAGGACCAGATGGAGGAGTCCTCGGGGAAGTGGACGATATATTTATTGGCGGGGTCGGGTTCACAGGGCCAGGGGACGTCTTCCTGGCCGGGTTGGAGGGGTGCTCCGACGGAGTGGAGGCAGGGGATGAACTCGCCGTTAGAGCCGAGTTTGTGGAGAGCATCCGAGCCCATGTGGGTCATGATGCGCATGTTGGTGACGACGTAGGGGGAGTCGGTGATTTCGATGCCGACCTTGGCGAGGGGGGAGTTGAGTGGCCCCATGCAGAACGGGATGACGTACATGGTTCGGCCCTGCATGGCGCCGCGGAAGATCTCCTTGAGTTTGGCGCGCATTTGGTCGGGGTCGGCCCAGTTATTGGTGGGTCCGGCGTCCTCCTTATTTCGGCTACAGATGAAGGTGCGGTCTTCGACGCGGGCGACGTCGCTGGGGTGAGAGCGCGCGAGGTAGCATCCAGGGCGTTTTTCTTCGTTGAGCTTGGTGAAGGTGCCGGATTGGACCATGAGGTCACAGAGGGATTGGTATTCGGCCTCGGACCCATCGCACCAGTGGACATTGGCGGGTTGGCAGAGTTCGGTGATCTCCTGCACCCAGGCGAGGAGTCCGGTGTGGTTTGTGGGGGTATTGGGCATGGTTACGATAGGGTTTGCCCGGGAGAGGGCGGGTTAGGTTGGGGGTGATGGTGGTGGGAAGCGCATGGCGTGCCGTGACCGTGGAGTGTCGTTGCTGGCGTTTGGACGCTGTTGGGTTCTGCCATGCGGGTAATGTTCATAACCGGATTGAGCAGTGGTAGACAAGTCTGGCGGGAGGGCTTTTTGTCAGGTAGTTGGCTGGTTAATGATAGTCATTGGCGTCTTTAGCGTTAAACAGTCGGTCTGCTTCTGCTTAACATGGGTTCGACTATTACTTATTGCTGGCGGGGCGAAGCCGCTTGAGCGTGGTGATGGTGGCAGTAGGTTTTGGGCATGCACTTGTTTGATGCGGTGCCGGATCCTCCCGTTGAGGAGACGGCATCGATGAACGCGATTTCGCGTCGGGTACCGGTTTGTTTACCGGCGGATTTGCCTGAGGGCTTTGAGGTGATGAGTTTTTTGGGGGTGGATTATTGTCATGTGAAGACGGTGGACGGGGGTGATTTATATTTGACGCGGTATGGGGTTCGGCTTTGGAAGCAGTTACTGCCGGAGAACTGGTATGAGCGGGAGTGGTTTGAGGCGAATCGCGAGCGGTTGGAGGGGACGAGTCGGGTCTATCGGGTACCGACGAGGCAGGTTGAGGGGATGGCTTTGGATTTGGTGGTGAAGTTTTCGCGGGTTGGGGAGGTGGTTCCGGTGGACACGCTGACGGTGAACCAGTTTGTGAACGCGGAGTTCAACAGTCCGTTTGAGGAGTTTTCGTTGTTGATGGAGTTGAGGGCGGGGCGGACGGGGCCGCGGGGTATTCATATTTTAACGCAGAGGCCGATGGCGATTTACGTGCCGTCGAAGCGGCTCCAGCTCTGGCAGACGGGGCGATCGGAGGACAAGATCAACGCGAAGATTGCGCAGCATCCCGGGGTGGAGATCGACATCTTGCGGCAGTACGTTGTGTTGTTTAGTTGGGTGAAAGGTTTGGATGCGGTGGAGACGGCGGATTACTTGAGGTTGCGCGGGAGGCATCGTGCGCGGTTTTTGTCCCAGGCGAATCACCTGGTGATTCACGAGTTGGAGCAGAAGGGGTATCGGGTCGTGGACATGAAGCCGCAGCACATTATTTTGCGGCCCCAGCCGGACGGGTCGTTGTTGCGGGACCGCAACCGGCAGTTTGTTTATTCCCTGATCGACTACGAGCTATTGCAGCGGACGCAGGAGCACGAGCAGATGGTTCGCAACGCGACCCGGCGTTTTTATCTGCGGCACATGGCGCACCGGTTCAACCATGGGCGCAGCAAGCCCATGCCGGCGCATTTGAAGGCGGTGCAGGTGATGGGGGTGGATTATGTGACGGGGCATGCGCAGAGCACCGGGGGTTTGCTTTGGGTGGTGGGTAAGGATCCGGACTTGTTCAATTTCTTTTTGCCGGAGCGCTGGAGGCGGACGCCGAAGCAGCGTTTGTCGGAGGTGAACCAGGTGTGTTACACGCAGACGAAGGACAACGTGAATCTGGTATGGCGTGTTTCGCGCATGGGGGATCCGGCATTGTCTGCGGACAGTGAGAAGCGGAGGTCTGCGGTTTTGGAGCATGGTTACAACAGCCCGTTTGAGGAGTTTTCGCTGGCGATGGAGCTGACGAGGTCCGGGTTGAAGACCGTATATCCGCGGGCGATTTACCAGACGGGGAGTCAGCGGGATGCGACGCGGGTGTTGGTGGACGAGAGGAGGATGTTGGTGATGGCGGATTTGAAGACTCCGGAGGGTGGGGTGGTGCTGAGTTCGGATCGTGATTACATCACTGTCTGGGGTTTTTGGAATGGGCCGGACGAGTTGCTGGCGATGGACGAGAAGCGTCGGTATTGGGGGGTGGATGTTGCGAGTGCGCAGGCCAAGGGTTTGCTCGATGCGGGGCAGGTGCAGGCGTTGATGCGGATGGTGGCGGACAGGATGGCTTTGGCGGGGATTGAGGACTTGGATCCGAAGCCGGATCATCTGCTGATTTCCTTTGATGCGAACTGTCGTTTGGTTTTGGACGACGAGGGTTTGCCGGAGGTGCGGCTTTGTAGTTTTGAGTTATTGAGGCGGATAGGGTAAGGGCTGCGCGGTGTGGGAGCCGGCAGCCCTTGGGGAGGGGGGATTTGGAGCGGGGGATTTGTTTAGGCGTTGCCGAGGTTGTCTTCCCGGGTGAAGAGAGCTTCGCAGCTTGTGGCGAGCTCGCGCAGTTCTTCCCGGTCGTTGCTGGTGGCGGGTTTGTAGGAATTGGCAGCAGTGATGGCTTTGTCGAGCAGGTCAACGAAGGAGGGAGGGATCCCGGTAACGACGCCACGCATGGAGAGCGAGAAGCGGAGGGAGAGGCTGATTTCCTCGGGCGTTTCTGTAGTGCGGTACCACCATTCGCGGGTGCGTTTCACGCCTTCGGGCCAGGCGCCCATGCTCATGGGTTTGATGGCGATGACGGCTGCTCCCTTTTGTTCGGCGAGGGCCAGGACGTCGCGGCTGAAATCCCGGAGGTAGTAATCGGCGAAACTGACAGGGAACATGACCGTGTCGAAGTCATGGTTTTGGAGGGCGGTCAGGGCGCCCTGGGTGCTGTGGGCAGAGAAGCCGAGCCACTTCACTTTTCCTTCCTTGCGGGCTTGGAGGAGGGTCTCCATGGCGCCGCCGGGTCCGAAGGCCTTGCGGGTATCCTCTGGGGTTACGACGTGGTGGAGCTGGTAGAGGTCGAAGTGATCAGTTTTGAGGCGTTGCAGGGAGCAGTCGAGTTCCTGTTTTGCGCCGTCCTTGTCGCGGGCCTTGGTTTTGCAGGAGAGGAAGTAGTCGTCGCGTTTCAGTTGCTGGAGAGCGGTGCCGAGTTTGATCTCACATTCTCCATCGCGCCCGTAGGCGGGTGCGACGTCGTAGTAATTGAGTCCGCGATCGAAGGCATGGCGGACGGCCTGGTCAGAGCTGGTTTGGTCTTCGCGCATGAGGGCGAGGCCGGGGAAGCCGATGATGGAAATCTCCGCTCCGGTACGGCCGAGCTTCCGATATGGAAGTCCCTGGACCCGCTTGGTGATATCGTCGGCAGGTTTGACGTCGGCGAGGAGGCGTTCGAGGCTGATGGCGCTGAGGCCGGCTCCACCGACCATGCGGATGAAGGCTCTTCTTTTCATGGGTTGGGATACGATGGGGCAGGTTCTGGGGATCCGCAACTGGTTTTGGTGGGGGGCGAGGTTCGGTTTCCGGAGGTGATTGATCGGTGATTGCGGCGTAGAGGGTGGCTTGCTAGTTTGCGGCGATTGACCCCATGGGCCGCTGGAGAGCGGCGTGAATCGAACAGTCCTATACCTTGAGCTATGAAGAGTTCCAGTAATCGTGTGAGTCGCCGGCGGTTTTTGAGTCAGGCGGCGGTTTTAGGTGCAGCGGTGAGTGTGGTTCCGCGGCATGTGCTTGGTGGTCCTCGATTTGTGCCGCCGAGTGAGAGAGTGAACATTGCTATTGTGGGTTGCGGGGGGCAGGGGCGCACGAATTTGCGTGGCTTGTATCCGCTGGAGGACGCGCAGGTGATTGCGGTGGCGGATCCTGTGGAGCATTCGGATCTTGAGGATTTTTATTTCCGGGGTGTCGCGGGGCGGTTGCCGGTGAAGGCGGAGGCGGAGAAGCATTACGCCGAGAAGACGCCGAATTTCAAAGTGGCGGACTATGTCGATTTCCGGGTGATGCTGGAGAAGGAGAAGGACATTGATGCGGTGCTTTGTGCGACGCCGGATCACATGCATGCGACGGTCTGTATTCCTGCGATGCGGATGGGGAAACATGCGTATTGCGAGAAGCCGCTGACACACAATATCCGTGAGGCGCGGTTGATGGCGCAGGTCGCCAAGGAGACAGGGGTGGCCACGCAGATGGGCAACCAGGGGCATTCCGGGGATGGTATTCGGCAAACGTGTGAGTGGTTGTGGGCAGGGGTGATCGGCGAGGTGCGCGAGGTGCACGCCTGGACCAGCGCGAGCCGATGGAGCAAGAAATACACACAGGGCAAGCCGCAGACAGAGCCGGTGCCCAAGGGGGTGAACTGGGATTTGTGGCTGGGGCCGCGCGAGGAGCGTCCGTACAGCTCGGCCTATAACCCGGTGACATGGCGGGATTATTGGGACTTTGGCACGGCGCCGATTGGTGATTTCTTTTGTCATAACTTTGACAATGCCTGTTGGGCGTTGGACCTGAAGGCTCCGAGGACCGTAGAGGCTAGCGGGGCAGGCGGGGTGGATTCCTACATGGCGCCGGCCGGGGGGTTATACACTTACAAATTCCCGGCGCGGGGCAAGATGCCTCCGGTCACCTTTACCTGGTATGACGGCGGGCTGCGTCCGGCGCGACCTGAGGGTCTGGATCCGGAGGATCAGCTGGGGGCGGGGGGTAACGGCACCTTGTTTGTTGGCAGCAAGGGGATGATTACCTGCCCGGGCTGGGCGGGTGCGCCGAAGCTGCTGCCCTTGACTTTGATGGATAACTTCGAACGTCCTCCCAAGACCCTCCCGCGATCCAATGGGCACCACCGGGATTGGCTGGATGCCTGCAAGGGGGGCGAACCGGCCAGTGCCAACTTCGAATATGGTGCGGCCTTGACTGAGATGGGCCTGCTGGGGTTGGTGGCGATGCGGGTGGGCAAGCGGCTGGACTGGGATGCTGCGGCGATGAAGGCGACGAACGCGCCAGAGGCAGACGGTTACATTAACGGCACCTACCGCAAGGGCTGGGAACTGGTGTAAGGCCTTGTTGAGTTCTGTTGGTCGTCCTCCCGGGTGGGGGACGGCCTTTTTGTAATCTGGGTCCAAGCGTTGATGAACAATGACTTACAAATAGATTGTCCGAGCGTCTATTGGGGGCGGGGTACAATAGAAACGCCGTTGCGCGGGTGAAGGCGCAACGGCGCTGAGAGTGAATGCGGGGTGAAAGGGGTCAGAGTTCAACCCGCACGGACAATCCCACTAGGCGTTAGCCTCGGCCTTGTGTTTGTAGCGGACGGAGGCGAGGCAGCAGATGCCCAGAGCCAGAAGCGCTAATGTGGACGATGTATCCGGCACAGAGGTGCTAGCTAGATTGAGGCTCCATGTCCCCACAACAGGGGCACCTTCCAGCGGGACGTAAAAAGCGTCCGCCAGCACGATATCTCCTGAAGAAGGCCCGTTCAGCCATGTAGCGTAGTGCGATGAAGTTAGCGTCCAAGTTGCTTCTCCCGTAAAAGCCTGACTGCCAGCGGTGAATTGGAGTGGATCCGAAGTCGCCATATCCCACAAATTCATAAACCCGTCTGCATCCGAAAGGCGGACACCCCCATCACTTGTCCCGTTGTAATCAACCAGAGTCGACCCGGTGCCGGAGGCGCTGATGTTTTGATACGTGAAATCCAACAAAGTGAAGCCTGTGTCGTCGTCTACTGAAGCGGTCACTGCGGACAGTCCGGTGGTTGCACGAATGGTGAGTTGGTTTACTACACTCAGGTCGACGTGGAGTAGCATGTCCGCTTTCGAGGTCCCCACACTCAGGGCGGCTGCCGTGAGGGCGGCCAGGTAGCTGACTCTGCGTGTAAATTTTGTCTTCAGCATATTTTTTCCGTTAATTTGGTTGTTAAGTTTCTGTTGGCATCAGGCCTATTTGAGCTGGTTATGCATGGATCCCAAACATGTCTTGTGCCACATTGGTTTATTTTGGGTCAGCTATGTGTCGTATGCTTTCGTAACTCATTCTTTTAGAAGAGGTTGGGTTTGTGTTTGGTTCTGCCTCTCCCGGCGGCGTTGGGGTGTTCTCCTAAAGAGTTGTAAAGGTATCCGACGTCTTGCGTTGGATCTCGCGTTTTGGAAAT
>JBJOII010000132.1:0-11618 GCA_046047235.1 Verrucomicrobiota bacterium | reverse complement strand
TCCGACGTTGTTTCCGTGGGTTGGGGGGTGCGAGCGAGGTTGAGGTAGGCGACCGTTTGCAGGGAGACGGGAGGGGGTAGGGTGGTGGATTTGGATTCCCTGGTGGTTTCGCTTACATCGAACCAGAGCGTGATGCGGACGGCATCGGGCATACCTTCCAGGTTAGTGGGAGCGAAGAGGGAGTCGGAGGCATTGGGGCGGCGGCCTTCGGGGTCGCCCCATTCGTCATACCAGTCCCAGCCGTCGTAGTATTCGAAGCGGACGCCTTGGAGGCGTTGGGCGACTTCTTCGCGGCTACCGCCGGAGAGGGGTTTGTTATCGGGGGTGAAGTCACGTCGGCGGTAGAGCGTCCAGGTTGTGGCTTCGGGGGTTTTTGAGAGGAAGTAGCTGACTTCGCACCAATCTGAGCGTGGGAGTGTGGGTTGCGGGCTGGGGGTATGGGTGGCGAAGTCGAGGTTATCCGCTTCTGTTTCATTGATTGTGCGATTCATGCCGAGGAACTCGAATTCGGGGGAGAGCGGGCAGGCGTTACGGAGGTCGGTGGCGATGAGGTTGAGGGCGACCCGGCCGGATTGGAGGACATCGGCCTGGGTTTCGAGCGTGCGTCGGCTGGCGAGCGTGGCGTTGAGGCAGGCGTAGGCTGTGGTGAGGATAATGGCCATGAGGGAGGCGCTGACCGTGAGTTCGATGAGCGTGAAGGCCTGGAGGTGTGGAGGGTGGGGGGTGTTGCGGTGGTTATTCATGGTGACCTCTTGCGGTTGGCGTTTTGGGAGGTTCTGCTGGGGGCATTGGTATTGGAGTGGGAGGAAGTGGCTGGGGGATCGAAGAGGAGCGTTTGGATTTGGCAGATTGGTTTTGTGGAGTTTGTGAGGTGGACTGTGACCGTGATGTTGTAGAGGCCGTCGGGGTTGGATTTTGTTATGGCCTGTTCCCAGTGAAGAGAGGCGAGATCCTGGGGGCCGGAGCCGGTGGTGGTGCCTTCTGAGAGGAGGCCTTCTGCGCGGAGGATTTCGATTTGGCCTACGGCGAGGAGGGCGGCGCGGGTTTCGAGACTGGCTTGTTGGCTGGAGCGGAGGGCGGTGGCGACTCCGTGGGTCATGCCGGCGATGCCGATCCCGAGGATAAGGATGGCGCACATCACCTCGATGAGGGAGAACCCGGCGGATGATTGGCGGTGGGGGTTCATGGTGGTGGGAGGTCGGGGGAGTCGACCCGGGCTGTGATGGGGTTTACGCGGAGAGCGCGTTGGAAGCCGTGTCGGTCGTGGAGGATGAGGAGTGTGGCGTCGGCGGTGCCATTGGGGAAGAACGTGAGGGGTTGCTGGAGGAGTGGCGGTTGGGGGTTAGGTTCCTCGGGGGAGGCTTGGGTTTGGGGGGGGGTGGATCGACGGATCGTGATGCGTGGGTCGAGGTTGCCTTGGGCTCCGGGGGCGTAGGGGATGGCATTGAACGTGGTGGTGCCATCGGGGGAGGTGGTGCGGCCTTCGATGAAGAATTTGCCTTCATTCGTATTGAGGTGGAGGCGGTGCGGTTGGTTGAGTGTGATGGCGCGGCTATAGGCGAGGTTGAGAGCTTCGGTGAGGCGTCGGGATTGGGCGTGGAGGATTTCGGCTTCGTAGGTGCCATGCATGGCGGGGATGAGTGTGGCGGAGAGGATGCCGATAAGGACGATGACCACCATGAGTTCCAGCAGCGTGAAGCCGTGGGGTGGGCCAGGGTGCTTGAGGGGGTGGTGGTGCATTACCAGTTTCCGATATCGGCGCCTTCGCCTTCGCCGCCGTCGAGGCGGTCGGCGCCGCGCGACCAGAGGTCGAAGCTGGTGGGGTGATGGGTGCCGGGGCGGCGGTATTGGTAGGGGGTGCCCCAGGGGTCTGGGCGGAGGAGTTTGATGTAGGGGCCGCGCCATTTGTCGGCATTTCCGGCGGGGGCGGTCATAAGGGCGTTGAGGCCTTCTTCACTGGAGGGCGGGCCGTCCAGGTGGATGCTGTAGCGTTCCAGGGCATTTTCGAGTTCGGCGATACTGGCTTTGGCGGTGCCGAGTTTGGCGTCGTAGGTGGCGCCGCGGAATTGGGGGATGATTGTGGCGGCGAGGATACCGAGGACGATGACGACAACCATCATTTCGATGAGAGTGAAGGCGTGAGTGGTTTTATGGGACGGGGTTGGTTTCATGGTGATGGTGGGCTGGGTTTTCAGCGCAGAGCGCGGCTCATTTTGAAGATGGGGAGCAGGAGGGCGATGACGATGAACCCGACTAGGCCGCCGACCACGAGGATGAGGGCGGGGGCGAGGAGGGAGATGAGCGTACGGGTTCGGGTACGCATGGTGCGTTCCTCGATTTCGGCGACTTTGAGGAGCATTTCGTCGAGTTTGCCGGTTTCCTCGCCGACGCGGATCATTTGGATGAGCGTATTGGGGAAGACGCCCATTTTGCGGAGAGGTTCGGCGAAAGAGTCGCCGCCGCGGGCGTCTTCTGCGACGCGGGCGATGCACTGGGCGAGGATGACATTGCCGATCGTATTTTCGACGATATGGAGCGCGGGGAGGAGGGAGACGCCGCTATGGGCGAGCGTGCCGAGTGTGCGGCTGAAGCGGGCGAGGGCGGCGGAGCGGAAGACATCGCCGAGGTAGGGGATGCGGAGTTTTAGCGTATCCCAGGAGAGGCGGCCTCTGGGGGATTGGATGGCGGCATGGAGGGCATAGGCGAGAGCGAGAGTGGCGAGGGCTATCCAGGGCCAGAACTGGCTGAACGTTTGGCTGAAGCCGAGGAGGATGCGTGTGGGGAGGGGCAGGTCCTGGAGCATTTCCTGGAGCATATCGAAGAGGCGGGGGAGGACGAACGTGAGGAGGAGCGTGACCGTGAGGGCGCCGAACGCGAGGACGAACACGGGGTAAGCGACGGCGGAGGCGACTTCGCTGCGGACTTCGTCCTCGTGTTCGAGGAGGGCGGCGAGGTCATTCATGGAGCGGGGGAGGGCGCCGGCTTCTTCCCCTACGCGGATCATGCTGACGTAGAGCGGGGGGAAGAGGCGGGGATGTTCTTCCAGTGCGCTGGAGAGCGAGGCGCCTTTGCGGACGGAGTCGGCAAGGTGGAGGACCGTTTGGCGGAGGGCGGGGTTAGTTTCTTCCTGGCCGAGACTTTCGAGCGCTTGGGGGATGGGGATGGAGGCATCGAGGAGGGCGGCGATTTCGCGGGTGAAAGCGGTGATATCGCGGCGTCGGATTTTGCGTGGGCGGCGTTGGGGGATGGGGGTGGAGTTGAGAGTTGCGGGTGGTGAGGAGGCGGGCGGTTGTGGGGGCGGGTTGGGGGTGGTGGAGAGTTCGAGCGTGGAGGGGAAGAGGCCTTGTTGAGAGAGTTGTTGGAGGGCGCTGCGGCGGTCGGCGGCTTGGACCGTCCCTTGGGTGGGGTGTCCTGTGGCGGTGACGGCGTGGTAGCGGAACGAGTTCACTCGGTGAGGTCGACGGCGGCGACGCGGAGGACTTCATCCAGCGAGGTGGTGCCGTCGGTGGCTTTTTGCATGGCATCCTGGAAGAGTGTGGTCATGCGTTTATGGGCGAGTTGTTTCATTTCCTCCGTGGAGCGTTTTTGGAGGATGAGGTCACGGAGCGGGGTGTCGATGGGGAGGAGTTCGAAGATGCCGATACGGCCGCGGTAGCCGGTGTTTCCGCACTCTTCGCAGCCGGTGCCGTGGTGGAAGTTTTGCTGGAGCGAGGGTTGGCCGAGGGAGGATAGTTTTTCGCGGATGGCATCGGAGACCGAGGTGGTGGTTCGGCAGTGGTTACAGATGCGGCGGACGAGGCGTTGGGCGAGGACACCGTCGAGGGACGAGGCGATGAGGAACGCTTCGATGCCCATATCGAGGAGTCGGGTGACGGCGCCGGCGGAATCGTTGGTATGGAGAGTACTGAAGACCTGGTGGCCGGTGAGGGCGGCGCGGATGGCGATTTCGGCGGTTTCCGTGTCACGGATTTCGCCGACCATGACCACATCGGGGTCCTGACGGAGGATGGAGCGGAGGCCGCGGGCGAATGTGAAGCTACGGCTGGGGCGGACGGGGATTTGGGCGACGCCGGGCAGTTCATATTCCACGGGGTCCTCGATCGTGATGATCTTTTTTTGCGGGGTGTAGATGCTGTTGAGGATGGAGTAGAGCGAGGTGGTTTTGCCGCTGCCGGTGGGGCCGGTGGCGAGGAAGAGGCCGTGGGGTTTGGAGGTGAGTTTGGAGAGGAGTTTGGAGCGTTTGGGGTCGAGGCCGAGTTCTTCCGGGCTGAGGAGTTTGGTGCCTTTCTCGAGGAGACGGAGGACGATGCTTTCGCCGTAGATGGTGGGCATGGTACCGACGCGGATATCGACGCGTGAACCGCGGTGATGGATTTGGATATGGCCATCCTGAGGCATGAACCTTTCGGCGATGTTCATGTCGGCCATGATTTTGATACGGGAGATGAGGGCGGGGTGGAGGTGTTTGGGAGGGGGTGCTTTTTCGAGGAGGAGTCCGTCGATGCGGTAGCGGAGTTGGAGTTCGTTTTCGAAGGGGAGGAGGTGGATATCGCTGGCGCGTTCGCGGAGTGCGGTGGAGAGGATGAGGTTGACGAGATTGATGACCGTGGGTTCGTTGGCCATGACCTCGATATCGTGGAGATTTCTGCTATCGGCAGTGGGGCTTTTGTCCGGGTGGAGGTTCTCGATCATTTGCTCCACCGTGAGTTGGTAGCATTCTGCGATGCGCGCGGCGATTTCTTCGGCAGGGGCGGAGAATTCTGATACCTCCATGCCGCTGAGGAGGCGGATATCGTCGATGACCTGGGGTTGGCCGGGTTGAGGGGTGGCGACGTGGAGTCTTCCGTTTTTGATGGCGAAGGGGAGGACGTTATGGATTTTGGCGAATTCGGCGGGGAGCGAGCGGATGGCTTCGGGGTCGATGGGGAGATCGTCGAGTGATGGGTTGGCTGGCTGAGGAAGTGCGGAGGTCGCGATGGTGGGGTTTCCTCCTGATGCGGGGGCACTGGATTCGTGCTGGTGATTGGGTGTCACAGGAGGGATTCTCTTGGACTTACAACCTTGGTTTCGGGGACGCTGCCTACGTTATGTGTCGTATGCGGTGGAGTCAACGTGATTTCGGGTGAGTGTGGGCAGAGGGAGAAGTTAGGGGGTAGGAACACTGTGGGGCAAAGAGATGGGGAGGGCAGAAGGACGGGTGTTTGGGATTTGGCGGATTTAGGGGAGAGGGGCACTGAGATGAGATTGTGTGCCTTGTTTGAGGCGTGGCTACAGCGTGGGTGAGTAGCTTGGTATTGGAGCGTCCGGCGGGGCTCCTGGGATATTATCGGTGAAGGTGGGGTGCCTGAGGGGAGGTCCTTTCTGTTTTCCTGCTCCAGGTTGGCGAGCGATAGAGAATCGTTTCTGGCCGACGGGAGGGGGGGAGGAAGGTATTGTGGTCCGAGGACGAGGTCCTGGACGAGTTGAGAGGGGCCTACGGTTGTAGGAGGGTGATTGCGGGGAAAGAGTGGCGGGAGTGGCGGGGCTCGAACCCGTAACCTCTGCCGTGACAGGGCAGCGCTCTAACCAATTGAGCTACACCCCCGCAAGGGGCCGACAAAGTAGTGAAGGAGGGGGTTGGTAGTCAACGATGTTTTGGAGAAAAACGGAATTTTCTTTGGCGTAAATTGGAGGGGGGAGAGGAGAGGGTGATTCGGGCAGCAGACGCCAAGGAGGTGGGGGTGGGGAACCCCGCTGAAGAAACGTACTACCACCCGAATCAAATTGTTGGGTTAAATGTATGTACCAGACGGGAGTTGTCAATAGGTTTGGTGTGGTGCGAATTACGTACGGCTGAAGGCGGTGTGGCCTTCAGCCGGGGAGAGAGGAGAGGGGAGAGAATGGGGCGTGCGTCTCGCTGGGAAACGGTAGCTGGTAGCTGGGGGCAGGTGTGTCCCGCGACGGGTCGGATACTGGATATTGTAGCTGGGGTATTCGATATGGGAGGTGGTGGTGCAAATCAGAGAGACCGAAGCGCTGTGAGGTTTGTTGGGGTTGGGGGTATTGGGATTTACTGGTTGGGGTGGGTGGGTAGGATGTGGGGCATGAATTCTGTTGTGATTGTGGCGGCGGGGAGAGGGACGCGGATGGGGGCAGGGGTGGATAAATTATTTTTGGAGGTGAGGGGGCGGGCGGTGGTGGCACACACGTGGTGGATGTATGACTGTTTGGACGAGGTGGGGGAAGTGGTGTTGGTGGTGCGGGAGGGGATGCAGGGGGAGTTTGAGTTGATGGGGCGCGAGATGGGGGTGAGGAAGCCGTATCGGTTGGTGGCGGGTGGGGCGGAGCGGCAGGATTCGGTGTGGAATGGGTTGAGGGCGGTTTCGGAGGGGGT
This sequence comes from Verrucomicrobiota bacterium, assembly GCA_046047235.1. GTDB lineage: Bacteria > Verrucomicrobiota > Verrucomicrobiia > Limisphaerales > JAHDYP01 > JBMTVN01. The sequence continues at coordinate 5,245 of JBJOII010000132.1, read as the reverse complement.
GGAGCTGGTGGCGATTCACGATGGGGCGCGGCCGTGTACGTCGGAGGGGGTGATTCGGGACACCTTGGAGGCGGCAGGCAGGGTGGGGGCGGCTGTGGCGGCGCAGCGGGTGGTGGACACCATTAAGGAGGCGGACGGGGAGGGGCGGGTGGTGCGGACTGTGGACCGGTCGAAGTTATGGGCGGTGCAGACGCCGCAGGCGTTTCGGTTGGAGGTGATTATGCGCGGGTTGAGCGAGGTAAGGGAGAGGGGGATTCAGGTGACAGACGACACGGCGGCGTGCGAGCTGATTGGGCAGCCTGTGGAGCTGGTTGAGGGGCGTGAGCCCAATCCCAAAGTGACTGTGCCGGCGGACCTGGCGTACGTGGAGTTGCTACTCGCGAATCGCGGCTGAGAGGTCTTGTTTGAGGCGTTCGACGATTTTGTTGTGTTGGGTATTGACCTCGTTATCGGTGAGCGTGCGATTTGAGGCGCGGTAGGTGAAGGCGTAGGCGACGCTCTTGTGGTTTTCCGGGACGTTTTTTCCGCGGAAGACGTCGAAGAGTTCGGTGCTTTCGAGGTCGGAGGGTTTGGCTTTACGGACGGCGGTGAGGACCTGGTCGTGGGTGATGGTATCTGGGATGACGAAGGCGATATCGCGTCGGACGGCGGGGTGGGAAGGGAGGGGTTTGAGGTTGCGGTTGGTAACGCGGCGTCCAATGAGCTGGTCGAGGTTGAGTTCCGCGAGGAAGACCGGGTGACGGAGGTCGAGTTTTTGGCCGATAGCGGGCTGGAGTTGGCCAAGTTCGCCGAGTTGTACTTTGCCGCCGATCGTGACTGAGGCGCTTTCGACGAGGAGCGGGGTAGGTTGTTCACGTCGGGCGAACTGGATACCGCGGAGGCCGAAGAATTCGAGGAAGGATTCGAGGATACCTTTGAGGTCGTAGATATCGAAATTGGCGTTTTGGTCGGCGTCTTTCCAGAAGTGTTGGGAGCGTTGGCCGGTGATGGCGATGGCGACGCGGCGTTCTTCGCGGGTGGCGGTGTTATCGGGCAGGAAGATGCGGCCGACTTCGAAGAGGGGGACGTTATGGTTTTGGTGGCTGGCGTTATGGTGGAGGGAATCGAGCAGGCCGGGGAGGAGGCTGGGGCGGAGGGCGTTCATGTCACTGCTGAGGGGGTTATGGAGCAGGACGGGGGTTTCTGTGATCCAACGGGCTGAGGTTTCGGCGATGAGCGTTTGGCCTTGGGCTTCGAGGAGTCCAATGCCGGCGAGGATATGGCGGGCTTCGGCGAGCTGGTCATGGATGGCGTCGTAGGCGTTGGAGCCGATTGCGCCGCGTGGGGGTGTGGAGGGGATTTTATCGACGCCGTAGAGGCGGGCGATTTCCTCGATGAGGTCGATCTCGCGTTTGAGGTCGGGTCGCCAGGTAGGGATGGTGAACGTGGAGGGTTCGGCTGGGGTTTGGGGTGCGTCGACTGGGCGGGGTTTACGGGGGGCGGACTTCAGGCCGAGGCTGGCGAGGAAGCCATCCATTTCCTCGGTGGCCAGTTCGAGGCCGAGGAGGGCATTGGCTTTTTCGTGGCGGAGCGTGATTTGTTTGGGGGTGAAGGGTTGGGGGTAGGCATCGACGGCGCCTTGGGCGAGAGTGCCGCCGGCGAGCTCGACGATGAGCTGGGCGGCGCGGAGGCTGGCGTAGTCGGCGATGCCGATATCTGCACCGCGTTCGAAGCGGTATGAGGCGTCGGTACGGAGTGAGAGCGATTTGGAGGTGCGGCGGATATTGGAGGGGAGGAACCAGGCGCTTTCGAGGAGGACGTCCGTGGTGTTGTTATTGATTTCGGTATTGGCGCCGCCCATGACACCGGCGAGGGCGATACCTTTGCTGTCGTCGGCGATGAGGAGGTTTTCCTCGGAGAGTTCGTGGGTTTGTTCGTCGAGGGTGGTGAAGGTTTCCTTGCGGTTGGCGCGGCGGACGACGATGGTGGGTTTGGAGTCGGGATTTTTGTGGAGGAGGTGGTAATCGAAGGCATGGAGTGGCTGGCCGGTTTCCATGAGCACGTAGTTCGTGATATCGACCACGTTATTGATGGAGCGCACGCCGACTTTTTCGAGGGCGTTGACGAGCCAATCGGGGCTGGGTCCGATCTTTACACCGGTGATGACGCGGGCGATGTACCGGGGGCAGAGGTCGGGGGCATCGAGGCGAACGTCGATCAGGTCGGCGGCCTTGGGGGCATCTGCGGGGGACTCAGGTTGTGCTTGAGGCAGGCGGAGTGGATTGCCGGTGACGGCGGAGATTTCACGGGCGATACCGATGATGCTATTGAGGTCGGGTCGGTTGGGGGTGACTTCGAGATCGAGGACGGTGTCGCTGGAGGAGCGGCCGAGGTATTGGGCGAAGGGTTGGCCGACTTCGGCGTCGGGTTTGAGGATGAGGAGGCCGTCGGCATCGGTGGCGAGGCCGAGTTCTTTTGGGGAGCACATCATGCCGTGGGATTCGATCCCGCGGATTTTGCCGACCTTAATTGTGAAGGGTTTTTCGTCGGGCTGGGAGGGGGGGAGGGTGGCACCGGGTAGGATGAGGGGGACTTTATCGCCGGCCTGGAAATTTTGGGCGCCGCAGACGATTTGGCGTTCGCCGGTGCCGTCATTGACGCAGCAGACTGAGAGTTTATCGGCGTTGGGGTGTTTGTCTCTGGTGATGACTTGGGCGACGACGACGCCTTCGAAGTCGGCGGCATGGGTTTCGATGCCTTCGACTTCGAGGCCGAGCATGGTGAGGCGTTCGGCGAGTTCATCGGCGGACCAGTTAAAGTCGACGAGTTGGCGGAGCCAGTTGAGAGTGACTTTCATGGGGTGGGAGAGGGGGGCTTAGAATTGGTTGAGGAAGCGGGTATCGTTTTCGTAGAAGAGCCGGATGTCGTGGATGGCGTAGCGGATCATGGCGATACGTTCGATTCCGAAGCCGAAGGCCCAGCCGGTCCAGGTTTCGGGGTCGTATCCGACGTTTTCGAAGACTTGGGGGTGGACCATACCGCAGCCGGCGATTTCGAGCCATTCCTTGCCCATTTTACGGGTGAGTGCGCTGCTGAAATCGATTTCGAAGCTGGGTTCCGTGTAGCTGAAGTAGTGGGGGCGGAAGCGGATCCTGACGTCTTTGCCGAGGAGTTCCCGGAACACGAATTCGACGGTGCCCTTGAGGTCGCCGACCGTGACGTTTTTATCGACGTAGAGGCCTTCGATTTGCTGGAAGGTGGGGTTATGGGTGGCGTCGGCGTTATCGCGTCGGTAGACCCGGCCTGGGACGATGATGCGGATCGGCGGGGGTTGGCGTTCCATGACGCGGATTTGGACTGAGGAGGTATGGGTGCGCAGGAGAGTGTTGGGTCGGTCTTGGTCAGCTGAGGTGGAGCCGACGTAGAAGGTGTCCTGTGCGTCGCGTGCCGGGTGGTCGGCGGGAGTGTTCAGGGCGTCGAAGCAGTGGGCTTCGTCCTCGATCTCGGGCCCATCGGCGACGGCGAAGCCGATTTTACGGAAGGATCGGACGATATCCTCGGTGGTTTGAGTGAGGGGGTGGAGTCGGCCGAGGTTGGGTTGGCGGCCTGGGGCGGAGAAGTCGGTGGGTTGTTTGGGGAGGGCGGCTTGGAGGGCGAGGTGGGATCGGCGTTGGCTGAGGAGGTTTTCCAGTTCCGTTTTGGCGGCATTGATGGCTTTGCCGGCGGCTGGGCGTTCCTCTTTGGGGAGGGAGCCCAATTGTTTCATGAGGGCGGTGAACTTTCCATTGGGGCCGATCCAGGCGCCTTTGGAGCGTTCGAGGGTGGGGATATCGGTTGCGGCCTGGAGTTCCAGGGTGGCGGCCTGCTTGAGGGGGTCGAGATCGGAGAGCAGAGAGGCCATGGTGTTGTGGTGTGGTGTGGGTTTCGGTTTTTGGGGTAAAAGGCAAACGGGCGGCCTTGAGTAAGGTCGCCCGTTTGTCGGAAAGCGATTTGTGGGCTTATTAGGCCTTGGCCGCCTTGGTTTGGAGGGCGCCTTGGGCCACCTTCACCAATTCGTTGAAAGCGGTGTTATCGGTGGCGGCGATATCGGCGAGCACCTTACGGTCGACGCCGACCTGGGCGGCTTTGAGGCCTTCCATGAAGCGGCTGTAGGTGAGGCCTGCGGCGCGGGCGGCGGCGTTGATTCGGACCTGCCAGAGGCTGCGGAAGTCGCGCTTTTTGTTGCGACGATCGCGGTAGGAGTATTGGCGGCCGTGGTCGACAGCGTCGGAGGCGTAGCGATAGAGTTTAGAACGGCGGAAGCGGTAGCCCTTGGCGGCCTGCAGCATGCGCTTGCGGCGTTTCCGGGAAGCTGGGGAGTTTGTGACACGCATGGGATGTCGTAGGGTTGACTAACGAAGATTGGATTAGTGACTGAAGGGGAGCGACAATTTGATGCGGTGGGCATCGGAGGGGTCGACGACGGCACGTTCACCGAGGGCGCGGCGGCGTTTGGCGTTTTTGCTGGAGAGCAGATGGCGACGTCCGGCCTTAGAACGGAGTACTTTGCCCTTGGCCGTGATTTTAAACCGCTTGGCCACCGATTTCTTTGTCTTTTGAGTTCTGGCGCGACGCATAATAGTCCACCTCTAGGGTTACCTAAAGACCGCGAAATATAGGGAGGTGGTTTGGGGTGGGCAAGAGGTTTTTTGGGGTTTCTTTGGGTTAAGGGGAGGGGGTATTTCGGGTTGCTGGGGGTGCGGGGAGGCGGCAGGGTTTGGGTAATGAAGATCCTGGTTGCGACGGTTACGGCTGGGGGCGGGCATTTGGCGGCGGCTCGGGCTTTAGAGGAGGCTTGGCGTGGGGAGCATCCGGGGGACGAGGTTGTTTGCGTGGATTTGCTGCAGATGGTTCCGCGGTTGCAGCGGCATATTTATGCCCAGGGGTATGTGAAGTTAGTGGAGCATGCTCCCGAGTTGTGGGGGATGGTTTTCAAGAAGACGGATAATCCGGCGGCGATGAGGAAGTTGACGCGTTTTCGGAGGACCTGGGCGAGCGCGACGAATCTGAGGTTTGTGCGGTATATGCGGCGGTTTCGGCCGGATGTGGTTTTATGCACCCATTATTTGCCGTTGGAGGTGATGGGTGATTTGGGGAGTCGCGGTCAGCGTCATTTTACCGTATCGGTGGTGACTGATTTTGAGGCGCACGCTTTGTGGATGGAGCAGGTGGTGGATTTGTATTGTGTGGCGGCTCCGGAGACGCGTTCCAGTTTGGTGGCTCGGGG
>JBJOII010000131.1:0-11647 GCA_046047235.1 Verrucomicrobiota bacterium | reverse complement strand
CTTGCCTAACTAAACCAGTCAGAAACGCCCAACTGCAGGATACCCTGCTCCAAATCCTCGGCTCCACCAAATCCCAGCCCAAACGAACCGGCCCCGCCATCGCCAGACTCGATACCCAACTCGCACAACGCTTGCCCCTGCGCCTCCTGCTCGCCGACGACAATACGATCAACCAAAAAGTCGCCGTGCGCCTCTTCGATCAAATGGGTTACCACCTCGACCTCGCCGCAGATGGCATCGAAGCCATCGATGCTGTCAAACGCCAACCCTACGACATCATCTTCATGGATGTCCAAATGCCCGAGCTCGATGGCCTCGAAGCCACAAAACAAATCCGTGAACTTGAAGGAAACCATCCCCAGCACCGCGCAATCATCGTCGCCATGACCGCCAGCGCCATGAGCGGTGACCGCGAACGCTGCCTCAACGCAGGCATGGACGATTATCTCTCCAAACCCGTCCGACCCGAATCTGTTCAGGCCATGATAGAGCGCTGGGGCCCCCAGATTTCCTCCCCTAACCAACCACCCCACCCGCCACGCGCCGAGAACGTCCCGCAAATCATGCCTACCGAATCAGCACCAAACTCTGAACCACCCGTCGACGCCGAAAGACTCTCCGAGATGGCAGGCACAACGGAAGAGGAAGTCCGCGAACTCACCGACCTCTACCTCGAGCAAACCGACGAACAACTCGCCCAGCTCGACACCGCTATCGGCGAGAATGATGCCCGCGAAATCGAACGCCTCGCCCACAAGGCCGCAGGCGCCAGCTCAACCTGCGGCATGAGCGCCGTCGTCGATGCCCTGCGCTCACTGGAACAAGAAGCCCGCAACGGAGACCTCTCCCAAGCCCGGCAGCACCTCGAAAGCGTCAAAAAGGACCTCTCCAGGATCCGGTCGTTCCTCGATACCCACCTGCAAAGCCTGAAATCCTCGCAGCCATGAACAAAGTGCTCATCATCGAAGATGACCAAATCGTCGGCACAATCTACCGACGGAAGTTCAACGGCGAAGGATTCGAAGTCGAACTCGCCGCCGATGGCGAGGCCGGACTCCAGGCGGTCAAGACATTCCAGCCCGACGCGGTCGTTCTCGACCTCATGCTACCCAAACTCAACGGTGTCGAGGTCCTGAAACACATCCGCGCCAATCAGACAACCGCCGCCCTGCCAGTCGTCGTCCTTTCAAACGCCTACCTCAGCAACCTCCTCCGCGATGCCCATGACGCAGGCGCCAACCAATGCCTGATCAAAGCCAGCGCCAGCCCCAAACAGGTGGTCGATGCCATCCGCCGCGCCCTCCGCGGCGAAACCACCAGCCCAACCGAAACCCCCACCCCCACCCCCACCGCCGCAGAACCCCAAACAGAAGATACCGAGTTCATCGCAGAACAAACCTTCGAAGCCGACCTCAAAACCGCCTTCCGCAACAATAGCGCGGAAACCCTCTCCCAACTCCGCCTCCTCCTCCAGAATTTCATCAAAGCCGAGGGAGAACCCAACCGACTGGCCGCCCTCTTCGCTCTCTACCGAATAGTCCACTCCGTCACCGGTAACGCCGGCGTGGCCGGACTCAATACCGTCAGCCGCCTCTCCTCCGCCCTCGAAGCCCTCCTCAAGGAACTCTACGAAAAACCCAAAAACATCACCGCCTCCACCACCCGTACCACCGCCCAAACCATCGACTTCCTCGGCCAGCTGTTCAACCAAACCTCCGAGGTCAAAAACCACGTCGTCAGCAGCCCCAAAATCCTCGTCGTCGACGACGAACCCATCAGCCGCCGCGCAGTCGCCTACGCCCTCGAAAAAGCCCAAATACCCTGCTCCACTCTCGATAGCCCAGTCAAAGCCCTCGAGCAGCTCGAAAAACAACGCTTCGACCTCATCTTCCTCGATGTGGATATGCCTGAACTCACAGGCTTCGATGTCTGTACCCGCGTACGCGCCGGAACCACCAACAAGAAAACCCCCGTCATCTTCGTCACCGGACTCACTGACTTCGAAAGCCGGGCACGCTCAACCCTCAGCGGCGGCAATGACCTCATCGCCAAACCATTCCTCTTCATGGAACTCGCCGTCAAAGCCATCACTCAAATCCTCCGCGCACACTCCGCCCCCGCCACCAATTAAACCCGTCTATGGAATCTCTCCACGCGCCCTGGCGAATCCAATACATCCTCGCCCCCAAATCCCCCTCGCAGGACCACTCCCTCTTCGCCACCATCGGCCAGTCCAACGAAGATGAAGCCAACCTCGTCATCGCCCGCCGTCGCACCTGCTACGCGCTCCTCAATTCCTACCCCTACACCGGCGGTCACCTGCTCGTCGTCCCCTATCGGCAATGCGCCGACCTCGCCGACCTGACTGACGATGAAATGCTCGACCTCATGCGCCTTACCCAAGCCTGTCAGGAAGCACTGCGCCAGGTCATGAAACCCCAAGGCTTCAACGTCGGCCTCAACCTCGGCCAATGCGCCGGAGCAGGCATCACAGAACACCTGCACCTGCATATCGTCCCCCGCTGGACCGGTGATACCAACTTCATGCCCGTCCTGGCTAACAACACGGTAATGCCCCAGGCCCTCACGGAACTCGCCAGCCAACTCCGCCCACTCCTCACCCCCAAGGATTAACCCCACATCCATGGCCCTCGAAACGCTGCAGTTCGAAACCGAACGACTCGCCCAACAGCTCTTCAACAACGACCCCAGAAACCTCCAGCTGCTCAAGGATGAACTGGGTGTCCAAGTCACCGCCCGTGAAGGCTGGATCAAGCTCGAAGGACCCGACGATGCGGTCGCCTCGGTCAAACATATGTTCGGCCACCTCGAATCCGCCACGCGGGCCGGCCATGTGATCCGCAACCGCGAGTTCGCCTACGCCGTCAATGTCGTCCGCCACGAAGGCCCCGGTGCCCTCGGCGAACTCTTCGGGGAACGCATCCAAACCTCCACCCGCAAAGCCACTGTCACCCCAAAAACCGTCGGCCAGAAATCCTACGTCCAGGCAATCCGCGAACATGATCTCACTCTCGGAGTCGGCCCCGCCGGCACCGGAAAAACCTACCTCGCCATGGCCATGGCCGTCCTCGCCCTGCGCGAAAATCAAGTCTCCCGTATCATCCTAACCCGCCCCGCCGTGGAAGCCGGCGAAGCTCTCGGCTTTCTCCCTGGTGACCTCTACGAAAAAATCGCCCCCTACCTGCGCCCCCTCCACGATGCCCTCCATGATATGGTGCCAGCCGAGGAAATCGAAAAACACCGGGCTCGCGGAACCATCGAAATCGCCCCCCTCGCCTACATGCGGGGACGAACGCTCAACAACGCCTTTATCATCCTCGATGAAGCCCAAAACTGTACCATGGAACAAATGTTCATGTTCCTCACCCGCCTCGGCTATAACTCCAAGGCCGTCGTCACCGGCGACGTCACCCAGGTCGACCTCCCACGCAACAAAACCTCCGGCCTCGTCGAAGCCATGAACGCCCTGCGCAATGTCGAAGGCGTGGCCATCGTCCAGTTCGGGAAACGTGACGTCGTCCGGCACCCCCTCGTCCAACGCATCATCCAAGCGTATGAAGACCACCGGACTACCACCTAGCCCCCCAAGGATCCTCCAAATCCGCCAACGCCACGAACTCCCCCCCATCCATCTGGCTCGACTCCGTAAAATCCTTCTCCAGTTCCTCAAACAGCACCTCAACCTCACCTGCTTCGAACTGGGCATACACCTCGTCGATGAACAGGAAATGACCCGGATCAACCAGGAATTCCTCCGGCACGAAGGCAGCACCGACGTCATCACCTTCGATTACAAGAACGATACCCCCTCACTCGACCTCGCCGGCGAATGCTACATCTGCCCCGCAGTGGCCCGCCGCCAAGCCGCTGAATTCAACACCTGCTACCCGGAAGAAATCCTCCGCTACGCCGTACACGGAATCCTTCATCTCCAAGGATATGACGACCTCGCACCCGCCGCTCGGCGCAGGATGAAAGCCGCAGAAAATCGCTGGATGAAAACCCTCTGCGCCGAAACCGACACCGCCACTCTCCTGCGGTAGTCCCACCCTCTCCCTCCCCCACTCGACTCTCGAACTACTCCTCTAAACCCCCGTCGCCGCTCTGCTTGATCCGCTCAAGCAGCTCACTCATGTCCTCCACCTGCTCAAATAAACCGGCCGACACGTAAATCGGCTTCTTCTGGGCCGCAGCCAGAGCAATCGAATCACTGGGCCGAGCATCCAACTCCACGATCTTCGTGCCCAACTCGTTCTCCTGCTTCAAAATCAACCGCGCGTAATACGTGGAGTGCCGCAACTCCGTGATAACGACCCGCTCCAGCGTAATCCCAAACCCGTCAAATACGCTCCCCATCAAATCGTGCGTCAAAGGACGCTCCTTGGGCTTGTTCCGCAAAAACATCCCAATCACCACGCCCATGTTGTGCTCCACCTGAATCACAAACACCTTGTTGTCGTTCCCCACAAATAGCGCACAGCCATTGTTCGCCGGCAATATCCCGCGAATGTTAACTGGCACAACGTCACGATTCATACGATGCACTCTAGGCGTAATTGGCAAAAACTCAAGCCCGTGCCACCCCGCTACTCCAACCCCCGATACAAATCCGCCAAGCGCATCAGCAACGCCTCCAGCTCACGATAATACACCTCATCTCCCAGCTCACCACGCCGCTCCCTCAACGCAAAAACCTCCAACTCCAACGCGTCCCGCCTGCCCCTGACCGCCACAGGCAAATTCCGCTCCTCCTCGCTCGGAACCATATACACCTGCCGCGCCCTCCAACCATCCACCCCCTCACCCCCCCGGGCCTTGCCAACCACCCGAACGCCCCGAAACCAATCCTTCCCCACCCCGAGCCCGTCACCGTTGTCGTCCAACACCGCATGCTCAGTCGATAACCGCCCCTCCGTCCGATACCACTCCTCCACCCGATGCCCCGTAGCTAGGAATGCCTCCAGTAAACTGACCTGCCCATCGCGATCCAGGTCAGCCTCCAGGCTCCGGAATGCCAAAGGCAAAAAATCACCAAACCGGGAGTAACTCTGCTCATATCCACTGCGCGTCGAAGTGATCACTATCCTCCCTTTCCCAGCCACCGCCTTCATGAACGGTGCGCTGCTCGAAAAGGCATGCACCAATACCATCGGACGCTCCACTCCACGCAACCACTCCGCCAACTCGCTCCCGGAAAGATCAGGACCCCGCAGGTTAAACCGCGCCTCCACCCCGTCAAAAGTCCCATGCCCCACAAAGATCACCCACAACAGACCGTTCCCGTTCACCAAATCCCCCAGCGCGCCCCGCAAAAGCTCCTTATCAACCACACCCCGCTCTTCACTCTCTCCAACCAAGTGAAACCTCAGCCCCCCGGCCTCAGCCGCCCGCCTCCACCCCTGAGCCTGCTGCTCAAACCGCGCAACATACTCCTCACTGCCCGAAGCCCCAACCACCAGGAGCAAATCCCCAGCCCCAAGAGGGCCCGCTGCCTCCGCCCTCAAACAAAGGACCAATAACACCACCCACGCCCAACTCACCCACATCGCTCGATCTGACTTCTCCTGCTGCATCAAGCCAACCCTTTCCATCTGCGTATCCACCACTCAGTAACAAAAAAGCCCAAGGCCACAGCAAATAACCACGGAGTATGCCAGGCCGGCTTCGTCCACGTCTCCATCACCGGCGCATCAACCGACGCCAGACCCCGCGCGAACGACTCCAGCTCAGAAGCCTCCACCACCCGTCCCCCGGTCATCGCCGCCAACCTCCCCATCGCCTCAAAATCCGGTTCGAGTGAACGAAATTCCTCAACCCCCAAATCCGCCACCCAACCCGCACCCACCCGGTGGATCTCCGCACCCGCCGCATTAATCACTCTACCCGTCACCCGATACGCCCCGGAACGCGACGGAACCACCGTGGTCTCATAGACTCCACTCTCTTCACCCGATGGCTCCCCACGTAAACGCATCGCAACCACTGGCTCGCTGTTGGTCTCCCCGGCCCAATCCACCCGCTCAACCTCAAACTCCACCGTCGCATCGTCCACCGGCTCAAACGCCGCATCCCTCACCACCGCACGAAGCAACACCGCCGAGCCCTCCCCGGGATCCTCAACCGCCACCAGCTCCGCACGACGGGGCACGTCTGCCACCAGCCACCGCACCCACTGCCGCCACGCCCTTCCCATCTGCCCCATATACTCCTTCTCCCTTAACCCCCACCTCCATAAATCCCCAACCAGCAGCGCCAAACTCCGGCCCCGCCCGTAACGCTGGCTAACCAACGCCGGATACAGCTCGCCATCCAATGCCCTCAACCCAAACACCATGGACGCACCGGGCTTCACCCCGCCTACCCAGTTCACCACAGAATACCCCCCAACCGTCGCCAACCTCGCCCGCTCCTGCACCTCGTCCTCCCCCATCCGTGCCCACGGCAGCAACCAGCCCTCCCTCGTTAACTCCCACCTCAACTCACCCCCATCAGGCGGACGCCCCACACGATCCAGATAAACCGGCAGGGTATCCCCAATCGCACTCCCCCCATACCCACCCTCCCGAAAACTCTCCCCCCCCCAAGCATCATCAAACCACCCCCCCGCTCGCTCACAAACCGACGCAGCAAATTCGCCTGAACCGACGAAAAAAAACCGGCCTCCAGATCATCCAGTATCACCGCCTCATACTCGAATAACTCCTCCGGAGTCAGCGGAAACCCCTTCTGCAACTCCTGCTCATCACGGGTGTAAACGCGTATCAAAACCGGCTGGTCGTATCGCTCAATCTCCTCCTCGGACTGCTCGCCAAACCCGCGGAACAACGGATTACTCGACTCCCCCCCACGCCCCCTGAAATCAAATCGCGGCTCTCGCATCGCCACCCGTATCAACCCCACCAGTTGCACCTGGTCATCCTCCTGAATCCCCCGGTTCAAATACTTGAACTCCCAGTTCGGCCTGCCCGATACATACAACACCCGATGCACCCCCTCACCGTGCTCAACGGTAAACGACCGTACATTGTTCACCAAAGTCGCCTCCCCGGAACCATCATCCCCACCCACCCCCTTGCCTCCGGCACCCCCACTCACTTCTACCCGGTAAAAACCGGTCCCACTCGCCTGCCCCCGAAACCGCAGGTCAAACGGCAGCTCCTCCTTCCCTCCCCGTAACCTCAACCGTTCCTCAGCCAAAAGAGCCCCCTCGCGATCCACCAGCCGTAGATCCACGGAGCCCGATCCGAACCCCGAAGCCAGAACCCGCCCACTCACCCGCACCGGCGCATCCTCAAAAGCCGTCTCCGATACCTGAAGCTCCCCTACCGACAAATCCTTCACCGCACCAGACCGACCCACCACGACGGGATACACCGGAGGCAACCCCTCCACCCCCTCCAGCAAACGCGGCGAATCTGTCGCATTCCCGTCAGTCAACAAAATCACCCCCGCAAGCGGCGACCCGCTTAAACGCCCCGCCACATCCTTCACCCCTCCATACAATCCCGAGGCCCGCCCGCGAAAATCCAGCCGGTCGAAGTCACGCACTCTCACCGCCCCGCGATCCACCTTGTAACGCCGCAGATCAAAGTTCTCACCCAAAGCTTCCAACCACCCCCCAGCAACCGGCTCCAACCAGGATTGCACCAGCTCGGATCGAGTCCGTGACTCACCACGATCCCGCACACGCAAACCCTCCCCGTTGTCCACCACCACAGCCATAACGTTCGCTCCCGGACGCACTCGGCGCCCGGCCCAGATGGGCTCAAATAAGGCAAACACCAGAACCCCAATCGCCAGTGCCTTGCAGGTCACACACACCCACTTCCAATTCCCCAACGCCACACCCCGATACAAATACGCCAGTAACAGCCAGACCAGCACCAGTATCAGCACCAATGACCACCCACCCCATGCCCCCGGTATGACCAGCTCAGCCAACATCATTCACCCCTGCTCCTTCCCAAATCTTCATAATACTTCCGCACCAGCTCGCTATACTCAGCCGGCACCGGATCACGATCCACCGGCACCAACTCCTCCCCCGGGGTCCGCCGAGCCAACTCCTCCGCAATCTGTCGCCTGACCTCCACCAAAGGCCCCACCACATCCAACGAAACTACCGCCCAGTCCGGCATCTCACCCGTCTTGAAATCACGCCTCATCTCCCTGCCCCGCTCCCGCGCCGACCGAACCAAATCACGTAGCTGGGGTAACTCCAACAACTCCTCAGCCTCCCGTAACCGGTCCGACCAAGCCTCAAAACCATCGCCCCGCAACGGCCCAACCCCGCCACCACCCGAACGGCTGTCGCTCCCTCCTTCAGCACCGCCCGCCAGCAACCTCTCCAAGTCCAGATTCCCCGGCTCAGATTCGCCCCCGCCATCCACAGCGCTTTCCTCCACTCCCCCGGTTTCAGCACCCCCATCACCCCCCCCGCGCCCCTGCACCTGCTGGCGCTCACCATCTCCATCCTCCCCCGCCTGCCCCCGGGAATCACCAGCCTGCTGCAACTCCTCCTGAACCGAACTCAACGCCTCCTCCACCTGATCCCGCGCACGCCGTAAACTCTCGGCTTCATCACCCAAAACCCGCTCCGCCGCCCGCTCCACTCCGCGCACCAAAACTCCAACCCCTTCCCGCGCCAAATCCTCCAGCTGATCGGCCAACGGCACATACCCCGCATCCAACATCTCTTCCACCAAGGACAAGGTCTGCCCCCCGTCCAAATCCTCCACCCGCTCCATGTCCCGCAATAACCCCTCCGTCATGAGTCCCCGATCAATCAACTCCTCCCGCAAGGAATCCACATGACTCTCCTCCGCCACGGAAAACTCGCGGAGCGACTCATACAACTCCCGGTAAACCAAGGGCTCCGCCAACTCCGCCGCCTCCGATACACGCTTGCTGTCCTCCACCAAGCGCTGCACCCCGCCCCGCTGCTCATCCAACGCCGCGCTCAACTTCTCGCGCTCCTCACGATCGCTCAAAACCTTCCTGCTCGGATCAACCAGCTCGTCCACCGCCCGTTGAATCTCCTCCTGCCGACGCGTCAACTCCCGAGCCTCCCCACGCAGCCTCCTCAAATCCTCACCAAACTCCCCCGCGCTCTCGCGGCGTAACGCATCACGCATCGACTCCATCTGACGCTGGGCCCGGGTCCCCGCCGCCAAAGCCTCGCTCACCTCACCCCGCTCAGCAGCCCCCTCGGCCCGCTGCAAAGCCTCCCGTGTCTGCTCCAACTGCTGACGTTGCTCCGAAAGCGCACTCTGCCCCTGCTGCCGCTCCATCCGCTGCCCCAACTCATCCAGGTCCGACAACATCCTCTGCTCCTCCTCCTGCAAGCGCTTCAGCTCCCGCCGCAACCGCTCCTGCTCAACCTCATCCTCCGCCATCGCCAACTCGGTCTGTAAATCCTGCAAGCGCTGGTTCAAGTCCTCCTGCCGACGCGCCAACTCCTTCAGCCGACTCAAGGCCTGCAAGTCCTCAGATTGAGCCCCACTCCCACCCGCCTCCTGCGCCTGGGTCTCCGTCTCGTAAGCATTCTCCGACCGCGTCAACTCCAACTGGTCCAGCTGCCTCTGCCGAGCCTGTTGCCCCTGCGATCCCCCACGGGAAGGAGATCCCCTCTGCCCCCGCGCAACCTGCATCTCCCGCTCCCTCAGCTGAAGCAACCGCCGATACGCCGACTGCTCCGCCCCCAACGCCGCCTCAAGCCCTTCCCTCGAATCAACCGCCCCCTCCAAAGCCTCAATCGCCTCATCCATCGCCTCCAGCACCTGACTCCACAAAACCGAACTCTGCATGTCCATCGCCTCCTCCCCCGACTCCTCCGCCTGCACCCGCACCTCACCCTGCGCATCCAGTATGACATTCGCCGATTCCCGATAGTCCTCCTCCCCCGCTCCGCGCTGCCGACGCAGATTCCATGTCGCGTTGATAATCTCCTTCTGCAACTCCGCCAACTGTTGGCTGCCACCGCCTTCTCCCTCACCGCCTCCGCCCTCAGGCGCTTGCCCCCCACCCTGACCCGCAGCAGCTTCACCCTCCCGAAAAATCTCCTCGAAAGGTCGCACCTCCCCAAAAAACAAATCCGTCGTGTGTCGCCGCACCTCCCCCTCCGCCCCCAGATCGTCCGCCCACGCATACCACACCACCAAGTCATCCGGCACAACCCCAACCTCCTCCAACGCCAGCCGATAAGAGAACTGACGCCGCTCCCCGGACGGAACATCCCTCCCCACCTCAACCCACTGGACTCCTTCACCAGCCTTCTCCCACCCCATCCCATACGCCACTACACCAAAATCATCAGCCACCTCCGCCTCAAACCAGACTTCCTCCAACGGAGATGGACTCAAATCCCCCCGAGGCCTGGTGATCCGCAAATCCGGCAGCCGATTCGTCAAAACCTCAAACACAAACCGCGCCGGCATACGATTCGTACGCCCCGCACCATCCATCAGGCGCAGCTCATAGGCCCCACCCGAAAGCAGCACGTGGTTCGTCAACCAAGCCACCGGCCGCTCCAGATCAACCCCCAGCTTCAAATCCTCCCCGCCCTCCCCCACCAGCAGCGCCTCCTTGACAGCCTTGTTCAGCGTCAAACTCAAGGTCACCGCAGAACCCTCCACCGCAGTCACCCGCCGCGTATCCTCCACCCGCCGTGCCCCCATCCCCGTATACTCCGGATAAATCACATCCACATCCGACTTCTCCATCCGCGGCAGCTCATACACCTCCACCGCATAGTCAGGCGATCGCCCACCAGGAAACTCAACACGGTAGGTCACATCCCCCTCCAACCCCGCAACGGTACCCCCAAATATCCGGTCACTCAGGTTGCGCGTCATCGACACCCTCTGCTCCATACCGTCCCTCGGCACCACCACCAGCTCACTGCCAGCCGGAACCTCACTCCCAAATTCAGCCAGAACCACCAGTGACTCACCCCGCTCAAGCTGCGTGTCCCCAGGCGTCACCCGCACTCCATCCACCCGCTGCACCACCCCTCCCATGACTCTCTCCACTCGCATCACCCACAATCCCCACAACCCAGCCAGAAAAACCATCGACGCCAAAACACCCACTAAAGGCCAACCCACAAGTCGCCCACCCCTGACCATCCCCGACCACCGCTCCACACGACCCGACATCAATAAATCCGTCACCAGCCGGTCCTGCAAAAAGGACCAACGCTGCCCAGCCCCCGGCTCCTGCTGTACAGCCGTCAGTAACCGCCCCCGCAACTCAGGATCAGCCGCCTCCAAATCCAAGGCTACGCGACGCAAATCCAGCCCCCGCCAGCGCCGCATACGCCACACGCCAAACACCAGAGCACCTGCCAGCACAACCCCCGCCCATACCCCGCGCGGCGCCCAACCCAATACCCAGGCTGCCAACCCCACCAAACCCGCGATCAATACCCCAACCCCGCAAATCAAAGCCACCTCGCGCCACAAAGCACACCACCGCAACCTCCTCATCAAAGGCTGCAAACAGGACTTTAAAACCGGATCCATCAGGCCACCGCCTTTCGCTGGGGCCGATTGCCTCGAGCAGCCAGCCACGTTTCCACCACCACAACCACCACCGCCAACAGGATAAGCCACTTCCAGACTTTCTG
>JBJOII010000130.1:0-11808 GCA_046047235.1 Verrucomicrobiota bacterium | reverse complement strand
GCGTCAGCTGGCCCTGGAGACCCGCATCAGCACACCGGTGCTCGAGGCCCTCGAACGGGGGTGGGGCGATCGCCTGCGCGGGTGATATTGCCATGGATGAGGTGGGGTGCCTTGGTGTTGCTGGTGGTGGCGTTGTCACGTCCGCGGGTGGACGAGGGGGAGTCGGTGGTGAAGGCGAGTGGTGTGGACATTGTGGTGGCGTTTGATTTGTCGACGAGCATGCGGTCGGAGGATTTTGAGTTGGAGGGGGGGCGGGTGAACCGTTTGGAGGTGGCGCGTCGGGTTTTGCGGGATTTTGTGGGCAAGCGGGTGAGCGACCGGATTGGGTTGGTGGCCTTTGCGAGGAATCCCTATATCGCGGCGCCGTTGACGTTGGATCATGATTTCCTGCTGGCGAACCTGGACCGGCTGGATTTTGCGACTCGGGAGGAGGATGGGACGGCGATTGGGTCGGCGTTGGCGGCGGCGGTGAACCGTTTGCGGGATGTGGAGTCGAAGAGCAAGATTGTGATATTGATGACCGACGGTCAGAACAATGCGGGCAAGGTTCCGCCGTTGACGGCGGCGGAGGCGGCTTTGGCATTGAAAGTGAAGGTTTACACCATTGGGGTGGGGACGCGCGGGCAGGCGCCGATTCCGTATGAGGATGCGTTTGGGAGGAAGCGGGTGGCGTATCAGCAGGTGGACATTGACGAGGACACTTTGCGGGAGATTGCGGGCAAGACGGGTGGGGCTTATTACCGGGCGGACCGGACGGAGACCTTGCGGTCGATTTATGACGAGATTGACCGGTTTGAGAAGACCGAGGTTTCCATGACGCGATATGAGAATTACCGGGAGTTGTTTCCGTGGTTTGTGATGGCGGGGGCGGCGTTGTTGTTATTGGAGCTGGTTTTATCGAACACCGTATGGAGGACGTTGCCGTGAGCGTGTGGGGGTGGAGTATAGGCTGAGGCGTATGCGATTTGAGCATTCAGAATTGCTTTGGTTGGCGGGGCTGGTGGTGGCCTTGCTGGGGTGGTTTTTGATTTGGAGCTGGCGGGTGCGGCAGCGGTTGATGACTCGGTTTATCCAGGCGCGGTTGCTGGACGGGTTGACCGTTCGGTTGGAGCCGGGACGGGAGCGGCGGCGGCGGGTTGTATTGGTGGGGGTGGTATTGCTGTTGTTTTTGGCGATGGCGAGGCCGCAGTGGGGTTATCAGTGGGAGGAGGCGCATCGTCGGGGGTTGGATGTGTTGGTGGCGGTGGACACATCGAGGAGCATGTTGGCGACGGATTTGCAGCCGAGCCGGTTAGAGCGGGCGAAGCTGGCGGCGCGGGATTTGATGCGGATGAACGAGGGTGATCGGATGGGTTTGGTGGCGTTTGCGGGGACGGCATTTTTGCAATGTCCGTTGACGTTGGATGAGCAGGCATTCCGGCAGAGTTTGTCGGCCGTGGACACGCGGATTATTCCGCAGGGGGGGACGGCGCTGGCTCAGGCGATTCGGGTGGCGCGGGATGCGTTCAAGGACGAGGACAACTTTCGGGTATTGGTATTGATCTCTGACGGTGAGGATCACGATGAGGGTGCTTTGGCGGAGGCGGCGAAAGCGGCGGAGGCGGGGATGCGGATCTTCACCTTGGGGGTGGGGACAGTGGGGGGGGAGGTATTGCGGGTGGTGAACGAGGCGGGGGAGACGGAGTATATTAAAGACGACGGGGGGAACGTGGTGAAGTCGCGCTTGAACGAGGGTTTATTGCGGGAGGTGGCGACCGTGGGGCAGGGGTTTTATTTACCGTTGGCGGCACCGAATGCGATGGAGGTGTTGTATGAGGAGGGGCTGGCGCCGTTGCCGAGGTCGGAGGTGTCATCGAGGCTGACGCGGCGGTTTCACGAGCGGTTTTATTGGCCGCTGGGGCTGGCGATTTTGTTACTGATGTGGGAGACGGTTTTACCGCGGTCGGCGAGGCTGAAGAAGTTGGCGGCGGTGGTGTTGGCTGGTTGGTTTTGTGCGGGTGGCTCCGTGGTGGCGGCGGTGAGTGCGGGGGGGGCGATGCGGGCGTATGAGGAGGGGCGGTATCGGGAGGCGATGGAGCAGTATCGTGAGCTGGCGGAGAAGGATCCGAAGGACTTGAGGCTGGCGTATAACCTGGGGACGGCGGCTTATCGGGCGGGGGATTACGGGGTGGCGGCGGGGGCGTTTACGAATGCTTTGAGCGGGGCTGACCTGCAGCTCCAGCAGAAGAGCTTTTACAACCTGGGGAACACCTTGTTCCAGATGGGTGAGGGGTCGACCGATTTTGCGGAGAAGAGCGCTAGGTGGACTCAGGCGACGAACAATTACAATGCGGCGATGCAGTTGGATCCTGAGGATACGTCTGCGAGGGACAACCTGCTGTATGTGAGTCGGAAGCTGGAGGAATTGCAGCAGCAACAGCAACAGCAACAACAGCAGGGTGGAGATCAGGGTGATCAGCAGGAGCAGCAGGACCAGAACCAGCAGGATCAACAACAGCGGCAGCAGGGGCAGGACCAGCAACAAGATCAAGGGCAGCAGGAGCAGCAGGGTGATTCAGGCGAGCAGCGGCAAGACTCGCAGCAGCAGCAGCAGGGTGAGGATGGGCAGGGGCAGCAGCAGCAGAGTGGTCGGGGCGAGGAGGACGCTGGTCAGGAACAGCAGCAGTCGGGATCCGAGGGTGAGGCGGGAGAGGGTGAAGAGCAGGAGGCGGGTGCGTCGGGTGGTGCGGAGGGGGAGGGTGGTGAGCAGGGGGGGGAGCAGCGTGAGGGGCGTGTGGCGGGTCAGATGACGGCGGCTGAGGCGAGGCGTTTTTTGGATGAGCAACGGGATGGGGAGAGGACGATGATCTTTTTGCCGAAGGGAACGAACCGGAGCGGGGTGCGTGTTTTGAAGGACTGGTAGCATGGACAGAAGCGTGAATCAGCAGGGCGATTGGGGTTGGGTACTATGGCTTTGGGCGGTGCTATTGGCTTTAGTTTGCGGTGGTGGGCTGCAGGCGGCGGTTCAAATGACGGCGGTGGTGCAGCCACAGGTGGTGCCGATGGGGGCGGAGGCGACCTTCCAGCTACGTTTTGAGGGAGGGCTACCCGAGCAGTTGCCCAACGCCCCGGAGGTGCCGGGTTTGCGGGTGCGGTATGATAGTCAGGGCAGTGAGACCACGGTGGCGAATGGTGTGGTTCGGAGGAGCTTTGTGGCGTCCTACAAGATACAGCCCCTGGAGGTGGGTGATTATGTGATTCCGTCGTTGCGGGCGGCGGTCGGGGGGCGGGAAGTGGTGTCGAACCCGGTGAGTTTGAAGGTGGTGAAGTCGGATTTAGGCAATGGGGAGGCTGAGCCATTTTTCCTGACGGTGAGTTTGCCGAAGGCTTCGTTTTATGTGGGGGAAGCGACTGTGGCGACCATGATCCTGCATTCGCAGTATGGCGGGCAGTTGGAGAGCGCACCCGAGTTGGTGGTTGAGGGAGCGGTATTGGGTGATTTGGTGGCTTTGGAGAATCCGCAGCCGATTTCGACGAATGGTGTGGTTTACCAGCGTGGTGGGTGGCAGATGCCGGTGACCTTTATGAAGGCGGGGGAGATTGGGGTGCGGGCGGCGGGATGTCAGTTGGCGGTGCAGTTTCGGACTCAGCGGCAGCGGGATCCGTTTGGGTTTCCGAGTTTGTTTGGAGACGTTGAGGTGCGGCGGTTTACCTTGGCGAGCGGCGAGTTGAAGGTGCGGGTGAATTCTTTGCCGCGCGAAGGCAGGCCGGAGGGGTTTGCCGGGGCGGTGGGGCGATTCCAGCTGGAGGCGAGTGTATCGTCGACGAACGTTGCGGTGGGGGATCCGTTGACCTTGAGCGTGCGGTTATCGGGGTCGGGGAATTTGGAATCGATGCGATGGGCGGCGCCGACGAACTGGCCGGGTTGGCGGGCGTATGAGCCGACGAGCAATTTGGAGGTGTCGGATCGGTTTGGGCAGGTGGGGGTGCGGACTGTGGAGCAGGTTTTGGTGCCGCAGTCGAGTGGGTTAGGGGCGGTACCTCCGATACGTTTTGCCTATTTTGATCCATTTAAGGATGCGTATCAGGTGGTGGACCATCCGGGTTTTGGTTTGGCGGTGAGCGAGGCGGTGGCGGGGCAGGCGGTGGCGACCGTGACGCGGCGGGCGGAGAGTGCGGACAGTGAGAAGGTGGTGCAGGATATTGTGCACATTAAGAGTCAGCCGGGTGTGGTGGGTGTTTTGGCGGTGCCGATGGCGTTGAGGCCATGGATGGTGTTGGGTGGGCTTTTGCCGGTGGTGTTATGGGGGATGGTGAGGGGGTGGCGGTGGCAGAAGGAACGTCTGGCGTCTGATCCGCGGGGGATGCGAAAGCGCGAGGTGCAACGTCGTGTGAGAGCTGGGCTGGCTGAGCTGGAAGCGAAGGTGCGGGCGGGGGATGCGGCGGGTTTCCATTCAGAGTTGTTCCGGTTGCTGCAGGAGGTGCTGGGGGAGAGGTTAGACATGCCTGCGGCTTCGATCACGGGAGACGTTGTGGAAGGCTGGTTGCGCCCGCCGGGCATGGAGGAGGCCTTGGTCGACCGGGTGGAGCGTTTGTTTCGGGAGTGTGATCAGGCGCGGTATGCGCCTGGGGGAAGCGCGGGCAAGCTGGCGGAGGAATTGGGTGAGGTGCGGAGCGTGTTGGAGGATCTGCAGAAGATGGAGGTGCGACGTGACGTTTAAACGGGCTGCACGGTTTGTCTGCACCATCGAACTGCTGCTTGTGCTGCTGGTTCAGTCGGCACAGGGGGCGTCGGTGGAAGACCGGTTCACTGAGGCCAACCGGTTTTATGAGCAAGGGGACTATGCTTCGGCGATTGAGCTTTATGAGGGGATTCTGCAGGAGGGTGTCGGTTCCGCTGGAGTGGCTTTCAACTTGGGGAACGCGCATTTCAAGGGCGGACACCTTGGGAAGGCCATCGTGGCCTATCGTCAGGCCCTGCAGCTTGATCCGCGTGATCCCGATATCCAGGCCAACCTGCAGTTCGCGCGGGATCGGGTCTCGGGTGCATCCTCCGTGAGTAGAGCCGGCTGGGTGCGTGTGGCGACTCGGCTGAGCTTTGGTGAGTGGATGGGGGTGTTGGTTGGATTGACGTGGGTGGTGTTTGGTTTGCTCAGCGTGGCTGCGTGGCGGCCCGGTTGGCGTGGACGGTTAAAGCTCTGGATCTGGGTTGGTGCGATTGGGTTGGCGGCTGTCGCGGTTGTTCTGCTGCTGGTGGTGAGAACCGTCCAAGGCGCACCGCTTGCGGTGGTGCTGCAGGACGGCGTTGATGTGCGTTATGGGCCGGTGGAGGAGTCGCGTCGGTTTTATGTGGTTTCTGAAGGGACCGAGTTGCTGGCGTTGGGGGAGCAGGGTGATTGGGTGCAGGTGGAGGATGCAGCGCAGCGACGGGGCTGGGTGTCGCGGGGGGCTGTGTGGGTGCCGGCGGGTGAGCCATAGTATTGAGGGGCAGGAAGATGGTTTTGTTTTGGGTCGGGAGCGTGGCTTCAGGGTTTGCGCGGGCGGTGTTGTTGCCAGATGTCTGCGGGATTGGGGGGAGGTTCTTTTTGAGTGGGGGTAGGAGGGGAGGGTTCCGGATGGCGTGGGGCGATACGGAGCTTTCGTCTTGGGGTCGGGTTAGGGACGATGGGGGTGATTGGTCTTTGGGGTAGGATACCGATGGCGTTATGGATGGCTTGGAGGGCTGCGGCGGCGCGATCGTTGTTGGAGGTGAGCCGGGGCAGTGGTGGGAGGGGTCCGACCAGAGCATGGAGTTCTTGTCGGAGCTCGGAGGTGAGCGTCAAGGCGGTGGGCGGTTGGGTGAGGAGGAGGACGCCGGGGATTTGCCTGAGAGTGAGGAGGACGGGGGCGGGATTGGGGAGGTTGATATGTTCGATGAGGTGTTCGATGGGGAGGCGTTTTCCGGCGGCCAGGAGAGTTTGGAGCGTGAGGGCGGCATCGTGGAGGTTGAGTTGGAGGAGCGCGAGGGCTTGTTGGAGATGGGCATAACCGATATGTGAGAGTCTGGGGCCGAGGAGCAGGTAATGGAGGGGGTTGCCGGAGTCGAATCCGGGGTAGGAGAGGAGCGTCACGGGGAGGCGTGAGCTGCGAGCTGCAGGATGCAGTTTTTGTTCGAGGTCGGTGGTGGCTTGTTCATAGGGACGCCGGGTGCGGGCATTGATGAGGAAGAGGGCGGTGATGAAGGCAATGGGTAGGGCGATTATCGCTATGGGGTGACTGAGGGCGGAGGCCAGAAAGGCGATTGGGATGGAGGTGGCAAGGAGTGCGGCGCCGCCGAAGAGGGTGCAGCCGGCTCCATAGAGACCGCAGGCCCATGCTTCGCGTCGGGCTTGGTTTTTAACCCAGTCTTTGAGTGGATCCAGGTCCATGGATGTCTGCGGTCCTGATTGCGGTCAGGCGGCAGCATGGTCTGGATATTATGGAACCGCGAGCCAGTTTGTTCTTCCGGGAGTTGGCAGGAGGATCAGTTGAAGGCGGGATGAGGTGATGGTTTGGACGCTGCCATCGGCGAGTGCGATGTTGCCGATTTGGTTGTGCATGTCGCGTCCCCAGCTCCATTTCGGTTGTGCCGTGATGGGGATGAGACCTGGGGGAACGGGGATGTTATTACTGGTGAGGTTGCGGTCCCCGTAGAGGAGTGTTTGGGGAAAGCGTTCATCGGCGTTGGGGTTGATGAAATAGCTGAGATTGGATCGGGTGAGTGTGGAGGTGGGCGCTGCGGTGGAGCGGGTATCGGCGGGGCAGTGGAGCAGGCGGGTATCGGAGATGAGATTGGAGGGGGAGAGAAAGGCTGTCAGGGCGGCGTCGGGTGTTTGGGGTGGTAATAGGGGGTGGGCGACGGTGTTCCTGGCCTGGATACGGAAGCTGAGTCCGAGTTGTTTGAGGTTATTGACGCAGTGGATGCGATGCGATTTGGATTTCGTCTGGTGGAGGGCTGGCAGCAGGAGAAGGCCGAGAGCGGTGGTGACGGCGAGGATGACCACGAGGTCGAGTCGGGTGAGTCCGATGTGGCGTTGTGGAGGGGGGGTATTCATGGATGGGTGGAGGAGGTTCTGAGTAGGGCTGTGGCACGAATCGTGCCGGGATGGCCGATGTGGGGAAACTGCGCCAACCGTGTGGTTTTTTTGATGTGGGGGGGCAGGGATGGGGCGGAGGAGGCGTTAACTTGACGCGTTCGGGGTGATTTTCACGCGTGGCGGAAGGAGGGGTTTAGTCCGTTTTTCGAGTTTTGGGTGCTGGGGTGGAGGTTTGGCCCGCGAGGTAGCCGTGGGCGTAAGTGAGGGGGAGGAGTGCGGTAGTCGTGAGGGTTCGGGTATTGGGTGAGGCGTATTCCGTCGCAGGCCACTCGCGAAGGGGTGGGGTGAAGTTTCTGCGGAGGTTTGCGTTGAGTTCGGAGGAGAGCTGCGGGAGAGGGAGGCTGGTGAGGTTGGTTTGGTTGCCGGGGTTGGCTCCGGCGAGATAGCTGCAGAGACGGATGAGGTTGGTGAGGTGTTGGGGGTCCTTTGAGGTGAAGTGAGCGCGGGCGAGGGTTACGGGGAGTGCTTCAGGATCTGAGGGGAGTCCGAAGGGGGAGGTGGTGGCGGAGCGGGCTGCGGCGTTAGCGGCCTCGAGAATAGTCTGGCGGGCCCGGTCTTTGAGGATGGAGATGCCGCGGTTGGAGGGCAGGAGAGTATAGGCGAACAGGGCGTCTTGCGCCGCGAGGGCACGGGTTGGGTCGGACACGATAGTTCCGTAGGTTTGTTCGAAAGCCTGATGGTAGTCGGGATTGCCGGTGAGTCGGTAGAGTTCGACGGCGGCCGTGGCGGTTGCGTTGACGATGGCGTCGTTGGCATCTGGATCGGGAGTGTTGGGTTGGGCCTGATGCCAGGCTTGGGAGGCCTTTTGGAGGAGGTCGGTATAGCGTGTGGCGTCGAGGGGTTGGATGATGCGTGCGGCGCGAGCTGCGGTGGCGGCGTAGGCGCAGAGGAGGACTGGGTTGGTGATGTTCGCGCGGGTGACACGTTCGAGGTCACTGAGAGCTGATTCGAGGAGGTCTGACAACGGGAGTGTGGATGGGTTGTTGGAAGCAGGCACTGGAAGCAGGTCGAGCAGTTCCAGCTGAAGGTAGGCGGTGTGGAGGAGGTCCGTGCTTAGCGGGGGGGAGGCTGTATGGGTGGCGGTGTTGTCTAGTTGCAGCAGGGAGGCGCGGAAGGCATCGGTCCAGGCGGAGTCTGAGATGGGGAAGGGTTGGGAGCAACCGAGGTTGGGGATACAGATGCGGTAGGTGCCGTGCTGTTGGAATTCCGAGAAGTCGAGGGAGTAGACTGGGGTGCGGGCGTGGGGGTGGTCTGTGGTGATGGGGATGGCTTGGATGGGGCCGCCATAGACGGGTTGGCCGGAGGCAGCGTCGAGCAGGAGGAATCGGTCCAGGGTACTGAACGATTGCGGACCACCGTTGCCGAGCCAGAGCGAGAGGTAGGATAGTTTTGCGGGATCGTGCGGGTGGTAACCGATTCGGGAGGCATGGATGGTGTCGCAAGTATTGGTGCGGGAGAGGTGAGTGTAGGTGATTTGGCTGGTGGAAGTATTGATGCCGAGGAGTTCGAGCTGGTAGATGCGGCCTTCCTGAAGCGGGTGGGGCAGTTCCAAATAGATCGTGTGCTGAACGGAGGCTTGGTTTGGGTTGGGAGAGGTGGTGTCGGGCCGGGATTTGCGATGGACGGTCAGGGGGTGTTGGGGGCGGTCGAATTGGAAGTCATCGGGAGACGAGATGAGGTAGCTGGTTGGGTGATCGGCCGTGGTGGTGGTGAGGCGGGCAGAGGAGGTGTCGTTGTTGTGGGGAGTGGTTGGTCCTTCGTGTAGCGTGAGGGCGATTGTTGTGGGTGTAGCGGCGGAGAGGTGTTCGATGCGAGGGCCGTGGGGGTCGGTTTGGATGGTTTGGCGGGCTTCAGCCAGTTCGGAGGCCTGGTCGCGCGCGAGCCGGGTGAGCCGGTCTTTTCGGCTTTGGCGCAGGGTTTCAATCTCTGGGTTGGAGGGGACCAGGAGGATGGCGTCGAGGGTGACATCCATGGGGAGGTTTCCGATCCAGTTTCCCATGAGTTGGATTTGGCGGATGCGGTCGAGGTCGAGAGGCTGGTCACGGTCGGTCGTGTGCGGTTGGGACAGGGGGTTGCCGTCGAGGGGGTAGAGCGATGTGAACCCTGGGGTGTCGGTTGGGGGGAGCGGGAATTCCCAGGTGGCGGTCTGGCCGGATTCGTCGCGGAGTAGCACACGGAGAGCGGGCGTCTGGTTATTGGGTCCGATGCGGGCTTGAAGGGCGAGGCAATCCTTGGCGTGAGGGGAGAGACTGAGGTTGAGGTTGTAACCGGCGCCTCCCTGGTTGCTGACATCCGTGATGGAGACCGTGCCATCGGGGCTGGGCTGGACCCGATTGAGCCAGCTGCCGTAGGTGAAGAGAAACGGCCGGTCAAACTCCTCTATGACCGTGGGGGTTTGAGCGAAGCCTGAGGTTGTCAGGAGAGTGAGGTGAAGCAGGAATTGAAGAGCGGCGCTTCGCGCGTGCATGGGGGCAGTATGGCAGGGCTGGGTGAGGAGCGCAAAGGGGGAAGCGGGAAGCGCATAGGGCATAGCGCTGAGGGCTGAGGGCATAGGGCTGAGGGCTGAGGGCATAGGGCTGAGGGCATAGGGCATAGGGCTGAGGGCTGAGGGCATAGGGCTGAGGGCATAGCGCTGAGGGCATAGCGCTGAGGGCTGAGGGCTGAGGGCTGAGGGCTGAGGTGCTGACTTACGGGTTTGCTGGTGTGCTGGGGTTGAGGCCGAAGCGGGACCAGAAGTTTAGGAGCGTTGGGGTGGTGGTGGAGAAGGCTGGGGAGGTGCCGAGGGATTGGATTTCGCGGAGGTGTTTTTGGGCGGTCAGCGTAGCGGGGTGGTTTGGGGGTGGGTTTTGGAGGAGGATTTTTTGGTGGGCGACCTGGAAGTTCCGATAGGCGCTGAGCTGGCATTGGAGGAGGTAGAGCTGGAGGGGGTGTTCAGTGGGGAGGAGGTTGCGGGCTTGTTGGATTTGGCTGGTGGCGCCTTGGGGGCCGCGGAGGCGGGGGAGGAACTGGGTGGTGAGGAGGCGGGGGTCGGGATGGGGAGGGAGTTGGAGGATGGTGTCGTGGGCGAGGTCGATTTGGATGAGGGCGGGGAGGGCGAGGAGCAGGGCTTGATCGCGCGGAGGCAGGTGGGGGGATGAGGTGAGGTCGGTTTTTTGGCGGGTAGTGAGGGCATTGGTGTAGAGGCCGAGGCGCCATTCCGTGAGCGCTTGGAGTGTGAGGGCGGAGGCGAGGAGACCGTCGTGCTGGAGCTTTTTGGGGTTGGCTTGGTGGAGGTGGTAGAGGGCGGTTTCGTAGCGGGTGCGGGCGAGGAGTTGGTTGGCGATGGCGTCCTGGGGCTGGGAGAGGAGGAGGTTGGGTTGTGTGGCGATGGCGGTGGGTTGAGTGAGGGCGAGGTTTTCGAGCGTGGCGGCCTGGCTGAAGGCGGTTTGAGCTTCGCGGAGGTGGTTGATGTGGGAGCAGCTGGTGGTGAGGAGCAGCAGCGTGAGGAGGAGTGGGTTTAGTTGTCCGGGCATGGTGCTGGTGTGGGTGGTTGGAGGTGGTGGCGGAGGAGTCGTTGATATTGGCGGGGGGAGAAGGGGGCGCCGAGAGAGGTGGACTGGATTAATTGCGAGAGGGTGTTGTGTATGGCTGGAAGGGGGTTGGTGTGCAGGTGGGCGCGGCTGAGTGAGCGCAGCGTGATTTGGAGGATGGAGGCGATGTGATTGGGGTGGTGGAGTTGCCAGGCGGCGGGTTGGGGTAGGTCGGGGTTAAGGAGTGTGTGGAGCGTGGAGTGGACGCAGGTGAGGAGGAGAGGGGTTGGGGTGTGTTGGGGTTGGGTGAGTTCGAGTCGTTGGCAGGCTGCGTGGATGGCGGCGAGGAAGATGGTGCTGCGGGTGTGGGGAGGGAGGTGAGGGATTGTGAGAGTGTTCTGGAGGGAGTCGAGGAGGAGGCGGAGTTGATTTTGGGGCAAGGTTTTCCAGCCGGGTTGCTGGCAGAGGGCGTGGGTGGTAGAGACGGCGAGCGAGGCGAGCGAATCGGGGTGAGGGAGGAATGAGGTGTTAGCGGTGGTTTGGATTATGAGCGTGAGGTAGTGGAGAGGTGGGTTGTTCCTGGGATCGAGGAGGTCGTGTGCAGTGGAGGGTGGGAGGGCAAGCGTTTCGGTGAGGAGGGCGTGGGTATAGTCGGGGAGGGCTGGGAGGAGGAGTGAGGGGTTGGTTTTGATGATGGTTTGGGTGAGTTGGGTGAGGAGTGGTTGGAGTGAGCGTGGAGGCAGGGATGGGGTAGTGGGGAGGTTGCGGTGGGCGACGGTTAGCGAGCGGAGGATGGCTTTGAGTTGGGCGGGCTGGAGTAGCTGGGAGGCGTCCGGGGTAAGGGACAGGTACCATTGGAGGAAGTCGTGCTGTGCGCTATCGGGAGGGGGCAGGGATTCCGGCACAGGTGGCAGGAGTGTTTGGAAAGCCGTGGCGGCTTGTTGGAGCGTGAGGTTAGGGTCGTTGGAGGTTGGGTTCGTGAGGAAGCGTATGGTGTGGTGGAGTGTGTTCCGTGTGGTGCGTTGGAGGTGGGGAGGCAGCGAGTTGGGGGAGGTTGGGGGGATGGATGTGGCCCAGCGGAGGGCGTGATTACAGAGCTGGCTGGAGAGGGGGCTAATGGGAGTGGTGGTTGATGCGGGTGTGGTATGGAGGCCTGCGAAGAAGGCTTGGAGGAAGGGGGTGACTGGTGAGGCGTCGGAGAAGTC